>CAZABG010000001.1:0-10413 GCA_964483465.1 uncultured bacterium
GAGATTGCAGAGCTTGCTCTTTGATGCCTTCTGCCTCAGAATTGAGATTCCCTTCAGCTTCGGTAGAGACTTTTTCTGTTTTTTTATCGTTTTGGACTTTATCAACTATAGATGATTTACCTTGTTCATCCTTCTCTTCCTTTTTTGAGACCATGTGAACGGCAATCCCCTCAGGGAAAATACGTTCTCGCCCTTCATCAGGCATAGGTATATTTCCTTCCTGAAATGCGCGTTTGATTAAACGTATGACTGAAGATCTTACTTTCAGCCAACTATGCTTTTTTCCATCAAGCCAAAAATAGATACGAAGGTTGACATTAGTGCAGCTTAAGTTATCCACCAAAACCCAAGGCTCAGGATCACTTAGGACAGTAGGATGTTCCTTAAGAACCTTCATCGCAATTTCTTGCGCTTCTGAAATTGCGCATCCATAGCCAATGCCTATTATAAAATCTTCTCTCCGCTTAGGATTGCTGGTAAAATTGCGTATATTGCTTTTATACACTTTCGCGTTCGGGATTTGAACATAATTGCCATCTAAAGTTATCAAAATGGTACTTCGAATCGTAAGCCTTTCTACATAGCCTGTGATCCCGTCTATTTCAATCAGATCCCCTCCGTGAAACGGATTATTAACACTAAGAAAAATACTGGCTAAAAGGTTTTCTGTAATATCTTTGAAAGCAATACCTAGGATAATGCCGAGTAATCCTGTTCCTCCAATCACAGTCAGAGCAATGTCTGTCAATCCCATTAAATGAAAAATAGTATACAAGCCAAAAAGGGAAATGCCTAAACCAATACCCCAGGCAATGACACGCTGAAGCAGAGGATTTTTAAGCCTTCGTTTCAAAAATAAACGAACTAAAAAAGTAATGCCTCTTACCGCAAACCAGGTAAGGGCTAAAATGAACAAGCTGAAGATAATCGATGGAATGTTTCGCAGCAAACCACGCCACTGCTCACCCAAGCCGGCAATGATCGGCTGAAAATCGGAAACGGATGGAGCCAAAACTTGAATTTGATTAACAACCGCTACGGTATCTTGTGTATTATGGGCTAAATCCCCGGCCCACTTTTTATATTCATCAGAATTTGTTGTGCCCTCTAAGAAAACGACGCCATCTTTTACTTTTACTACAGGATCTGTAAACCAGGTTGTAGATTTTAAAATATTTTCAAGTCGTTGGCTTATCTCGTTATCAAGAGCTTTTGGCTTAACATCTACTTTAGAAGGGAGCGGAAGCGTCTCATTTGTTTTGCGGATTTCCGACTTTTGTTTAACGGTTTGCACTTCATCTTGATCGAGCGCAAAAACTGAACAGACAACAAAAGATAGTATAACTGTTAAATAGAGTATGTTTTTATACATCATTTTATTGTATTTTTCAGCCTGTGTAGCTATTTAATTTCTGTCGGTCTAGTTTTTTTATATTCTTTTCATAATTAATTTTCTTGCCTTATATGCCTTTTTGTTAGGTTAGAACAAAAAATTAGGCCCCTCCTAAAGATTGTTAATATATTAAACATCTGAATTTATAATAAAATAATTAATAGATCAAAAAAAACAACAATTTTAAAAAACGCTATAGATTTTAATATCTATTGAGACACATTAAAAACGATCGGCCTGGGCATCAGGAATATACGTTGGCCTTCTTCTGCGTGACTTTTAGCTTCTAGAATGGCTTTTTCTATTTCTTGTGTTTTCGTACCTAGTTCCTTTACTTCCCCCTCAGGCGTTATGAGTTTTGCCATATAGAAACCAAAATGCGGGGCAACAAGTACAACGTTTGCATTTTCCGGAATAAAAGTTAGGTTAAAAGCCCGGGCAATTTGGCAAGCTTCGGCCTCCGCCTCTTTTTGATAGCTAGAGTGCTGTAATATTCTTTTCGCAAAAGTATAAGCGGACTGTGCCGGAAAGGATTTTTCAACAACATCCCATCCCTCATTGCTGTTGCCTTCGATTGTAACAAATGGCACGAACATAAAGTCCTTTACGGATTGTTTTACAGAGTATGATATATAAAAAACACTTAAGCATCAAAAAGAGATAATCGCAGTCAACTTGAAGCGGCATCCTCCATGATTTTAATAATCGTGGTTTCTACCTCCTTTGCTATCTCATCTAGTTAAGGCGTATTGAACATGGTTAAAAGAGTGGATGGCTTTAGTGTAGCCAATAGAGTTTTACCCTCTTCCTCATATACTCCTATTCGGCAAGGCAAACCGTAGTGCTCATATTTTTGTCTAATATTTTTTTAGCTTGTTCGGGCTGACAAACGTCGAAGATCAAACATTCACGAGCAAACTCTATCCCTTTTTTCTTCATGGTCGTTTTTAAGTTGTGAACCTGCATAATACCAAAATGATTAGCTAAAATAGATTTCTCTAAAGAAGCTACCGTTTCATTCAGCGTTTTGTATGTAGTTAATTTGATCAAAATATAATCCCTTAATTATTTTATAGCGTATTTTTATATATTTAAATTGCAACTAGCCTAAGAAATATAGTTACACATCAAGTTAATAATAACTGGGTTAAATAACATTTTTGGTTTATTGTTCGATTCATTAGACATCTTCAGATTGAAAGGAAGCTATGCAAACAGCGAATCCTCGCATTCTCACTCTTAACGGAGGCTCGTCGAGCGTAAAATTTGCGCTATTCAATCCATCTCTTACTAGAATATTAGAAGGAGAGATCGAACGAATCGGACATCCCGATTCCAGCCTTCGTATGAAAGGCCTAAAAGAGACGGATAGTTTTACTCGCCCCCTTAAAACCGAGTGTTACAAGCAAGCGATTGAGAAGCTTGCGGCTTTAATAGAAGAACGGAATGAAGAAATCATCGCTCACGGACATCGTGTCGTGCATGGCGGCCCTAAGTATTTCAAGCCGGAACTAATAACTGACGAGATGATTAAAGAGTTGAAACTCTTTAGCGCATACGACCCTCAACACATGCCGCAAGAGATTCAATTGATTGAGACATTCCATCGCCATTTTCCAAACGTTCCCCAATTTGCCTGTTTTGATACCGCCTTTCATCACGAAATGCCGCTTATCGCGAAGATGCTGCCAATCCCCCGCTCTTATGAAGCTAAAGGCATTTATCGGTACGGCTTTCACGGGTTATCTTATGAATATTTAATGAGTCGTTTATCCCCTCAAGAAGCTAAAAGTAAAATCATTCTCGCACATCTTGGGAACGGCGCTAGTTTAGCCGCGGTTAAAGAGGGTAAATCGATAGATACCAGCATGAGTTTTACACCTGCTGCCGGAGTGCCTATGGGAAGCCGTTCAGGCGATCTCGATCCCGGATTAGTATGGTATCTTTCACGCAGCGAAGGATTGGACTCTAAAAAGTTCAATGAAATGATCAATTTCAAATCAGGCCTGCTAGGCATTTCAGAGACAAGTTCCGATATGCGTGAGTTGCTTGATAAAAGTGATAAAGATCCGCGCGCAAAAGATGCGATCGAAATATTTTGCTATGAAATCAAAAAGAGGATCGGCGCCTATAGTGCGGCCTTAGGCGGACTTGATACGCTCGTATTTTCAGGCGGTATCGGAGAAAATGCGAAGGAAATTCGTTCCGGAATTTGCGAAGGATTAGAATTTCTTGGCATCCACCTCGATGAAAAACAAAATGCAAATAATCAGGCTTTGATCTCTAAAAAAGAAGGTAAAGTCACGATTCGTGTGATCCATACCGATGAAGAATGGATAATCGCAAATACCGTTCTCCAAAAACTAAGGAAAGTAAAATGAGCAATCCCCTCTCTTCTGATTTAATGCAAAAGATAGACGCGTATTGGAGAGCCGCGAATTACCTGTCTGTCGGACAGATATATCTTTTAGATAATCCCTTATTGAAAGAGCCTTTGAAACTCTCCCATATCAAACCGATATTGGTGGGCCACTGGGGGACAACGCCCGGTCAAAACTTCATCTATGTCCATCTTAATCGGGTCATTAAGAAGTACGACCTCGATATGTTCTATATCGCAGGCCCCGGCCATGGAGGGCCTGCTCTTGTCGGAAACACCTATCTTGAAGGGACATATAGCGAGATTTATCCTGAAATCAGCCAAGACGAAGCGGGTCTTAAAAAGTTGTTCAAACAATTTTCCTTTCCGGGAGGCATTTCAAGCCACGTCGGACCTGAAACGCCCGGATCCATTCATGAAGGGGGCGAGCTTGGATATTCCCTCAGCCATGCTTTTGGAGCCGTGCTTGACAATCCCGAGCTAATCGTCGCCTGCGTTATCGGAGATGGCGAAGCCGAAACGGGGCCTTTAGCGACCGCATGGCATACCAACAAGTTTATTAATCCCATTACGGACGGCGCCGTTCTGCCGATTCTTCATCTGAACGAATACAAGATTAGCAATCCGACAATACTTGCTCGAATTGATCATGAAGAGCTTGAGCAATTCCTAAAAGGATGCGGATGGGAGCCTTATTTCGTGGAAGGCGATGATCCTGAAAAAATGCATCAACTGATGGCATCAGTCCTTGATAAAGCCATTGAAGAGATCCATGCCATTCAAGGCTATGCAAGAAGAAATAACGATCCCTCTCGTCCCCGCTTTCCTATGATTGTTTTAAGAACGCCTAAAGGATGGACGGGCCCAAAAGAAGTGGATGGCCTGCAAAACGAGGGAACCTTCCGCTCCCATCAAATACCCATTCTTATCAATTCAGAACACCCCGACCATCTAAAACTCCTTGAAAGTTGGTTAAAGAGCTATAAACCGGAAGAGCTATTCGATGGGAAAGGAACACTTTTAGCAGAACTTGCCGAACTTGCGCCAAAAGGAAAAAGACGCATGGGGGCAAACCCGAACACCAATGGAGGTGTTTTGCTGCGCGATTTGCATATGCCCGATTTTCGCGACTATGCGGTGCAAATAGAAACTCCCGGAGCGGTTGATGCGCAAGACACAAAAGTATTAGGCAAATTCCTTCGCGATATCATCAAAATTAATCAGGATCATCGTGATTTCAGAATATTCGGCCCTGATGAGACTCTTTCCAATCTCTTGGGTGCTGTTTTTGAAACTACCGACCGGCAATGGAATGCACAAATCCTTAAAAAGGATGAATATCTTGCGCCCTATGGACGCGTAATCGATTCGATGTTAAGCGAGCATCAATGCGAGGGATTGCTTGAAGGCTATTTGCTGACAGGAAGGCATGGCATATTTAATTGTTACGAAGCTTTCATTCATATCGTCGATTCCATGTTTAATCAGCATGCGAAATGGTTAAAAGTTACCTCTCAGCTCCCCTGGCGCCGAAAGATCGCCTCATTAAATTACCTTCTATCCTCACATGTGTGGCAGCAAGACCATAACGGCTTTACGCATCAGGATCCTGGATTTATTGATCTCGTAGTAAATAAAAAGCCCGACATTGTGCGCGTATATCTTCCCCCTGACGCAAACTGTCTATTGTCCGTTATGGATCACTGCTTAAGAAGCCGCCACTATGTGAACGTTGTGATCGCGGGAAAGCATCCCCTTCCTCAATGGCTGAAAATGGAGGACGCTGTCGTACACTGTACAGAAGGGATTGGCATATGGAA
This sequence comes from uncultured bacterium, assembly GCA_964483465.1. GTDB lineage: Bacteria > Chlamydiota > Chlamydiia > Chlamydiales > Parachlamydiaceae > CAZABG01. Next base: position 5,594 of record CAZABG010000001.1, read on the forward strand.
ATGGGCCAGCAATGATCAGAATTCTGAACCCGATATCGTCATGGCCTGCTGCGGGGACACTCCGACGCTCGAGACCCTCGCTGCCGTTTCAATATTACGCGAGCATCTGCCGGAACTTAAAATCCGGGTTGTCAATGTCGTCGATTTGATGAAACTAATGTCTGCGGATGAGCATCCGCACGGTTTAAAAGACTCCGATTACGATTCGCTTTTCACAAAAGATAAACATATTCTTTTTGCCTTTCATGGATACCCTTGGCTTATCCATCGTTTGACTTACAAGAGAACAAATCTTAACCTGCATGTAAGAGGATATAAAGAAGAGGGAACCGTTACTACCGCCTTCGACATGCGGGTCAGAAACGATCTAGATCGCTTTCATCTCGTTGAATCCGTGATCGACCGGCTTCCTAGTTTAGGCTCTAAAGGATCGTACTTAAAGCAACTCATGCAGGATAAACTGATCGAACACAAACACTACATTAGTAAATATGGCCAGGATATGCCCGAAATAAGAAATTGGAAATGGAAAAACGTTTAATCCTTTCTCGTTCGACTTCCTTCTGGCAAGCGAATTTAAACGAGCTTTTTGATCGTTTAAGCGCAACACCGGAGGGTTTAACAAATCACGAAGCGTCAATCCGCAGAAAAAAATTTGGTCCCAATTCTTTCCATCCCCAACCAAAAAGCGCTTTGCTATTTCAGTTCATCTCAAAGTTCACAAGTCCGCTCGTTATTATCCTTCTTGTAGCAAGCGCCATTTCGGCCATTACAGGCGATGTTGCCAATTTCATCATTATTTCCTTTATCATTCTAATGAGCGTGATACTCGATTTTACCCAGGAGTATCGAGCCGGCAAAGAAGCGGAAAAGCTACGGCATTCGGTGATTGTACATGCGCATGTTTTAAGGAATGGAAAGGATGAAGAAGTTCCCATTCCAAACCTTGTTCCGGGAGACATTGTGCTTCTTGCGGCAGGCGATCTCGTTCCAGGGGATGGACGGCTTTTGATTGCAAAAGACTTTTTCGTGAACCAAGCCTTATTGACTGGAGAAGCATATCCGGTAGAAAAAAAAACATCTGAACTGCCAAATGAGATCGAGATCTTATCTGCTGAAAATACGGTCTTGCGTGGAACTTCCGTCGTCAGCGGAACTGCCACGGTACTTATTTGTGAAACCGGAGACAATACCGTACTTGGCGAAATAGCGGAGAGCTTGATTACAAAGGCTCCTCCTACCGCTTTTGAACAAGGAGCGCGTAACTTTGGCCTTTTGATCATGCGGCTCACCGTTTTCCTTGTCCTATTTGTTCTTCTAGTAAACGCCTTCTTCCATAGGCCTTGGCTTGAATCATTTATTTTTGCGGTAGCGCTAGCTGTCGGGTTGACTCCTGAGCTTCTTCCGATGATAGTTTCTGTGACTCTTGCCAAAGGCGCGCAACGGATGGCGGCAAAACGCGTCATTGTAAAACAGCTCGCCTCTATACAAAACCTCGGAAGCATGGATATCCTCTGTACCGATAAGACGGGTACGCTAACCGAAGGCCGTATTCACTTGGAACGCCATATAGATGCATACGGAAAGGACAGCAAAAGGGTTTTGGAGCTGGCTTACCTGAATAGCTTCTTTGAAACGGGCTTAAGGAGTCCTTTAGATGATGCTATCCTTGAACATAAAGAGATATCTACAACCGGCTGGCGTAAAATCGACGAAGTGCCGTTTGATTTTGAAAGGCGTCGTGTTTCCGTACTACTTGATAAAGGAAATAAAAGAATACTGGTAGTAAAGGGGGCTCCTGAAAACATCTTAAGTCTTTGTACAAGCTTTGAAGGAGAAGATAACCAACAGATACCTTTAGATAAGCAAGCCTTAGAGCGGATTCAGGAGTTATTTAATTCGCTTGGAAGAGAAGGATTTCGGGTTCTCGGGATTGCCACAAGAGAAGTTGAGCCTGATTTTTCTCATGCTGTTGTGACCGATGAGACAAAACTTGTTTTTTCAGGATTCGCCGCGTTTCTCGATCCTCCAAAGGAGAGCGCGAAAAAAGCTTTAAAAGACCTTGCGGAAAGCGGAGTCGTAGTAAAAATAGTTACAGGTGATAATGAACTTGTGACAGAACACATATGCAAAAAATTAGGACTTACAATAACAGGTATTTTGACAGGAGCCGATATTTTAAAAATGGACGATCAAGTCCTATTGGGCAAGCTGGAGAATAATAATTTATTTTGCCGTGTAACGCCTGCCCAAAAAAATCGGATTATTCTCGCTTTAAAACAACGAGGCCATACCGTTGGGTATCTTGGCGACGGGATTAACGATGCTCCTTCACTTCACTCGGCAGATGTTGGCATATCTGTTGATAGCGCAGTTGATGTCGCAAAGGAAGCTGCCGACATGATCCTTTTAAAGCATGATCTTGGAGCTCTTCAGAGCGGAGTTATTGAAGGACGAAGAACCTTTGGCAATATCATGAAATACATCATGATGGGAACAAGTTCCAATTTCGGCAACATGTTCAGCATGGCAGGCGCTTCTTTGTTCCTTCCCTTTCTTCCTATGCTGCCAACACAGATTTTACTCAACAATATGCTTTATGATATCTCTGAAATTCCTATTCCCTTAGATAATGTCGATGAAGAATATCTAAAGCGTCCAAGACAATGGGACATCCAATTTGTTCGAAAATTCATGCTAATCGTTGGCCCGATCAGTTCCATCTTTGATTTTCTCACTTTTTTTGTGATGATCAAAATATTTCATGCCGGCGAAACGCTTTTTCATACAGGCTGGTTCATTGAATCGCTTGCCACTCAGGTGCTTGTCATCTTTATTATCCGCACACACAAAAACCCCCTAAAAAGCCGTCCTAATAAATGGCTTACGCTATTTTCTCTCAGCGTCGTGGCAATCGCTATTTTGCTGCCATTTACGCCTTTAGGAACCTTCCTCGGATTTACTCCTCCTCCCCTGCTATTCTTTTTAATCCTTGCGATCATGGTGATATTCTATTTATTGGCTGTAGAACAAGCGAAGCAGTGGTTTTATAGACGTTATGCACTAAATTGACAATCCCTTGCCCCTACCCGATTGCGGCTTAATCCGTGCCCGTGTGCGTACCCGTGCCCGGTTAGGTTTAAACTCACATGGTTAAAACTTTTATAACGAACAATTGCAATCGAGTGGTACATAGAAACCACACGGGCACAGGCACGCACACGGGCACGGGCACGGATTAAGCCGCAATCGGAAGGGGTATAAAGAAGAGGGAACGGTTACCACCGCCTTCGACATGCGGGTCAGGAACGATCTGGATCGCTTTCACCTCGTGGAATCTGTGATCGATCGGCTTCCTTATTTGGGTTCTAAAGGATCGTACTTAAAGCAACTCATGCAGAATAAACAGATCAAACACAAGCACTACATTAGTGCCTATGGCCAGAATATGCCAGAAATAAGAAATTGGAAATAGACTAGGGATTAATTTACGAACGTATAAAAAAAGTATGTTTCCCATCAGTTAGAAATAGCTTCTTTCATGATTTTTACAATCGTGTCTTCAACTTCCTGCGCTACCCCTTCAAGCTGAGGCGAGTTGAATAATCCCAAAAGATGGGTAGGCTTCAACGTAGCCAAAATCGTTTTCCCATTCTCTTCATAGATTGATATCCGACATGGCAATGCAGTGGAGACGCTCATATTTTGTTCGAGCACCTTCTTCGCTTGCTGAGGCTGACAGACCTCAAAGATCAGGCATTCACGTTCGAATTCTACCCCTTTTTTCTTCATTGTTGCTTTAAGGTTGTGAACCTGCATAACTCCAAAGCGGTTTTCTAAAACCGCATCCTCTAAAGCCGCCGCCGCTTCGTTCATCGTTTTGTCTGTAGATAATTTGATAAGCATAAATGTCCTTCGATGAATAATTAAATTAGTTCATAGCATAGAAGATTATTTTTTTAGGCAACTTATTAACAGCATATATTCTTGACATGTTACTACATAAGTTTTAGTTTAAAAAAACTAGAACGGCATCTTGTTCGAGGGATAAACCCTAAAAGGAGAGATAATTATGGGTAAAAAAAGACCTTTTCAACCTACAGAAAAGTTTAAAAACTATTCACTTTCGACAACGAAGCCCTTTAGCAGTCATGCGTTTTATGAGCAAAAAGTTTGGACTTTGCCAGAACAGATATTTAAAAAACTCAATACGATCTCTGAATTTCTTGATAGCTTATATCCCAAATTAACAGATAATACCAGTCGTAATATAAAGCTTATTATTGAGAAAAATCTTGAAACGCTAAATGAAGATTTAGATTTTATGCGAAGCAGCTTGCATAAAACTCCTTTTTCATTCAACTCAAGCAAACTCAAAATTAATAAACACTCTATTGATGAAATGAAAAAGGCTTGTGATTCATTACAAACCGTTAGTTCATATGAAAGTGAATTCAAGAAATTAAGCAAACTCAAACATGCTCTTCATGAATTAGAACAACTCATCCAACCAAAGAGCTCTGAGAAAAGTAAAGAAAAGACACGAGTCAAGAAAAAACCAAAAACGAGTACCGCTAAAACACTTCAAATAGACGCTAAAAAGAATCCTAAGAAAAAAACTAGCGCCCCCAAACCCAAATCCAAGTCCAAAGTAAGCAAACTAAAATCTAAGGCGCCTAAAGCTAAATCGCCGGTGAAAAAAGTCACTAAAACTAAAACAAAACGTCCTAAAAGCCCAAAAAAATCATTAGCGGCTAAAACTAAACCTAAAACTAAAACTTCTGCTAAGCCTAAAACTAAAACTTCTGCTAAGCCTAAAA
>CAZABG010000001.1:10513-67126 GCA_964483465.1 uncultured bacterium
GATTAAGCATTAATCGGGCACGGGCACGCACACGGGCACAGGCACGGATTAAGCATTAATCGGGCACGGGCACGCACACGGGCACAGGCACGGATTAAGCATTAATCGGGCACGGGCACGCACACGGGCACAGGCACGGATTTGGGTATGAGGAATTCTATTTTTCAATGAGAGGCATATCAGTCATCACGGAAGGCTTCCAGATGGTTCTAAGTGAATTCAGGATTGCCAATACATCAATTATCTCCTGGCTTATCGCTCCCGCAACCGGCGGAAGATAGCCAAGAGCTGCGACAACCATTCCGATAATCGAAAGGACCATTCCACCGACAGCACTCTGGAGCGCGATGGTTCTCATCCGCTTGCTGATATGCAAAAATTCATCTACTTTCTCTAAAGTGTTATCCATCACCACTGCGCCTGCCGCTTCCGCGGTAATATCGCTATTACGGCCAAAAGCGATGCCGACAGTCGATGCAAGCAAAGCCGGCGCATCATTGATGCCGTCACCAAGATAAGCGGTTTTTGCTTCTTTCGTTTCCTTTACAACAATATCGACTTTTTCCTCAGGGCTTTTGCTTGCGTAAACTTCTTTTATGCCTACCGTGTCTGCCAAATAGGCAACCTCTTCCAGCCTATCCCCCGATACGATCATGACTTTTTTAAAACCATGCTTAGGAAGCAAATGCTGGATGAAAGACCTGCTATCAGATCTTGGAGCATCCCTGAAGCGGTAATGGGCGGCGAGCTTATTATCGAGAAGAATAACGCATTCAAGCCCTGCGCCTTGGGGCAACGAGGGCTCTTCTTTTTCCAAACCGAATTTCTTTAAATTTTTCCGGCTAGTTATGACTATTTTCTTCCCATCAAAGATCCCTTGCATCCCCTCGCCTTTCGGCTCGCTAATTTGCTTGGCATCGATTAAAGAAATATTTTCATTCTTAGCTTCTTCAAGTATGGCGCTTGCGAGAGGGTGTTTAGAATACCGCTCCATACTAGCCACCAATTTTAAAATCTCTTTCGGATCATTATTCTTAAAAACAGTCTGGTCTGTAAGCGTGGGTTTGCCGTAAGTCAAAGTCCCCGTCTTATCAAAAATCATGGTTTGGCATTGATCGATTTGTTCCAATACAATCGGATTTTTGATCAGTATCCCCTGTTTTGCGCATAAGGAAATAGATCCGATGATGGCGACAGGTATCGCGATTAATAAAGGACATGGTGTCGCAATAACGAGCACGGCCAGAAAACGGATCGCCTCTCCGCTGAAAAACCACGCTAAAAGAGCAATTAAAATAGCGATTGGCGTGTACCAAGAACCTAACTGATCGGCAAGCCGCCTCATATGAGGCCTTTTTTGTTCGGACTCTGTCATGACCTGCATGATCTTGGCATACCGTGAATCTTGAGCAAGTTTCGTCGCTTTAATGGTTATTGAAGAGTCTGAATTGATCGCGCCTGAAAGAACTTCAGATCCCGGAGCTTTCGAAATGAGAAAGGGCTCTCCCGTTAAGTACGATTCATCCATCACGCCATTTCCCGCGATCACTTCACCGTCCACAGGACAGATTTCATGCGGAAAGATTAAAATCTCATCCTGTATTGCGATCTGGTCGATCGCGATATCTTCAATCAATTCCCCTTTTTTTCGATGCGCGATAGTTGGCGCCCGTTTAGCAAGCGCTTGCAGCATTTTTGAAGCGGTTCTAATGGCATAGTTTTCTATCGTGATGCCGCCAGACAGCATTAGAACAACCAATGACCCCGCTAAATATTCCTGAAGTAAAACAGACGTAACGATCGAGATCCCGGCTAAGAGATCAGAGCCGAATTCTAAATGGATCAATTTTTTTGCCAAGTCAAAAACTAGGATGCCTCCTCCGATAGCGAGCGTCAAATAAAGGGGGTAAAGGGAATAGGCTTTAAAATCGGTAAAACCATACTGGAGGATTAAATGTAAAAAGATGCTAATTAATGCGAGTGTTGCAATATAAGCTTCCACGCTGAGCGTGAAAAATCCCGTTTTCTTTGATTCTGTACTTTTCATGATTAACTCTCTTGTACACTGGGTCGTAGATAAAATAAAGTCTACCAATTGAAGAAACTAATTCATTTAAACTATCCTAGTAAATCTTAAATAAACTTCTTTCGAAACTCGCTTTGCTTGGAAAAATTAGAGCTTTTTTCGAATGCTGTTGATTCGCTGACGAGAACATTATCCATATCGATAATGCGAGGAAGAGAACCTGAAACATACGAAAAAAGATCAATTTTAAAAAGCGAATGGAATTTTGAAAGAAGTCTAATATATGAAATACAAACTCTTTCTATTTTGCTTTGCGGTAAGCGCGCTCTTAGCTGAGTGTGTCTACATCCTGCCAGAGAAACCCACCTTCGCCAATTTCGATGAAATGAAACGGCTGAGCAATGAACCTGCAATCATGATGTGGATTCGATCCTTAACAACCTCAAAAATATTTATTAAATGGGCTTCTTTTACGCAAAAGCTCTTTCTCTACTTGCGGAATCTGTAAAATAATCTTACTTAATTTATTAGTTTTCCTTTTTTTGCTAGGATATCCGTCAGATCGGAAATTTCATATTTCATAGCTTTTAGGATAAAACATGAGTTTTTTAGATAGCTTTCAAGATTATATTCCCAAATTTTTTCTTTGTATGAAGGAGGGGTATAGCAAGAAGCTGTTTTTTAACGATCTATTCGCAGGCGTCAGCGTGGGCGTTATCGCCCTGCCTCTCGCTTTAGCCTTTGCCATCGGATCAGGCGTTCCTCCTGAACGGGGTTTATTTACCGCGATCATAGCTGGTTTTCTTATTTCCTTTTTGGGCGGCAGCCGAGTTCAGATAGGCGGACCCACAGGCGCTTTTGTCATCATTGTTTATACGATCATTCAAAAACATGGCTATGACGGCCTTGCGGTCGCTACCATCATCGCCGGGCTTTTAATGATTTTAATGGGAATAGCCCGTTTTGGTGTTTTTCTAAAATTCATCCCCTTTCCTGTTACGACAGGATTTACCACGGGGATTGCGTTAGTCATTTTTACCTCGCAGTTAAAAGATTTTTTCGGGATGAAAATAGACAAGGTTCCCCCTGAGTTTCTCGAAAAATGCACATTGCTATGCCTTCAAGCCTATACATGGAATCAATGGGCTTTTTTTATCTCTTCCTTCACATTGATTTTTATTTTTGTATTACGCCGCTATTATCCAAGGTTGCCGGGCGCAATTGTTGCTATCATCCTCGCAACGGCTGCGAGCTATTATTTTAGTTTCCCAATCGAAACGATAGAAAGTAAATTTGGAGAAATACCAAGAGTGCTTCCAAGCCCAACTTTTCCTTCTATTTCCTATGATCTTATAAAAAAAGTTTTTCCGGATGCCATCACCATCGCCCTGCTGGGCGCCATAGAATCCCTACTATCCGCTGTGGTCGCGGACGGAATGACAGGAAACCGCCATCGATCTAATGGCGAACTTGTAGCTCAAGGATTTGCAAACGTTGGCTCCATCATTTTTGGCGGAATTCCTGCAACAGGGGCAATCGCGCGTACTACCGCTAATATCAAACTGGGAGCTAAGACGCCTGTTGCCGGAATGATTCATGCCGTAACCCTGCTTCTCTTAATGCTATTATTTGCTCCCTTGGCCGCCAAAATACCGCTTGCCGCTTTATCGGCTGTTTTAATTTATGTAGCCTGGAACATGAGCGAACTTGGACATTTTATTGAAATTTTAAAAAGCCAGAAGAGCGAAGCGCTAATACTATTAACCACCTTCCTTCTCACCGTTTTAATAGACCTCTCTGTTGCCGTTCAGGTCGGCGTCATTTTAGCGGCCGTTATTTTCGTGAAGAAAATGAGCGATAACACCTCTGTGGAAGTATGTCGAATCTTAATCGATGAAAATAAACATGAAACGCCCGAACTAAAAGATTCTGAGGTTCTATTCAGAAAAGATATCCCTGAAGAGATAACGGTCTTCGAAATCAATGGGCCTTTTTTCTACAGTGTGGCCGACATGCTTGATGAAACATTGAATCAATTGGATAAAACACCCAAAGTTTTCATATTAAGGATGAGAAAAGTGCCCATTGTAGACACAACCGGAATTAAAGCATTAAAAGATTTTAAAAAGAAATGTGATCAAAAAGGAATTATATTCTTACTTTCCGGCGTTTCTAAAAAATTAAGAGATAAGTTTAAAAATACAAGTGTTGAGACCTCAATTGGTAAAGATCACATCTTTTCAGATATAAATTCTACTCTTGTTTACGCAAAACAAAAACTGTTATGAAGTGATTATGATAATAATGGCTTCTAATGACAAAGCTTAATGCAAAGGCTGGAGAGCAATCTTTCATCCTTTGGTTTGACGAGATCGGTATTGAAGATATTGCTCTGGTCGGAGGGAAAAACGCCTCGCTTGGCGAGATGCGAAGAAAAACAAAAGTTAAAATCCCTCCTGGATTTGCCATTACCGCTTATGCTTACAGGTTTTTCCTTGAAAAGGCCGGGGTGCTTAAAGAGCTTAAAGCCTTACTGAAAGGTTTGGATATACATAATTCTAAAGCTCTGGATAAGGCAAGCGAAAGAGCGCGAAAGATTATTTTGGAAAGCGAGCTTCCATCAGAATTGAAAGAGGCCATTTCTAAGGCTTATCATAAACTATCCCGCGATTGCAAAGTTAAGAAATTAGATGTGGCCGTCAGATCTTCTGCAACCGCGGAGGATCTGCCTCAAGCAAGTTTCGCGGGCCAACAGCAATCTTTTCTTAATATTTGCGGGATTGATGAGCTTTTGAAAGCTTGTAAAAGCTGTTTTGCCTCCCTATTCACGAGCCGCGCGATTGTCTATCGCCATGAGAACAAGTTCGATCATTTCAAAGTATATTTATCCATCGGCGTACAAAAGATGGTTCGATCAGATCTCGCTTCGGCGGGAGTTATTTTTACTTTAGATACGGAAACAGGCTTTCCAGATGTTGTATACATTACGGGAAGCTACGGCCTTGGGGAAAACGTTGTGCAAGGGGCGGTTAATCCGGACGAGTTCTATGTTTTTAAACCGACCCTGAAGCAAGGATATAAATCGTTAATTGATAAAAGGCTCGGTGAAAAAGCTACAAAAATTATCTACACAAATAACGCGCGCTTTCCTGTAAAAAAAGTTAAAACACCGATAGCGGATAGGAAAAAGTATTGCCTGAGTGATTCCGATGTCCTGCAGCTTGCCAAATGGTCGCTCGCCATTGAAGAGCACTACAGCAAGAAATATGGCAGATGGACTCCGATGGATATAGAGTGGGCAAAAGACGGAAAAACAAATGAGCTATATATTGTGCAAGCCCGCCCTGAAACGGTGCAGTCGCAACGAAAGGGAAATATCATCGAAGAATACAAGCTGCTTCAAACAGGTAAAGTCCTTGCAAAAGGGAAAAGCGTAGGAAGCAAGATCGCTCAAGGCTCTGCCCGCATCATTAAAAGTCCAAAGGATATTGCGCAATTTAAACCGGGGGAAATACTTGTCACCGAAATCACCGACCCCGACTGGGTGCCGATTATGCGAATCGCTTCCGCCATTGTAACAAATCGAGGCGGAAGAACCTCGCACGCGGCGATTGTAAGCCGTGAGCTAGGACTGCCTTGCATTGTGGGAACTAATGACGCGACCCAAACTATTAAAACAGGAAAAAAAATTACCGTTAGCTGTGCGGAAGGGGAAAAAGGGGTTGTTTATGAGGGTCTGCTCAAGTACAAAATCGAAAAAATAAATGTTGAAAAGACGCCTAAGACCAAAACAAAATTAATGTTAAACGTCAGCTATCCTGACGAAGCCTATGAAATAAGTTTTTTACCTAACGACGGAGTCGGGCTCGCAAGAGAAGAATTTATCGTGACCGAGTATATAAAAATCCATCCTATGGCTCTCGTAAAATTCGAAGAGGTCAAAGACAAAAAAGCACGAAAAGAAATTAATAAATTGACCGCCGGCTATACCGATAAAAAAGAGTATTTCGTCGATAAGCTTTCTATGGGAGCCGCCATCATTTCTGCCGCCTTCTACCCGAAAGACGTTATTTTTCGTTTCAGCGATTTTAAAACGAATGAATATGTAAATCTCATAGGCGGCAAATATTTTGAACCGAAAGAAGAAAACCCCATGATTGGATGGCGCGGGGCTTCCAGGTATTATAGTCCCGGCTATAAAGAAGGTTTTGCACTGGAATGTAAAGCTATTAAAAGAGTGAGAGACGAATTCGGTCTTGTCAATTTAAAGGTAATGATTCCTGTTTGCAGAACCATTGAAGAGGGAAAAAAAGTTTTAAAGGCGATGAAAGAAAACGGCCTTGTTCAAGGTAAAAATGGACTTGAAGTCTATGTCATGTGCGAAATTCCAAGCAATGCGGTTCTCGTTGATCAATTCTGCGATATATTTGATGGATTTAGTATTGGAAGCAACGATTTGACGCAGATGACGCTAGGCGTTGATCGGGATAGCGAACTTGTGGCGGATATCTTCGACGAGCGAAACGAGGCGGTCTTGCGCCTCGTAAAGCATGTCATAAAAATTGCCAAAAAGCGAAAACGAAAAATCGGCATTTGCGGTGATGCACCCTCGACTTATCCCGAATTTGCCGAATTTCTGGTCGATTGCGGAATTGACAGCATCAGTTTAAGCCCCGATGCGATTTTACGTACGCGCGCGCAAATTTCCAAACACGAAAAAGGAAAGAGAAAATAATATCTGATTATAAATCAATTAAGCAGGGTGCCTTCCAAAAAAGGAGTTCCCTGGCTAAATGCTTGAAGATTAGTAACCGTAATTTTAGCGATTTCACATAAGGCTTCATGAGTAAAAAAGCCTTGATGAGCCGTTATTAGAACGTTTGGAAAAGTAAGCAAACGGGATAAGTCGTCGTCAAGTAAGATTTTATCGGAAAGGTCCTCAAAAAAAACGCCTTCTTCTTCCTCATAGGTGTCTAAAGCCACCCCTCTAATACGGCCCGATTTCAACGCTTTTATTAAAGCGGATGTGTCTATGACCTTTCCTCGACTTGTATTAATAAGCACAGCCTCAGGCTTCATGCGCTCAAAAGCCTTATCGTTTATCAAGTGATAAGTCTCCGGAAGCAAGGGAACATGAAGGGAAATTATATCGCTTTTTTCAAGTAGAAGGGAAAAATCCACATACTCGATTCCATATTTTTTAGCCCATTCAAGATCCTGCACTGGGTCATATACAAGTACTTTTGCTTCAAATCCCCTAAGAATTTGAGCGGCAATCCTTCCTATTTTCCCAGCTCCCACGATTCCTACGACTTTGCCGTAAATATCAAATCCAATAAGCCCCTTTAACGAGAAATTCAATTCGCGCACTCGATTATAGGCGAGGTAAATTTTGCGGTTTATAGCGAGCAATAATCCAATCGCATGCTCAGCAACCGCGTGAGGAGAATAAGATGGAACCCGCGTGACTTTTATACCTAAATCTTTCGCGGCTGAAAGATCTATATTGTTAAAACCCGCGCATCTTAAAGCAATCATCTTTACGCCGAGCTTAGCAAGAATATTTAGACAAGAACGATCCGCATGGTCATTTACGAATATGCAAATCGCATGCGCCCCTTTGGCCGTAACGGCAGAAGCTTCATTCAAACGAAAATCAAAAAAGCGCCATTCAATATTTTTGCTTCCATAGGCTTCTTCGAGATATTTGCGATCATGAGGTTTAGTGTCATAAACGGCAACGACAAGCATGCTTACTCCCTATCGTTCAAGCCATAACACTTAAAGAATTAAAAAAGGAGAACTATTAACAACTAAAGATAACATAATATTGATACGGTCAATATAAGATTTAAAAAAAAACTAAATTTACGTAAAATACTTAGAAACTTCTTTTTTTGTCTTAAGAGTCTTTACTATGTAAAAAAATTGTATCAGTACAATCCGTTATGATTTGCTCAATGATTTATTTTAGTTATTTTTTCTAGGTTTAATAGATCCCATTTTGTGAGCAATTGATTGTAAACGCCATTTTTCTTGAGCGTTTTTAAACCTTCATTAAATTGTTCGATCACTTTTTTAGATTCAGGATTATTTTTCGCAATAAGGCGCAGCCCTTCATCAAGAAGCAGCCCTGATGCTATTCTTAATTGATCTTGATAAAACCCGTTATGGGTATATTCATATGCAGATATGACATCCAAAACCATACCTTCAATGACTTTATTGCTCACATCATCGATTAGCTTTAAACGGTCATTATAACTATAATTTACAAAAAATGCCGAAGAATTTTCTAAAACCGGTATTGGCTCAGATCTGTTAAAAAGACCAATTGTTTTTCCTTTTAAATCAGCTATAGATTTAATGTGTGAGTTCTTCGATACAACAAGTACAGGTCCAAAAAGATAATATGGGTCTGACGATATATATTTTTCAGTCTTCTCTCCCCGCAAAATTAACGAAGATAAAATTCCTTCATACGATCCATTGTCTAGCCCTTCTAAGTGATTTTCAATTCCAACTTGAACTATTTGAACAGAAAAATGCTCTTCAGCCGCGATTTTTCGCAAAAGATCCTCAGAGAAGGCGGAAATGTACATTTCCTTATCATTTAATTTCAGAGGGTACCATGTTTCATCGATTGCAATTCGATAAACCTTAGGGGTCGAATTTTCGCTTTTTGATGGGAAGATATAGAGCAATCCTCCTAAAAATATAATTCCGATTAACAATATAATTATGAATCTTCCCTTAGGGGAACCGATATAATTTTTAAATTTAGACCTCATTTAATTTCTCTCTAAATTGATTTTCATGAGTTATTATTAACTCTACATTCTGCTTTCCAGCACCCGCCTAGTGATTTGATTAATTGAATAGTAGCTGCATACCTTTGACCTAGCAATTCAATTAAATTTCGTTCAGCGTCCAATTCCTGACGTTCACTATCTACCACATCTAAATAGAAAGTGACTCCTTTGTTATATCTGTCAGATGCAATTTTAAACGTTTTATTAGCTGCAAAGACTGCCATTTCAAGGCTTTCATATTCATTTTTTAATCCTTCTAAATCTGCAAGCGCATCTTCAACTTCCTGGAAAGCTGTTAATACTTGTTGTTGATAGACGTCATCAGCTTCTCTAAATTTCGATTTAGCGAGTTCTAAATTGGAGGATAAACGACCGCCATCAAAAATAGGTTGAAACGCGCTTGCGCCAATCCCCCACAGGCGACTTTTCCAAGATAGAAAATCTTTAAGTTCCGGACTTGAATATCCTAAAAATCCTGTGAGAGAAATTGAAGGAAAAAATGAAGCGTAGGCAACCCCTATCATCGCATGATCGGATGCTATCCTGCGCTCAGCTTGTGCAATATCTGGACGTAGAAGAAGAATATCGGAAGGCAATCCGGATGGAATAACCGGAGGAGGCTTATCTAAGGGTATAGTTTCAATATTAAAATCAGATGCAGGCAATCCAAGTAAAACAGCAATTTTATTTTCCTCCAAATCCCGAAGCCTCAAAGATTTATAATATTTTGCTTGAGTGTTCTTATATTCAAATTCTGCACGCGAAACATCCGAAGAGTTGATTATTTTCGCATCATAGCGCGACTTAAGAATTTCATATGCTTTTTTTCGGGCCTGCGTGGTTTTTTTAAGAAAATTGATATCGGCATCCAGCGTCCTTATTCGGAAGTAACTTGACGCAAGATCTGTGGTTAACATAAGTATGGAAGTATTAAAAGCTTCTATCTCCGCTTCTACATTAAGCGCGGCTGATTCGTAAGCTTTTTCCAATTTTCCCCATAAATCTATTTCGTAATTTAAGGTGAATGGGATTTGGTTTCTGCGGCGATGTTCTCGCATTATTCGAAGGGGATCATAGAGCATGTAGAGAATGCCTTCATTAGCATAAGAAGGTTCTAAATTGAGCTGAGGAATAGTATCTGACCTCGCAATTCCCGCCAGGGCTCTTGCTTGTATAATCCTTTCAAATGCGGCATAAACGTTCATGTTATTTCTTAAAGCCTGACATTCAATTTCATTAAGTTTTTCATCTTCAAAAACTTCCCACCAATTATCTACATTTTGGATAGATTGATTCGTATTTTCAGAATGTTTCCATTCTTCCGGGACATAAGATTCAGGCGGATAATATTTTGGACCTATCTGGCAACAAGACAAAAAAGGTATAATTATTAATAGAATCGCTTGAATTTTCATGTGCTTTCGATCTCTTTAACAGTCATATCTTTCACTTATCTACGGATAAAGTTTGAGTTGATTTCTCAAGGTCAATTTCAATGCCATCGTGAATCCGTTCGGTTGGATTGGTTATAATTTTATCCTTATCCTTCAATCCAGATGTGATTTCTATTGTTTTTCCAAAATCTCTTCCTATCTTGACTACGTGCATTCTAACCTTTCCATGATCATCAATCACAGCAACTTGAGGGGGCCCATCTCGAATAATCAATGAGGTAGTTGGAATTACATAATAAGGAGATTCAGAAACCAGATTGAAGTATACTTCAGCATATAATCCTACGATCAAATCACCATCCTTATTATCCACATGTATTTCTGTTAATAACGTTCTTGCTAAAGGATCTAAAGACCTAGAGGTTCTTGCTATAGTCCCTTTAAATACTTTTTCAGGAAATTCCTTAATTAAAATATCCGCTTCACCGCCAATCTTTATTAGACGAAAATAGGATTGCGGAACGCTTACGAAAACTCGAATAATGTCAGTCTTTGCAATTTGAAAAAGCTGTTGATAATTTGCCTGGCTGCCCGCAGTGACTAAAGATCCAATATCAATGTTTCTTTCAGTAATTATTCCTTTAAATGGGGCGTAAAGCTTGTTAAATCCGTGTATTTTCTCTAGACGCTGCACATTTGCTTTAGCTGATTGAACCTCGGAATAAACAGCTTGAAAAGTAGAAGTCTTTTCATCGACTTCTTGCGGCGAAACAGCTTCCGAATTCGCGTCAAATAAATCTTGCCATCTTGAGGCGCTAATTTTTGCAATCTCTAATTTTGCGATCGCCGTCGAAAGATCTGCCTTGGCTTGAATTAATTGTTCCTCAACTTCTGGCGTATGGATTTCTAGCATTAGCTGGCCTTCTTCTACGTGATCTCCAATATCGACGTAAAAATCTTTTATATAGCCATCAATCCTTGCCCATATAGGGGTGATTCTTAGAGCTTGTGTCGTGCTTGGCAAAATTAGTTCAATAGGCTTTCGGCTTGGCTCAAGCGTCATAATATTTATAGAAATCGGACTCGTAAAATTAGATGCTTTCACCAGCTTATTCCATTGATTTAATCGAGGGAAAAAGCCGATTAGAAATAATGAAATTAAAACTAATAAAATAAATCCAACAATAAAAAATTCAAACTTTCTTGTTGCGAATATTCCTTTTTGTCCAATTTTTGTATCATTATCCTGCATTTCATCCACAAGTTTTGAGGATTTTTCCTTATCAATAGGATCATTTGACGAGTCCATTACTATTCCTCCAGATGTGATGCACTTTATGTATGTGGATTTCACTCTCTTCCTTAGAGCTACGAAGGTAAGGGTTCGGTTTGTGGCGTAAAAAAGTAAAGATTACAGGGACAAAAAACAAGGTTGTGAGAGTGGCAAGACAAAGGCCGCCGATGACCGCCCTTCCTAGCGGGGCATTTTGCTCTCCTCCGTCTCCGAAACCCAATGCCATGGGGATCATCCCAACAATCATAGCAAGGGCCGTCATTAATATTGGCCGAAGGCGAATACTTGCAGCCTCTAAGACAGCTTCCAAACTACTTTTACCTTCAATTAATAAGGTATTCGCAAAACTGACTAATAAAATACTATTTGCTGTAGCCAGTCCAACAGACATAATTGTCCCCATTAAAGAAGGGACGCTGAAGGTTGTATGTGTTAGATAGAGCATCCAAACGATACCCGAAATAGCTCCAGGCAGCGCCATAATAATGATGAACGGGTCAGTCCATGACTGAAAATTAACCACCATGAGTGAATAGACCAAGATAAAAGCAAAAATAAATCCAAAAGCTAATCTTATAAATGCCTGGTTCATGCTCTCCACTACACCCCGAATGATAATTTCATTACCGGGAGATAAGCGGGCTTTGATTTCATCGATAATTTTATATATATCTGTTGCGACACCGCCTAAGTCCCTTCCTTGTACATTGGCATAAATGTCAAAAACAGGCTGAACATTAAAATGATTTGCAACACCTACCGTTTCTCGGCGTTCTAATTTCGCTAAATTAGTTAACAGTTGAGAATGTTTAAGTTCCGAACTAGAAACGGGCATAAGCATAAGGGCATCGGCGCTGTTGATTTTATATTTAGGCGTCTGTATGGAAATCAAATAAGGAATGCCGTTTTTTCGATCCAGCCAAAAACTGGGTGAAACTTCGCTACTTGTACTATATGAGATGAGAACATCATCCGATACATTTTTTTGAGTTAATCCTGCGCGTGCTAAAAGCGTTCTGTCTACATTCAAAAATAATTCAGGAAAATCGTCGACTTGATGCAAGTGAACATCTACTGATCCAGGAACATGAGATATTCGTTCCACAAGGTCTTTCGCTATCTTTTTATTATTCTCTTTATCGTGTCCGCTCACACGAACATCTATTGGAGTTGGCAGGCCAAAATTAAGAATTTGGCTGATCATATCGGCCGGCTGAAAGAAAAAAAGGAGATGAGGAAATTCCTTTTTTAGATCGTTTCTTAATATCTGCATATATTCAAGGGTAGATTTCTTTCTTTCCTTATTGAATGCGATTAAGATTTCTCCATCATAAGAGCCCAATGTTGTATTATCACCAAAAGCATAATTATAAGGCTCTGCAACTAATCCAATATTATCTATTAAAAAAGCTATTTCTTCTGAAGGAATAATCTGCCGAATAGCCTTTTCAACTTTACCAAAAATTTCCTCGGTTACTTCAATACGAGTTCCAGTGGCAGCTTGCACGTGAAGACGAAGCTGGCCCGCATCAATAGTTGGAAAAAAGTCTTTCCCCACAAAAGGGAAAATTACAAATGCGCTAGCAAAAACGAGCCCAAAGGCTATCATTGTTGTAGCCCTATGGGTTAAAGTCCAAAAAAGAACGTGTCCGTAAGCCGAGCGAAAACGATGAAATTTTTTATCGAATAGTTCTTGATACCTTTTCCAAGGACTTGGATCGACGTTTGTCGGATGATCATGCTTGTCTTCATTTTGGAGCAGGTAGTTAATCATCGTAGGGATAAGAGTTCGGGATAAAATAAATGATGCTGCTATGGCAAACACAACAGCCATGGCAAACGGAGTAAACAAGTATTTAGAAGGGCCGACTAATAGCATAACAGGAAGAAAAACGATGCATATCGATAACATAGTAACGAAAGCAGGAAAAAAAATTTGGGCAGAACCGTCTAAAATAGCTTGACGCAACGGTTTTTCCATGATGTGCAAATTTCTGTGAATATTTTCAAGAGTAACGGTCGCATCGTCCACCAAAATTCCAATCGCCAGAGCGAGCCCCCCTAATGTCATAACATTCAGCGTTTCTCCCATGAGCGATAAGATTATAATCGAGGTTAAAACAGATAGGGGTATTGATACGAATACGATTAAAGTGCTACGCCAGCTGGCCAAGAAAATAAAAATGATAGAACCCGTTAAAAGAGATGCTAGCACGCCCTCTTCGACAACGCTTTTTATCGATGACCTAACAAACACCGATTGGTCGAACAATAAATCAATGTTCATTCCCTTTGGAGCCGTGGCGCGTAAAGTCGGAAGCATCTTTTTAATATTATTAACAATCTCGACAGTCGATGCCGAACCTGTTTTTAAGATTGTGAGCAGGACTGCGCGTTTACTGTTATTCCTAACAATGCTTGTTTGAGGAATAAATCCATCATGTGCGTAACCTACATCTCTTAAGTAGACGACAACATCATTTATGACTTTTATTGGAATATTATTAAATTCATCGGCTAAAACAGGCGTATTATTCATGTTAACTCGGTAGTCGATTGTCCCAATTCTGCTATCGCCGGTAGGCAGGATCAAATTCTGTACATTTATGGCATCATTTACATCGCGAGGAGAAAGGCCTTTTGCCTGAAGGGCAACAGGATCAAGATCTATCATTAACTGTCGCGCTTTACCTCCATAAGGACTGGGGATTGTTACTCCTTGCAGCGCCGCGATCGATTGACGGATGCGGTAAATACCATAATCATATAATTCTGTTTCGCTTAGCGTATCGCTTGATAGCAGTATCTGCAAAATGGGTACGCTGCTTGCGGTGTATCTTACGATAATTGGCGGTTCAACACCTTTTGGCATATGCCTAAGAACAGATTGGGATGAAGCCGTTACCTGCGATATTGCCGCTTCCACGTTCACATTGGGATAGAAAAACAAGCGGATGACAGCTATTCCATCAAGCGTTTGCGATTCTATTCTCTCAATATCATTTATGTTTTTAGAAAGCGAAAATTCGCTAAAAGTCGTTATCCGCTTTTCAAACTCTTCTGCCGGCAACCCTTTATAACTCCATATTACGTTCACAACAGGAATATCTACGCTTGGAAATATGTCTTTTGGAGTTTGGATGATAAACCATATACCCATCACTAATACAAGTAGAGCAACCATTACAAAGGTATAAGGTCTACGAAGGGCTAGTCGAACAATTCCCATAATTTCTTATTTGTATAAATTTAACTCAGCAAATCTAAAAGCTTCTACATTTACTAATTCTGTTCTTATTAGAACAAAAGGTTTTTTCATTTATTATCTCTATTCCTTTCATTTCACAAGAAAAATAAAACGCTTCAAATCTTCATAGACTTTTTTTAAGGCACTCCGCAACCAAACTTCTTCTTTACTGATCCACTAATTGAATCAGCATCCATAAATTAATTTTTTTGAATCTCATACATTTCTAAAATCATGCAAAAACATTCATAAGCAACATAGCTTTAACTCATATCTTAGATAATGGTAACTAACGCCTCGTAAAACGAGTCAGTTCGCTGAACCGCAACAAAAGCAAAACCTCAGTGAGATTTGAGCGTGACCTTTTACACTCATATTTAAAAAAATATTTACCTTCAAGCACATATACATTCCTGAAAAGGAACTCGAATCTTTTTTATCGATGATTAGAAAGTTGTCATATTATAATTCAATTAAAAGAGGTAATCCAAATTTGAATCATAAAAAAACATAGAAATTAAAGGAAAAATAAAAATTTTTTCGTAATACTCCTAACAAAAAAATAGAGATAAACACAAAAAAGGCAGCAATTAATACATGCTTGGAAAAATTGGCTATCTTTTCTTCTAATGACGTGATTTTTTTTTCTTGAGTTAAAGCCGCGATTTGACCGATTTTTGTTTTAGTCCCTGTGGCTATAACAAGGCTTTTCCGTTTCCTTTGATAATGTGGGTTCCTGCATAAATCATATTGGTTCTATCAGCAAGAGCTGTTTCTTTCGTCAACTGGGAAGCTATTTTCCAGAAAGGCATGGACTCACCCGTCAAAGAAGCTTCTAATTTTTGTAAGGATGAAACATTAATCAATCTTGCATCAGCTCCCACGGCATCCCCTTCATTTAAAAGGAGGATATCTCCAGGAACGAGTTTTCTTGAATCGATCAACTCTTCTTGTTGATTACGAAGCACCCTTACTATAGTGTGAGACATTCTTCGGAGCGCTTCCATAGCGTTTGTAAATAATACGCCAAGGATCACTAGAGCATCCACATTATGACCGACCCCGAAGGCAATGCCGGCTGCGACCAAAAGCAGATAAATTAGAGGACTTTTGAACTGTCTGAGAAAAATAATGAGAAATGAAGTTGCTTTCTTTTCGGGTAGTTCATTTAACCCGTATTTTTTTTCTTGACAAAACTTCATCTGCAGTAAGCCCATTTTGTGAAGAACTTGTTAGAAGCGCAATAGCTTCATTGACTTGGATCGAGTGCCACGAGTTGCATTTACTTTCTATTGCATCATAGCTCACAGTATATGTGCATGAGCACTATCTTCCTTGGTTTATTCTTCATTAAATCCTATTTTTTTAAAGTAAGCAATGGAACTAAACTATGAAAAGCCATTTCTCTGCTAACACTTGTGTTAAAAATATTCTCAAAAAATGAAATATCATGGGTGAACATGGCAAGAAGATCTGTTTTCTTATCAGCAACAAAGTCATTAATTGCTTCTACAACATAATCATTATAAGAAATATTAAATGAAATTTTTTTGTATTTGTATTTATTAATTAGACGGTCTCTGATCTTAACGGCATCAATCTTATTATTAGTACTCTGGGTATACTGAGGCAGAACATGAAAAATATAAATTGATGCGTCAAAAAGTTGAGCAAGAGAAATTACTTTTTGTATTCTTGACTGAATTTTTGATATATCGGAAGTATCGGAAGCGAACACAATTTGCTTCAAATTATTGAATCGTGCATAGCCGGGTACTGTAATAACGGGTATAGAGCTCCTGTTTATTACACTAACTGCATTACTTCCAAATAATACCTTTTTTAAACCACTCGCTCCTTTAGAACCCATCACAATTAGATCTATTTTATTTTTCACCGCGTAATTTTGTATCAAATTTTCAATTGGAAATCCCATGACGACTTCAAAAGAAATATTAACACCTTTGACCTTTGATTTAATATTGTCTGCTAAGAGAGTGCAATTTCGAGCTTCTTCAATAAATATTAAATCTTCTATTGCATGTTCCTTGAATTCAACTTCAACATTTGCAGGGTGCTTAAAATGGGTTACATTAAACAAAATAATTTCCGCATTAACTTTCTTTGCAAATTTTGCTGCATAGAGTGCTGCATTATTAGATGTTTTAGAAAAATCACAAGGTACAAGAATTTTCATACGCAACACCTTATTTAACAATTTATGATCCCAGTTAATGGAAAAACGCTTGAAAAGAGGACACCTTCTTGGATAAAACCGAGTACGAGCTGGCCCTCTCCCCCCCCCACTTTTTTGTATTGCCAAATTTTTTATTTAAATTCTAGCCCAATTTGGATATCGAAGGACCTCTAACCACAAGCGATTATGCCTCAATAGATTTGATTGGTAAATGAATCGTCTTCAACTGCCGTTTCCAGGCTAAAGAGTTTTATAGCTTTCTGTCACTTAATGATAATAAAACAATCATTTGCCTTTATTCCTCCATAATTAATCCATTTGTAAGGCGATATCCACAACCCCATTAGATTCGAACATGGCGGTAAAATGTCCAAACATCTGGCCTCTATTTTGGCTTATTCCTTTTTTCGGAAGAAGCTCTTAAACAAAATCAACGACATCTTCCAGAATTCTCTCATGAAGATAATAAGCTAAAAGATCCCGATTAATATAGGTTTTTCCGTATCCTTCAAAGAATAGAGCCTCTTCATAACGCTGATTCCAGGCATTCCCCACTCCTCTGCCAATGAACATCAAGTCCCTTTCTTTAGGAGCCAAGGAAATCATAACGCCAGATTCTGTGCATTTATGCGCTACTGTCCATGCCATAAATGGAGCGGCTTCCAACAACTCCTTCCTTCATCTTATTAATCCCCTAGGGGCGAATGACGAGATTCACGACGAACTTAAATACCCCTTAATCCAAAAGAAATGCAATGTCATCTCGTTTGATTATCGCGGTTATCAAATTAGCACATATATTACAGGAGAGAAGTGGATAGAAAGAAGACTATGCTAAGCCTCCAAAATGGGACAAAACCAGAAAAAGAATAAGCATAGCTTATATGAGGAGAAAGCTAAGGGAAGAAATAACCATGTGTTCAGAAATGCATTGATAGGAATTGATCGATAATATTGCTGCTTAAAATAATTAATAAAAGGGCCAAACTCGAGATCGCCGCTGGCGATCCATTTCCGCCGATAGGCGAATCCTATATCTCCTAAAGCAAAGCTTTGAAGATCCTGTAAATAAAAAATCATAACAAATTCGTGCATATAGCATTTGTTACTTAGGAGGATAGCCCTAATGTTATTTACGCTTAGACGATGTCATTCGTTTAGATGAACGTATCCAGGAGGGCGATTTCAGTCTAAAGATTAAGAAGAGCAGAGGAAAAGATCTCCTTTCTATTTCAGAATCTTATAAAAAGAAGTCTATTGAAACAGCCAATTTGCCGGAATCCAAGAAAATTACGATTAACGTCGAAAAATATGATTCAGTAGGCTAGACATGCCCTGCATGGGCTGCTAGCCTTTTTCTTTTTTTTCGGCGAACCCACAATTTTCTCAATTCTTCAACCCAAAGGACTAAGCTTGCTATGGAACCGATGAAAAAGACTTCGCTTAGGGGCATTGGGACGGTGTGGAATAGGCGGTTTAAGGGAGGAAGAAAAACCACGCCCATATGGAGAATATTACCAGCAAAAAGACCTATTATAAACCAACGATTTGTGAATAACCCCTTAAATGCTGATCGGGTTTCAGAACGGCAGTTAAGAGCGTTGAACCACTGGCATACCGCAAGCACAGTAAATGTGCCTGTCTGCACCTGAGCGAATGGAATATCGGATGAAAGACGATAAATAAAATAAAAAAGGGTAGAAAAAGCCATCGTAGGCACCATGAAGACCATGCGTGTCAAAAGCTGCCGATTTAAGAGAGGTTCATTGCGAGCGATGGGCAATTGTTTCATTTCATCCCCTTCCCTTGGCTCAAGCACTAAAGGAATGGCTAAAACGCCGTCAGTGATTAAATTAATCCATATAATCTGAACTGCCGCAAGCGGCAACGGAAACCCGAAAATCAGTGCTATGTAAAGGATAATAAGTTCAGTAAGGCCTGTACTTACTAAATACAAAAGCAGCTTCTTTATATTTCGAAAAACGATGCGTCCTTCCTCAACGGCATATACAATGGTCGCAAAGTTATCATCCGTTATGACGATTTTGGCGGCTTCCTTAGCTACTTCCGTGCCGGTGATTCCCATCGCGACCCCGACGTCTGCTATCGCGAGAGCCGGAGCATCATTGACCCCATCCCCTGTCATCGCAACTATCGCATTATTTTGCTGCCATGCCTTTACAATCTGAAGCTTTTGAGCCGGATGAACACGGGCAAAGACCGAAATTTTGGGGAGCCGATCTTTAAGATCTTCGTCAGAGAAGGTAGATAATTCTCGACCTTCTATGGCAATATCGCCTTCTTCCGCAATGTTTAACATTTTGGCTATAGCAAGGCCTGTAATTTTATGATCGCCTGTAACAATAATCGGCCGAATCCCAGCTGAACGGCAAGCCTCGACCGCCGCTTTTACTTCTAAGCGAGGAGGATCAAATTGGCCGGTTAATCCCAAGAAACGAGCAAGGCCCTTGAGCGGTTCCCATCCCCTAGTTAAATCAATTGCGGAATTTTCTATTACGGCAAATGCCAATAGCCTTAGGCCTTTTTCCGCCATGGAAACTTCTGCAAGCCTAAGGCGATTTTGCATTTCTCTATCGGTTGAGCAAATCGCTAAAACGGCTTCAGGAGCGCCTTTAATGTAAATTGTCTTTACCCCATCTCGTTCAACGAAAACGGCCATCATCTTGGTTTCAGAATCAAATGGAATTTCGGCTAACCTTTTAAAATGCCCTCTTATTTCTTCCGGATTAAATCCTCCTTTCTCTGCCAGCACTAACAATGAAATTTCAGTCGGATCTCCGATAGTATTCCATGATGAATCTTCATTATTTAAAAGATAACCAGCATCGTTGCAAAGAATTGCGGCCGATAGGAATTCTATCAAGTTCCTATCTTCAGTAGGACGAATCTGACTTTCATCTTCTATAAATTCCCCTTTTGGAGAATAACCGGCTCCCGTTACTAGAATTTTCCTTCCTTGGGAAAGCCAAATCTCCGTTACCGTCATCTGATTTTGAGTAAGGGTTCCTGTTTTATCTGTGCAAATTATCGTTGTAGAGCCTAATGTTTCGACCGCATCTAATTTACGTACAATAGCGCCTCTTCTCGCCATTCGATGCATACCTACCGCTAATACAATCGTCATAGCCACAGGAAGCCCTTCCGGCACCATAGAGACTACCTGGCTAAGTGCAACCAATAAAATTGTGGTAAACTTAAGATTTTGCAAAAGCCCAATCAATATAACCGTTGTAAATACAAAAAAGGCCGCGACCAGTACATATTTAGAAAAGCTCGCTATTTTTTCCTCTAAAGGAGTGCTTATTTTATTGATAGATTGCGTCAGAGCCGCAATTTGACCGATCTCAGTCTGAATGCCTGTAGCAACAACTACCGCTTTTCCTCTTCCTTTTACGATGTGCGTTCCTGCATAGACCATGTTCGTCCTATCCCCAAGAGGGGTGGCTTTGGGAAGCCGGGAAACCATTTTCCAAATCGGCATAGATTCTCCTGTCAAGGAAGCCTCTGATGCCTGCAAGGATGATGCGCTAATCAATCGAGCGTCAGCTCCTACTGCATCCCCTTCGCTTAGAAGAAGGATATCGCCTGGAACGAGATCTTTAGAGTCGATAAGCTGTTCATGTCGATTACGAAGCACTTTAACAATAGTATGGGTTAACTTTTTAAGCGCTTCGATTGAAATTTGAGCCCGTCTTTCTTGATACGCTCCTATTAAAGCATTTAAGACTAATACAAAAAGAATCAATTGGGCATCTAAAGCATGTCCAACCCCAAAAGCGATACAAGACGCAACCAATAAGAGATAGATAAGAGGGCTTTTGAATTGACGAATTAAAATTAGGAAAAAAGAAGAGCCTTTGCTTTTGTATAGTTCATTAAACCCATATAGCTTATGCCTAGATTTTACTTCTTCAGATGACAGGCCTTTTTGCGGCTGATCATTAAATAATTTAAGCACCTCTTCCGCCGAGTACGCATGCCACGACTTATCTGCAATTTCTTTTTGATCAGAGGAACTCATATTAATTTGTGTTATACTAATTAATTGATAAACGTCCTAGTTTCAAACCATGCGAGTCTAAGATTTACCTGATTTAGGAGACTCTTACATGGCGTGGTAAGAAAAAAACGTCATATGGACAAGATTGAATATAAAGTGCACGAGGATAGCGCTTTCAATGCTTTTTGAATAAAGGTAAACCCCTCCATACAAAAGACCTGTCAAAAACGTAAAAGCTAAAATACCCAGGTTTGGGCTCCAATAGATATGGCTAATCGAGAATAGAAGCGAAGTGATTATCAAAGCAATTGCATTACCCCATTTAGTGTTCTTAAAGTAATCGCCAAGCGTTTTTTGGATAAATCCGCGATAAAATCCTTCTTCAGGAATAGAAGTGAGAAAAAAATTACTTGAGGTTCGCGCAAGGAAGAATGAAGGAAGTTTAAAATCTAAATGCGAGGCTCCAGATATTATCGCAAGGCCGGCTAAAACTACAATACCCGCGCATCCAAGGGCCAACCCTCTCATTACGACACTTAAATCCTTTAATGATTGAGCAAGCGGAACAACAAACGCGAGCGGAAATAATCCTATTAAAGGATTTTCCAATCCTAAAGCAAATTTTGGGGTAATAAAAAAAGGATAATAGCCGGGAACTAATCTCAATTTATAGCTAAGTCCAAAAAATACAAGGGCAACAAATAATCCGGTATTCGGACTTCGCTTATAAAAGATCCATAGCAATGCCAAAATCCCAATAAAAAATAGACCGAACCAAGTGATATTGCCAGCCATTACACCCAGCATGACAGCAATGCAAGCGAGCGTTCCCCAAATTTTAGGATCACGTTTTATCCATAAGCTTAAAAATGCCGCTCCTAAAAAAATAAAGGCAAAAAGGGTGCTTAATGGCACTTTGATTAGTGTTCCTCTAACATCGCTCTATTGATTTTGCCAGCAATACTCAATAATTTCTATTATCATCTGCACCAAGTGAAATATATTAAAAAATTTATAATCATATACATCTAGATCAGTAAATTAAAAATTAATATATACATATCTTTTATATTATTTTTAATTTTATTATGGATTTTATTTCATATTTTTGTGATCTTTTTGCGAGTCTTTTAGACAACTCAAAAAACTTAAGGAAAAAAATATGGAATACGAAATTACTACTGAAGTAGCTGCAATCGATAGACCAACCGTAAATTAAAACTATTATGGCCTCACTCATAAATGTTAAAAAGAAAGAATTGTTGATAATTTATCTTTTATCAGCATTATTTTCTGGAGGACGCTTATTTGTAGGGGCCATATCAGTTATTTATGTCTTATCTCACGGAGTTTCAATCGGAGAGTTTGCTACGATTAAATCAGTTCAAGTAGCAACTTTTTTGATACTTGATATTCCCTCTGGGATATTTATTAAACGAATAGGTTACCGAAAATCAATTCTATTAACATTCTTTTTTTCTATCTTAGGTCTTTTTCTTTATATTACAGGAACTGGTTTTGCTTCCTTCATTTTTGCTGAGTTTATTTTAGCCATTTCATTGTGTATGTGCCCAGCTGCTTTTGCTGATTATGTTATGGAATTCTTAAAAAGAAATCCTGATTTGTTGGTTGAAAAAATATTTCATCGCAATGAGGTTTATACAAGCATTGCTAACATCGTTTGTGGAGCCTTTGGAGGCTATCTTTTTTCCATACAAAAATCCATACCATATGGCGCAGGCATATTTGTACAAGGATGTGGATTGATATTGGCATATTTCATGATTAGTAAGACATGTAAAAGACACGCATTAATCGAGAAACCGATACCTTTTTTGAAAAATAGTCTTAAAAGTCTAAAGTTAACTCAAAAAACTTTACTTTTACCTATATTTTTACTTTTTATTATTCAGCTTACAATTCAACCTCTTTACCACTATTGGCAACCGCTTTTTTACGAAATCAATCCTAACATTTCAAGTTCAACACTGGGCTTTCTATTTATGTGCTATTCTTTATGTTCAATAATTTTAAATTTAACATTTTCAAAGCTAGTACGTTATCAATTTTTTAGATCAATGGATTGTATATTGTTTCTATTACTTATTTCTTCAGGGTTTTATGTGATAACAGCAATTTCCGATAACGAGAAGGTCGCATTTGCATCTTTTGCATGCTTGCAAGGACTTCTATTTACAACATTAACTTGCATATCCGCCATAATTAACAAGTCGATTGAAAACGATAATCGTCCAGTAATTTTAAAAAGCATTTCATTTCTTGCTAGATTAGGAATGTTAACGTCATTCACTTATATACAATTTTTTGCTTTTCTTAATGGTAAATCTGACATTAATGGAGAAGTTCATACTATCTATTTACAGGCTTGTCTTGTTTTATTTGGATCTATAATTACTTCCGCAATATTTTATTACTCATCTTTCAAAAAATACATAATGGTTTATCGTGAAAATTACTCATAATGAATTGTTCTATATAATCCCTCACTATTTACCTTTAAAGAATTTTTCAAAATCAAATGGAAAATATATTATTGAATTAGGCGCTGGAGAAACATACAAGAAGCTAAAACTTGATTCAACTTCGATGGAGATATTAAAAAAGTTTACACAACCTCACACAATATCCGAAATTCAAGCCTTCTCTCAACATCCCAAAGAAATGGTAAAGATGTTTTGCGAGCGTTTAATTAATGAGAAAATTTTAGTATTGTATAAAGAAGTACCCGACAATTACAAACGTTATGGAAGACATCTTGAATACTATGCTTTGCATGACATGTGTCCAATATCAGCTCAAGATAAATTAAAGGACATCTCTATCACGCTAATTGGAGCGGGAGGAATTGGAAATTGGATCTCAATGAATCTAGTGGGTCTTGGAATCAGAAAGATTAGGCTAGTTGATCCTGATCTGATTGAAGAATCAAATTTAACAAGACAAGTTCTGTTCTCTGAAAAAGATGTAGGAAAACTTAAAGTAGATGTTGCCGCAAATCAACTCAGACAACGAAATAAAAATTTAATGGTTGAAGCAATTAACGAAACTGTAACTTCTACAAATGTTTCTAGATTGATACAAGATACAAATTTTGTAGTGCTTTCGGCTGATAGGCCATTTTTTGCTATACAAAAGTGGTTGAATAACGAATGTCTGAAACTGAAAATACCTCTTATTAATGTTGGATATGCTGCAGGCGATGGAATCATGGGTCCGCTAGTAATTCCTGAAGTAAGCGCCTGTTTAGCGTGTAATAGCCATGTCAATGATGATAATTATTATTTTGGAAATAGTGACCCTGATGCTGAATTATTCTCTAATCATTTTATATCTCCATCTTTTTCCTGCTTAAATTCGTTAATCTCTTGTATGGCATCATATGAAATTATAAAATTTTTATTAGGATTTGGTGAATGTATAACAATAAATAATATTGTGCAAATTAGTCCTTTGGATTTTTCAATTAAAAAAATAAGCTGTAAAAGAAATAATAAATGCACAGTTTGTCACAAATAATAGAACCCCAATTAATTTACATGGAAAAAATATCTTTCGAAAATCGAGTTACCTTAAGAAAGCTTACTGTTGAAGATCTAGATCATTTCTATGTATGGGCAAGCGATTTGGAAGTCGCGAGAAGCATGACTTGGGAAGCTTATAGCAGTCTTGAAGAAGCAGAAAAATTTCTCAATCAGATTGCAGCGCATCACCCTTGGTTTAAGGCGATTTGTCTCGATGGCGTCCCCATTGGATCGATCACATTAACTCAAGGCAAAGGCGCGCAAGCTTGCAAGGCGGAAATTGGCTTTGTTATCGCAAAACAATATTGGGGAAAAGGTATTGCCACTTTAGCTCTAAAAGAGGCGATTAATCTGGGATTTGATGATTTACAAATTCAAAGAATAGAAGCTTTTGTCGATCCCGAAAATATCGCCTCTCAAAAAGTTCTTATCAAAGCCGGAATGCAGTTAGAAGGTCTTCTTAAAAGTTACATTCTTTTTAAAGGAAAAGTGAGAGATCGTTATATATTCTCTATTACAAAATCTTGATTTATTATTTTTGTTATATCGTCACTTTTAATATAACTCTGATGAGAATAAAAAATTTGCAGATCTTTGTAAGATCCCTCCCTCAACATTCTTTAAATGTCTAACCTATTTAGAAGGACAGGCCAACAAAGAAAGGAATGGCGGAAGACTAGATTTTATCAAGATTGATTCGGTAAATGAAATGGTAGCTAATCTTATTGAGGCGATTTCAACTTAATTTCAGCCTTAAAGCCCTCTTGCAACAATGCAAGAGGGGTAATTTCCAATTAGACTTTTTTCCCATTCAGCCAGCGGCCCGATATTTTGATATCTTTTATCTGATTAACATCGATTTTTCTTGGATTTTGATCCAAAATGACAAAGTCGGCGTATTTACCCGTCTCAATACTGCCTAGCTCATTTTCTCTAAAACTTTGCCAAGCAGGATAAAGAGTTAAGCCTTTGATAGCATCGTCAACGCTGATTTTCTCTTTTGCATTTAGTACACGCCCATCATCCGTCTTTCTTGTCGCGGCTACCTGCAAAAAAAGAAGCGGATTAGGAGGCCCTAGCGTATCGTCATTAAAACTGAATTTAAGACCTAGGTCTTTCGCGGTTTGAGCCGCATCAAGGAGCTCAGTGCGTGATTCGCCAAGGATTTTATCCTGAAACACGTCTCCCCAGTAGTAGACATGATACTCGGTAAATGAAGGCGTTGCCTTCAGTTTGGCAATACGCTTCCACTGCCCAGGATCCACAATCGACGCATGTTCGATCCGAAAACGTGCATCATCGCTAGGATAAGCTTCCTGAGCTTTTTCGAAGGCTTGCAACGTATCTTCGACTGCCTGATCGCCATTGGCGTGCACGGCCACCTGTATGCCTTGCTTACGCGCGTTTTTCACAATTTCTGTTAGCTGATCCTGGGTAAAATTAAGCTTGCCCTTGGTCTCTTGATCTTTATAGTCCTCTTTCATAGCTGCCGTATATCCTTGAATGGAGCCATCCGCCCATATTTTTAAACCAAGGATTTTAAACATGTCGGTGTTTTGTTTTCTTAAATCAGGAATCTTATCTAGAAGATTGGTAACCATATACCCTTGAATACGGACTGAAGCGTCAGGCCCAACGCTTGCATCTCGTAAAAGTTTAATATGCTCTTCAGGCGTTGGCACTGGAAGTCCTAAGGCGAGATCTGTAACCGTCGTGTATCCGGCATCGGCGAACACTTTTAATGCTTGGCGTGTCAGCTTTGAAAGCTCATCAGTGCTTAGATTATTAACCGCCGATACAAGCCTACCCACAGCCGGCACTTCATAACCTACGCCTGTCAAATGACCCTCCTTATCTCTTTGATAAGACCCCCCGACCGGATTTGGTGTTTGATCGGTCACTTTGGCAATTTCGAATGCTTTACGGTTTCCATAGGCGATGTGGCCCGACTTGTTAACCACAACGATGGGTGTATCTTTAGAGATGGCATCAAGCGTTTCAAAGTTTAGCTCTCCCGGATCGCTCATCAAAGAAGGATCATAGCCCCAGGCAAGAACAGGCCCCTTTTTTACAGCTTCTTTTAATACCTCTATGACTTCTTTAATTGTCTTATATTTAAATGGGCTTACATCGGTCGATGCCGAAACAATTGCATCCAAAGTAATATGGGTATGAGGATTAATAAAGCCGGGCAATAAGGTTTTGCCTTGAAGGTCTACAAGATTTGTATTCTCTCCTTTCCAATCAAAAGCGCCTTTTTTATCTCCGACATAAACAATTTTTCCGTCTTTTACCGCAACCGCTTCCGCTTCGGGCTGCCGATCATTTACGGTTATAATGTCTCCTCCAAAAAAAATGGTATCCGCCTGCTGACCCAGCAAACTTCCAAGGCCCAAAATTCCGGCAAAAAGCCACTTACGCATATATCCCTCGCTATTTAATAAGTGGTTTAAAGCAAATAATGATTACTATCAACCCTTCATAAGGCACTTGATCTACTTTTATCCTCTTGATAATATTACGATCGAAATTTCAATTTAAAGGAGGTTAATGATGGCAGATTTTCTTCCCCCCGATTTTGAAAAAGACCCTTTTTACAGATTTCCCACCTTTTTTGAACGGTTCGCGGGCTATAATCAGGGTGTAACGATCTATGAAGAAAATAACCAAATTATCGTTGAAGCGGAAATGCCCGGCTTAAGCGTTCAAGACATCCATCTCGGCTTAAGCGGCGATTTACTTACCATTCAAGGGAAAAAAGAGCGCTCCGACAAGGAAAACAAAACGTATAGGGATAGATCTTTTTCCTACAGCCTTTTGCTCGATAAAAAGATCGATTCAATACAAGAGCCGAAAGCCTCTTACAAAGACGGCATTCTTAAAATTGTGTTTGCAAAAGCCAAAACGGCAGAACCTAGAAAAATCTCTATAAAAGTCGAATAATCGTCATGTGGCTAGAACCCCCATAAGGGTCTCTAGCCTAGAATCTAAAAGTCCAGAACATACTTTCGTTTCGTTTATCAATTTAATTAACTTCTGTACTTTTTATATTAATAGCTGTTAATCAAAAACTAAGCAGGAGACATATTATGAAAAGCAAAGGCTATGTAACCGATATTGAAAAAGCGACTCTCAAGAATAAATATTTCAGAAAAGTTCTCTATACGGCAAAACATTGCCAGCTTGTCGTAATGAGTTTGAAACCCAAAGAAGACATCGGCGCAGAAATCCACAAGCTGGATCAATTTATTAGGTGCGAGGAAGGGGTAGGAAAAGCGATATTGAATGGCAAAACACATAAGATAAAAAGCGGCTTTTGCATCATCGTTCCTGCAGGCGCAAAACACAACATCATCAACACTTCATCCGAAAAACCGCTTAAGCTTTACACCGTCTACGCTCCGCCAAATCATCTCGATGGCACCATCCATAAAACAAAAGCGGATGCTGAAGCAGACGAAGAGCATTTCGACGGAAAAACGAGCGAGTAATTAGTTATAGCCGTATTTTAAAGTCACAAGCGCATGTTTCTCTTTTGC
Source organism: uncultured bacterium (assembly GCA_964483465.1). Taxonomy (GTDB): domain Bacteria; phylum Chlamydiota; class Chlamydiia; order Chlamydiales; family Parachlamydiaceae; genus CAZABG01. The sequence continues at coordinate 38,586 of CAZABG010000001.1, forward strand.
GAGACATTCTTGCAATTTTTGAATCGGCAAGCCTTTGAATATCAAGTGGGCGGCGCCGGCAAATACAAATACCCTTTTTCCCTTTTCACGATATTTGTTGATTTCGCCTGCAAGCGAAACGTCTCTATCAGAAAAACCCTCCGATGTTAACTTTCGATCTTCCTCTTGCATGTCTTTGAAATAGGCTAAATCCCTCGCCTTTTCAAAGATCGATAGAATCCGCAAAAACTCTATTATAAATGAAAATAAGGATACTGTTTTTTCTGAACTAGAGCTCGTTTTGAATGTATTAAAAGTCGTTTGAAGCGTTTTTGAAGCATCCTTAACAAAATTTCCTTTTAATTTGTAGTATCGATTCATCTCTTCAATTTTTAAGATAAATTCGGGAAGCTTCTTTTCGATTTCAAGAATGGCCTCTTCGGAATAGGTTTTATTCATAAGCCGGGCGAGTAGATGTTTGGGGTTTTTTATGATCTCAAGCGAAGCTTCTTCCTCAGGGATGAAATTTTTGACTATAAGCATCAAAAAATTTTCGATCTGATCACTTAAGTCTTTTTCCTTTTTAATAGAATTGGCGTAAGAAGGGCCTCTCTTTTCCGCAAAATTCTTTGGTTCCCATCCACGAATTTTAAGTTCCGGGGTCAAAAACTTCGTCATGGAAAAGGATTCGGTTTTAGATTTTTTTCCGGCTTCAAGTGATTCAACCAAAATAACATCCCCTTTTTGATGCTGTTCGCTAAAGATTTGAGATGCCGCTGCCCTGTAGACTTGATCGGTATGCTTTTCAGGAAAGCCGATCACTTTTGCTTCGCCGATATTGCAATTTCCGATGATGGAGATGTATTTATGCCTCCACTTAGAGAGAATTTTCGAAAGGACGAATTTTGTAACTTCATCAGGCGCATCCTTTACGATTTTTCTCGCAACTCGATTCAAGCGGGTCGATTCGTAAGCGCCGAAACTTCTAAAAATTCGCTCGATTATGTTTAATTTAACAACTTCCCAGCCTTTGTCTTTTGAATAGGATAAATAGACTTTTCTACCGAGACCGAAAAAACCAGAAGTTTTTCCAAGCTTTTCACATTGATCTCCTAGCTCATTTTTGCGATTTTCTAAACAGACCTTAAGAGCTATCTTCATGATTGTAAAAGATATTCCTTAACTTTTTTGATTAAGAATTTAGTATCGTAAATAGGAATGTTATGATCGCTTGTAACACCAAAAAAGGTTTTGTTATCTCTTGGGCAGCTATCATCTTCTAGAAGAGCTTTTGCAAGCGACGCTTCATAGGCGATGACTCCGTCGCCTGAAATGAAAGAAGCATCATTAACCTCTTGCGTACTAAAAACACTCGCGGTTTGGATGATGATTTCCGGAGCCTTTAGATTCTTTGAAGATTCAACCGACCCCATATTCCAGCCAAGAAGCTTTACAAAGAAGCCTAAAATAGGAAGTGTGAGATAGCTTGCGGCGGATGCTAAATCAGAAAACGTTTTAATCTTAATAAAGACATACTTGACGCTCTCTTTAAGTGCGTAGCCATTCAAAGCGTCGCCCTGAACACCGCCTCCAATGGAAAACCCTTTTCCAACAATTTGCTTCGCTTTAATTTCATTCTCTAAAAAGGAAAGAATGGCGCGATACGCTTTAGCCATCGCAAAACGGTTAGGCGAACCGGAGCTTGCTCCGACACCCGGATAGTTAAAGACAATCCCGTTACTATCCATATCGGTAAGAAATTGCTTGTACTCATGCTTTTTAAGCTTATCTTCATAGAATTCGCCATTGCCATTTGAATCGAGCACCCATTTTCCGTTTCCGAAGGTTGAGGCTCTTCCCGTAACAACCGCATCGACCTGATAGCCATCTACCTCAACTTTCAACCGCTTATATTTCCATTCCGATTCAAGGTCAATACTTGTGCGGGAGCTATCTACGTAATTCTCTGGAAGACCCATCAAACCCAGACTTGACGCAGGCAGTAAACCCGCGTACTTCCCTACAAGCGAATGAACGACGTTATAAATAAATACGGGAAAAACAATAATCGCAAATATTTCTTTCGCGACTCTAATGACTTTACTTTGCGTATTCCAAACGTAAGTAGCCGGCATCGTCGTTGATGCCGAAAAATCTCTTTTGGTTGACTCTATATAATCGTCTGCTTTGTAAAAGGCATTTTCGCCCGTTAAAATATCGGTAAAAGAAGGAGCATGATCATGAACGTTATTAAACGTTTCGCTTCTATCAAATGAACCTGTAATGGATGACATTATTTATGTGCCTATTAAATTTAATTAAATAAAAAACAATATTATATATAAATTTTAATTTTGACTCAATTTATAAGCAGATATTTAAAGATTAAAATTCAAACTATCATGAATTATGTTAATTTAAATTTTTAATTACATGATTTATGCTTTCTGATTCAACAAATCTACCGTTTCCTGAAGATTTCCAATCGATACGACTTCTTGCGGCTTTAGGTCCCTTGAATAAGCTTCGCCGATAACAAACAGATGGTCGATCCCTTTGGATTCTTTTGTATAGGGATCGATATTGGTCTTCCAGGGAGTATGCAGGCTAAAGTCTTTGAAACCTGCCTTACGGTACGCCTCGATCATTTCAGCTCGTTCAAAGTTATAATCCCCAAGGGCAACGGTTGTCGCGCCCTGCTTGTGCTGGCTGTAAACATACTTCGAATAGTCTTCTTTTCCCGGAAGAGCCGGATCTCCCGGCAAGTGGGCATTGATTACACGAATATTTTCCCCGTTTTGCGTGGTAAAATTGGCGTTAAGAATCGCCTTTTGGGATTGCTGGAAAGCGCCTACTGCCGTTTCCGTTGATTTGCAAGCGAGCTCTGATTTGTTGAAAAGGATAACGTCCTGATCCGTTTTAACGGTATTAAAGCTTTTAATAATATCCCAATTAGAAGGAAGGCGCGACTGAAGATGTTGAAGAAAAGGCTCGCTGCATTCTTGAAGGGCAACAACGTGGCCTTGCGACATCATGTTTTGAACCATATCTGCTACGACAACATCCCTCATCGTCAAACCGTTTTGATCAACGACAACATTTAATTCGGAGATGAGAGAACCTTTTAATCCTTGCGAATCATCATGAACCCATTTCATGTAGGCATTATTCAGTACATTCCAGCTAATTATTTTGACGCCGTTTACTTCAACACCAACCGGCAAATGATCAGACGGGAATTGCCATTTTTCATGCGGCAGCCCTACATAGAATCGCTTAATGGCAGCTTCAATTTCCCAATTCCTTTTAAGCTGCTGATATTGCGTATGGCATTGTTTAAGGCGAATCCCCGCCATGAATAGGTTTGCAACCCCTTCAATCCAGCGATCACTTTTAAACTCGTCTTTCGCCTGAATCAAGTTGACCGCTGCTTGCAATGCAAAAGCGATAATAGAAAGCTCGAGTCCGCCATAAGAAATGAGCGCAAGATAGACTAAATTGCTAATGATTTTGGTTAAGGATTTGGCTGCATCTTCCCAATTGTCCGCAATCCTTAGCTTTTGGATTTCTATATAGGTGTCATGGGCAGTTGTTATCGCCATCCCGATTTGATGCTGAAATATAGAGGCTGCCAAAGCGATAATCGCGACTGACGATCCGAATATGTCTTTCGTATCGGTATTAACAACACGAAGCGTTCCCATTGCAATTGATACAGGATATCTAAGGGCGACGTGTAAACTTAAAAATGGAACTGCCGCGAGCGCGACTCTTTTTACAATATTTGTTTGAGGAGGAGCATCATTCGAATAGTCTCTCGTATATAAAACATCTTTATAGTCTGAAACTTTAGCTGACATTCCTCTCCTTTCTAATTAAAAAGAAAGTAACATCATAATTAAAGTTTATAATTAAAACAAACTAAACTAATTAGTTTAAAAAAGACTTATTAAGTTATGAATTCTAACGATATATTTCACGCCTGTGGCCAATCTCGACAACCAGAATGACAAGCACATCCTTCTTTACGGTATAAACAACTCGATAATCTCCAGAGCGGATGCGGTATAGCGCCTCCTTACACCCCTGCAGCTTAATACTTCCGGAAGGCAGCGGATCGCTTTCCAAAGCATCGATTTTTTCTATAATTCTAAGTCGATCTTTCTTAGGAATCTTTTTTAGAAATTTTTCAGCACTTTCTGAGATTTCGACTTCATATTTCACAGCAAACGTTCTCTTGCTTTCTTCCAAGAAATTGTTTTCTCATCTCCCCCCGCAATTCGCATTAAGGTTGAGTGCGCCTTTTCAGCAAGCCATTCATCCTCCATCTTCTCCATCTTTTCAAATGTTGCAAGGAGCATGAATTGCCGCATAGACACTCCCAGCTTTGCACAAGCCATTTTTAGATAGGCATGCTCTTCAGAATCCATATCTAAAGTTAAGCGGGCTTTATGTGGATTGGTCATAAGGTGTCCTCCATCACTTATTATACAGAAACACAGAAATCTGTGCAAATTAGGGTTTCTTTAATTCAATAACGACTTAATAAGGGTATTGGTTAGCCACTTTTCATAAGCGTCGGATGACCACCCCCGCTCAATAACCAATAGACGGTAAAGGTCTCGGCCGGTCAGCGTCCAAACGATATCGCGGGCCTCTTCAAGCGTAAGTGATTTAGAAAGGGATTTATGCAGGCTTTTCATATATTCGCCCTGACGCTCATAACGGCGCTTTTCTCTTTCTTGCTCAAGCTCGCTTGCGATAATAGAGGCTTCGCGCAGAACATCCATCAGCTCTTTTTCCGCATCATACATTTGACGCGCGAGCTTTGCGGTAAAGGCAAGGCGCGTCTTGGGCGCTTTTTCGCTCATGGATAGCTCAACAAGCGAAGAAAACTGTTCAGGAGGAAGCGCTTCATCTATCAACGCCTTAAGGATGCCTTTTTTAGATTTGAAGATTGCGTAAACGGTTGGAGAGGCAACGTCTGCTGAATCGGCTATATTATTAATGGTGACTTTATCGAATCCATGCGTCTGAAAAAGCTTTTTAGCGGATTTAAGGATTTGAGTCCGTGTTTTAGAGGCTTGTGCATCACGCGTCTCTGAGTTATAGGTCCGTTTTTTTAAAGCCATATTCGATATACCTTGCTATATTCAATATAGTATACTATACTCATTATGAATGTCAAAGGAGAGTATATGGAAACACCGGTTAAAAAAGCGGAAGAATACTACACGCTTGTAGGCAAAAGAGATATTGAAGGCATTAAGGGATATTTACATCCCGATGTCGAATTTAAGGGGCCGCTTGCTGCCTATAAAGGAAGAGAGGCTGTTTTAAATGCGACGCACACCTTTATGAACACCTTTAAATCGCTAACTATACGGGCCAAAATTGGCTCCGACAATCAAGCCATGATCATTTATGACGTTGATGTTCCCGGCATCTCGCCAAGCTTCTTTGGCGCATCGCACTTAAGCTTTCAAGAAGGTTTAATTAAAAAAATAGAACTCTATTTCGATGGCAGCCTTTTCAAGAAAAAATAAAGACGTTTTTCGATAAACTATTTGCTTATGGATGCACAACTTGCAAAAAAGCTGATAGAAACGCAATTCCCCCAATGGAAAGACTTGCCGATTCGTCCTGTTGCGAAAAGCGGATGGGACAATACCACTTTCCATTTGGGTGATAATATGCTTATTCGCATGCCAAGCGCTGAAGAATATGCGTTTCAAGTCGAAAAAGAACAGACGTGGCTTCCAAAACTAGCTAAGCATCTGCCTCTACCTATCCCTACGCCTATCGCTTGCGGACATCCGGATGCAAGCTATCCCTTTAAATGGTCTATTTACAGTTGGATCGAGGGAGAATCAGCTGCTACCGCTAAAATTAACAATCTAACCGATTTTGCAAAAAGTCTTGCCGATTTTCTTATAGCATTTCATAAAATCGACTTTATCCTTGGACCTAAAGCGGGCCCTCATAGTTTTTATCGTGGAGGATCATTAACTCATTATGATTCCGAAACAAGAGAGGCTCTCACCCTCCTTAAAAGCAAAATCGATACCAGAAAAGCGCTTAAACTTTGGGAGGAAGCTCTCAAAACAGAATGGAAAAAGCCGCCCGTATGGGTTCATGGAGATATCAGCTCCGGTAATCTGCTTGTTCAAAACGGAAAGTTATCCGCCGTTATTGACTTCGGACAACTCGCTGTCGGCGATCCTGCTTGCGATCTCTCTATCGCATGGACATTCTTTGACAGAGCAAGCCGCGAAACGTTTCTATCCACCCTCCAACTTGACGAAGCCACCCTGACTCGCGCAAAAGCCTGGGCCCTTTGGAAAGCCCTCATCGTTTGCGCTGGCCTTTCCGATCCAAATAATAAAGAAAGCCAAGAATGTTCACGAATTATTGATGAATGCATGTTCTGAAATATATTAAGACATCTATTCACCAATTCTTCGAATTTAATTTTCGTTTTCAACATCATTGAATAAAACCTAAGTCAAAATGATTGCAGTAGCAAAGATTAAGACAGAACAAAAGACTTCTGTATTATGGTTCATCTTTTTTTATGCTTTCTAAGTCTTACAGGCTACTTGTATGTTGTACACGTGCTGCTTCCCTCAGAAAGTTTAGATATTGAGCGATCACGAAAAAGTCCTTCAATCACATTTAGAATGCTGTCGAAAGACGAATATTTACGAGAAAGCCATTCATACTCCCAAGATAGTTTTTCATGAAGCATTTCATTATTATTTGTTGTCCCCATACAACAGCATGGATTAAGCAAACTCAAAGGAAACTTTTCAGGACCAACAATTATACTTTCATAATCTTGAATCTTTCTTGGCAGATGTGCGGGAAGTCCGTAACAGTTTTCATAAAATAATTTACTATTCGATTCTCCATATCCAAGAAGAATTCCTAAGAGAATCTCGTTATTTTTAATAGATTTACGTAGTGTAGTTTGCTTCAATTCAAGATTTTTTAGGAAAATTGAAGTGTCAAAATCTGAACCCAAATATTTCTTAAAAATTATTAAATGCTCGTTTACAATCCTTAATAATTCCCCCTTATGAATAAAGAAAACCGATAAATCATGTTCCGAATGGGGACTTGCTTCTTCCAAAAACAAATATTCTTCATTAAGAGGGCATTCTTTTAGTTTAACCCAAGCATAATAGTATGATTTATGAGTTATTACTTCTCTCCAATCCGATGGCTTTGTACAAACTCCATATGACACAGGTTTTAGTCCATGATATGTGTATATAAAATTATGTCGAAAAAATAATTCTTCAATAATACGAACATGATGAATAGAAACATCCAAAACATTCTGATTTGCATTCAGATTTAAAACAAAAATAACAAACCAGAATATTTTTAACATTTTATCTCCAGCGTCCGCAATTTCTACAATGTAAAGAATCGTAATTGTTTCTCCAACCGCATTTACAAATCCAATCTCTCGATAGTTTGTGAGAGGTTAGAACATACATACCAGATGCATCTATATTGATTGAGCTAAAACCCATCATCACATTATCTACATCAACATAAAACCCCTCCTCCAATATCACAACTGACGAAGGATCTATGTAGATTTTTTCTTCAATCTCTTCTGCACCTAGAAAAGTAGTTAAAGATACTAACGCAAACATCATTGCGAAGATTTTATTTTTCATAAAGCCTCATAAAAAAAAGTTGAGAGCAAAATTTTCTAGTAAGTAGTAACAAAAAAAAAGAATTAGTATCATTACAAATATTTTATTAACATTCTAATTTAAATTTTATATTTATAAACAAGCCAGTTTTTCCCTTAGTAATACATCATTAATTGGAATTCATGTTGAAGAGGGAGAAACTACATTTATTGTGATTATCGATGTATTCAAGTTATTATATTTATCGCTAAGAGGAATGTATTCCACCTGCTCACTGTTAAAAATGGCGGCGCTTAAAAAAGCTCCCCATTTTTGCGTATTTGAGGTAAAAGTTAACCATGCTCAAATTATTATTTCTTCTATTTGCGGGATTTTTGCAGGCTGAACTCGTTGATATCGGTAACGGCCGAAACATCTATTTACAATGTGAGGGAAAAGGAACTCCCCCTGTTGTGTTAATTTCGGGAAGAAGCGATCGCGCGGATATTTGGAAAAAAGTAATCGAGGGCGTTAGCAAACGCACACTCGTTTGCGCCTACGATCGGCCAGGGACCGTTACAATCGAGGGAGGCAGGATTAAAAACAGCCGTTCAACGGAAACTCCCCAGCCGCGCACAGTTAGGCAAGCGGTAGATGATTTACATGCTGTATTAAAGGGAGTAAAAGGTCCTTACGTGCTCGTCGCCCACTCTTATGGAGGATTGATAGCAAGGCTCTATGCTCAAACGTATCCTAAAGAAGTTATAGGCCTTGTCCTGGTAGATACTCTAACCGAGCTGCTTTATAAAACACTAAATGAAAAAGATAGAGCAGAATGGGCGAAGTTAAATAACTATTACTCCGAAGATCTGGATAAAGTCATCGTTCAGGAAAGAATAGATTTAATCAAAAGTTTAGAAGAAATGGGACAGGACGTTACCGTTCCCGCCATAGTTCTTACGTCAGATGAGCCGTACGATTTCAATGAATTGATTAAACAGGGAATATTGCCGAAAGGAACGCCCGTAGAATTTGGAGATGTCGTCTTTAAAGCCCATTTAAAATCTCAAGAGGAGCTTGCCAAGCGTTTCAAAGCCAAACATATCACAAATACCTACTCTGGCCATTACATACAGGTTGAACAGCCCCAATTGGTAATAGACGCAATATTAGAGTTAGTTAATAGCGCTAAAAATTAATATAGATTATTAATATTACGTTAAGATTTTACTTTAAATAAATTATAGTTGATATACTTATCCCTTAATTAAGGAATAAAATGTCAATTACAGTTGGAACATACAATGTCGGCAAACCGGATGATCGAAAGCTTGATGCCTGGGACACAAGGAAAGATAAATTAATTTCAAATATCGTCCAGTCGAACCTTGACGTCGTTTGCCTGCAAGAATTAAATACGAGTCTGCCCATGCGTCAATGGTGGGCAGAACAGCTAAATAAAGCCGGCTACGCTTTCCATTTTAATTCCTGCAAAGAAAAATCAGGCGTTGGTCTTATCTATAAAAAAGATAAATTCTCTCTTAAGCAAGAGACGAAAGAAGTATTCAACGCAGGCGAACACAAAAGAGCGGTCGTTCAAGTAGACCTGCAAAATATCGCTACCGCAAAAACCGTCCGTGTTGCGTCGCTTCACCTTTATGGCGGACCCGATAAAACCCTTGCCAATCAACAGATCGATCATTTTAGGAAGATCGCGGAATCCAACGATAATGGTGTTTCGCAAATTATCCTTGCGGGCGATTTTAACGCGGAAAGCTATGATCAGCCCTGCAGAAAACTTGCTCAAAAGACCGACTACGCCTACAAAACGGTCGAGAAGAATAAACAAGGGGAAAAAATAATCACCACATCCGGCAGCAAAAGAAAAATTGATTGGATTTATGTCGGCCATAAAAATCCCAACGACCAGGAAAATCTTGAGCCCATTTCTCTTCTCAATCAAAATGCGCGTGCAAGCGATCATTACCTCCATGCGATTAAAGTGACAAAAAATAAAGTTCTTGGCGATTACGGTCCTAGCGAAAGATCAATCCCTTTTCCAGCTGAACTTCAGATGAAGCTGGATCACTATGGGCGTATCACCCGCAGGGATGTCCAAAACCACTACAATATTGATAAAGACAAGGCAAGCGAGAATATTAACTTTTGGATCGGCGAGGGCGTACTTGTTCAAAACGGGAAAGGGAGGGACACGATTTATGTTTCCCCAAATCAAAAAACCGTGACAAGACCCTCAAAAGTAAAGGAACGCGATTGCTTATCGAGCTTCCTTCATTGCTTTACTGCGTTTTTCTCGGCTCTCGCAATGGCCCTATCTTCCAATCATCATGGAAGGCATTCTTACGTGCATAGAAGACGATACCATTAAACGAAGTAAGCCCTTATATTAGTTTTATCCAAACATGGGTATACCCAAAGGGCTTTCACTATGAATATCAGTTTTCGACCTCCGCCTGACTGTGAATCCTGTTACACTCCCTACCTGAAAGAAGAAGTGGAGCTCATTCAAACGATCAAGCAAGAGATAAAAAATATGACCCCTGCGCAAGTTTGGATCAACTATTACGAAAAGGATAGATTCGTTCGTCCAAGCGAAGAAGAGCTTCAAAACGTTGTCCGCTGCAAAAGCAGTGGCAGCACTCGCATTTTTTCTTTTAAAACAAATGATGGGCGTTATTGGCAAATTACTCAGAATGAAGCTGAGGATTATGTGCTACAACAGCATAATGAAGAGGGCTATTCTTCTAACGAATATTGGAAAAAAATTGACCCGAATCACTTCAGAACGGTTCTTAGTCGGACAGATTGGGAAGCTATTGAGAAAATAATCCTAAGCAAGCTTACAAGAAAATAGACTTTTTTTTGAAATTCGCTTTGTTTTGTAAAATCAGTAATTATTATGTTATTATAGGCTGCTATGACGGATAAAATTATAGTTGTTCCTTATGATAGCGATTGGCCCAATGAGTTTGAAAAAGAAGCCGGACGGATTAAAAAAGCTTTAGGGGTAAATTGCCACGACATTCACCATATCGGTTCCACTTCAATATATGGTCTAAAAGCGAAACCGATTATCGATATTTTGTCCGTAGTAAAAAATTTAGACTCGATTAATATCGATGCCATGAAAGCGCTTGGCTATGAATCAAAAGGCGAATACGGAGTTGCTTTTAGAAGCTTTTTTCAAAAGGGAAATCCCCGCCCCTTCAATGTGCATATCTATCAGGTGGACGACCCTGAAATAACAAGACACCTCCAATTTCGGGATTGGCTAAGGGAAAATGACGAAGATGCCAAAAGATATGAACTTATAAAAGTTCAGCTCGCCGATAAGTTTCCGCTAGATCTCAAGCAGTATTGCATGGGCAAATCCGCTTTTGTCGATAACATCGTTTCTAAGTCAGGATTCGAGGGTTATCGCATGGTACAAGCTCTAATGGATTCAGAGTGGGAAGCCGTTAAGTATTTTAGAAAACGTTATTTCTTCTCAAAAAATCCTGATCCTTTAATTTTAAATTTAAAAGAGCCAAGCCATATACATTTTGTTTTGTACAAAAATACCCAAATTGCCGGCTACTGCCACCTTCAGCTTTGGAAGGATTATAGAGCGGCATTAAGAATCATTGTGATCGATGAACCTTTTCGCCATCAAGGTCTTGGAACCTTGTTCTTGAGCCTATGCGAGCGCTGGCTTAAACAAAATGGCTATAAACAGATTGTTACTTTAAGCCACCCTGACAGCTATTCATTTTATCTTAGGCGCGGCTATAGTTTAATGCCCTTTAAAGATCCTGAGGGGCTTAAAACCGATCCTCATGATATCGAGATGGGAAAACATTTATAATAGTTAGAATCTAAGACAGCCAAAGTTTTCGGCCGTCTTAGATTTAAATAGATCACTCAGCAAGCATTTTTGTAGCAGCCGTAAGAAGTTCAGGATCTTCTTTTGAAAGCTCTACAATATGATTTAAAAGCTGTTTTTCCTTTTGTTTATCGAGCGGCTTTTCATGCCCTTTTTGTTTTCCAATAAGCGTTTTTTCTTTACCTTCCTTTGGTGCAATTTCTGCATCAAAGATGTAGCTTTTTTTATTCTTGGTAAGAAGAGTTCCATTCGGATCCACTTCCCTTGCAGCTTCCCTAAAGCCCTGTAGACGCTTTTTGGATAAATCGCTTTTACTGAATTGCTTTTCAAGCGTCTCAAGGCCTTCAACGGGGGTTTTCCCGTGATGCAGAACAAATTGAAGGTCTTGAATACGCTTAAAGAGGCGTCGGCGAAGCTCTTTTGCTTCATTAGTGGGAGCAAGTCCCTCATGTTCGAGCACTTCAAAATTAAGCTTAAGCTCTCCAGGGTTATCCACTATGCAGGGTGCAATACCGCGCTTGCCTTCAGGATCGGGAATGCCTCTTACAAGACGCGCGACAATATTGAATTGATAAAGCGCTTTCGTTTCTTTGTAAAACTGATCGCAAATATCAACCAAGTCGAGCCAAAGCGCATGCGCCTCCGCCGTATTTTTGACCGTAATGCAAGGATTGACATCAGACATTTCCAAATCGGTATACGTTTGAAAAGGGTGCATAATGGTTCCAACATCGCCGACTTCCACCGTTTGCTCTTCGGAGCCGAATGTATCAAATGCGGCTGCGCGCGTGATAAGAGGATAGAACTTTCTCAATTTTTCACTCTCTGAGATGGGCTTGATGATACTTTCTGCCGCCTCCGTCACCATCAGTTTTTTCCAAATCTCTGAAATTTTATAAGGACGGACGCGTGTTGCATCTGTCGGAACTTCATTGGTTCTTTCGCAAATTGAAATCCGCATCTGAGCCTGCGTTCCCTTATCGCTTGCATCGAACGGAAACCATTGAAATAAGAAAGATTCCTTATCCAAAGGATTTGTACCCTTAAGCTTTTCTTTTAGGTCTTTCACGTTTTTGTAATGCGTGTTGGTTCTTTTTACGAGGTAGTTGTCTACAATATTTCCGATCCTTAATTCTGCGATAAAAACAACCCCCAGATGAGCATGGATAAGCGCGTGAAAAAGATTGGGATGATGCTTATCTTTTGGAGAAAGTTTTAATTTATTTCCCTTGCCATCAACAATTTTGGCTTTAAGAATATGCGTCGAGCCGGGGCCGTCCACTTTAGAAGGCCAATAAAATCCTGTCCCAAGGCCGCCTGTCCAGGCAGCTCGTGTCAAGGTGGATGCGGATGGGGCGGCTTTGCCTAACTTTCTTAAATGGTTTTCAAACTCTACAACCTGAACTCCTGCTGACACCTTGAACTGATCAGGCTTGCCTTTTACCGGAATAATATAATGCGCCTTATAGGCTACTTGCAATATCAGGTCTGCGCCCGGAGTTGATATGTAGGGGTTAAAAGAATAGGATGCGCCATATTCATCATCAACACGGTCCTTCTTTTCTCTATTGCCGAAACAAGAAAAAAATCCTCCTACTCCTTCTGTCGGGCCTTTTGGCGTCCAGCCTGAAATGGGAACGGCGACAAGCTTTCGCTCAGGATTTTTAGCATTGTGTTCATTAAAACTTGTTAAAACTAAGACCGCTTGATTTTCTATATCAACCAGATCCGCTACTTTTGTCGTTGTCCGAACATTATTATTATAGCTATGCCAATCGGCATCTTTTGCTCCGACTTTTGCCGCAACTTTATTTAAGACAGCTGTCCTATTCGCATCCGCTGCTCCAAGGGGCGCTTGCATATTAACCTCCTATCAGAAAAACCTAATCAATACCTTATAGAGGTTAAGATCTTATTGTCAAAAAATGATAGGCGAAGAAGAGAAGAACCGCTGTTATGGAAACGATTCTTCCGGTTTGAATAATAGTTCGGCTATCGTATTGGTTTAAAAGAACAAGGGTTCCGCTAAAAATTCCGCCGAAAAGAGAAGTGAAGAAAGGCAGCATGTAATAGAAGACACCGACCATCGAAAGCTCTCCGCTTGGATTGCTATTCTGTCTGACGTGCTGATCAATATAGATACCCAAAATGAAAATGAATAACAGATTAGCGAGCATCAGTGTTTCAGGCAGATCATTATCCTGGCTTGCGCGAGGTATAATATTTCTCCAAATAGAGGCAGTTATTTGAGAGACTCCAATAAAGATAAATAGAAAAAAGCTATAGATAAACGCCATCATTAGTATGACAAAAATGAGGCTTGTAATACGAATGCTTAAAGGCTGATCGGTATACGAAAAAGAAAAGAAGAGATATGCCGAGCTTAAAAATATAAATACTATTAAGTAAGTTGCATTTGTAACCGAGAAAAATCTGCTAAGGGTATTCACTTGCTAAACCCCACAATGGGAACTCTTTTTTGCGGAACATTAGCGAGAACCGACTCTTCAATATTTAAATGGGCTTTTACAAGTTCGTGGGGGGTAAAAGCAAGCCACTGCGCTAGCGGCACATCTTCAAACTTCGGCGCTTTAAACATCTCCAAAAATACAAGTTTCGTATCGCCTGTATTTTCCACATAGTGAGGCATAGACCTTGGAACCGCTCCCACATCTCCTGCTTGATAATCGAATGTTTGAGCCGATCCGCCCGACGCAAAAACGGTCATGCGGCCTTTCCCTTCAATATAGTACTGCCATTCATCGGCATTGGGATGCCAATGAAGTTCGCGCATTCCGCCCGGCTCTATTTCAACAAGGGCGGATGCGATCGTTTTTGAAGCGGGGAAATTCGTTGAATCCATGATTCTAACCGATCCATAAGGCATTTTCATCGGTTCCAGTTTAATCATCCGATGACTGATTGAATCGGGTACAGGACCAAGGCCTTTGATTTTATCTTTTGCAAGAGGCGGCGGCACATCGCCTTTAAAAATATAAAGCTCCTCTTTTGGAATCGAATCGAATGCCGATACCGGCACATTAAAATTTTTCGCGAGAACCTCGCGCGGTGTTCTTGCCAGCCAATCGGTCAAAAGAAAAGTCTGGTTTTCATCAAACTCTCCGCTATCGAATACAAGCAAGAATTCGCAGCCTTCATCAAGCGCCTGAATCGAATGTGGAATACCCGTCGGGAAATACCAGCCCTCTCCAACGCCTACATCGTCCTGAAACGTTTTGAGGTTCTGGTCGACGATCGTAATACGGGCTCGTCCCCTTAACATATAAGCCCATTCCCCTTCCCTATGCCAGTGCATTTCACGGATAGCGCCCGGGATGAGCATCATATTCACCCCCGCAACGTCGGGGGATGCAGGCAGCTCGCGAACAGTCGTTTGCCTTGCCCAGCCCGCCTCGGATACCCGATTGTGGCTATCGGCAAATGACCATTTTAAATTGGGTAAAGTTCCCCGATCGGTAGAGGGAGGCTTTATACGATCGGGCTGCTCAGCCTGGCGCGAAGGATTTGGCTGACTGAAGGTGAATAGTCGATTTGAATCAATTTGCTCTCTCCTATCTACCATAAAAGCCCCCTCTGGATAATATTGTATTTATCAAAATAAAGCTTTAAATGCACCTTAAGGTTGTTATAATTTGTGAACACCCTCTAAGTCCGCATGATTTTAGGAGGCCAATTTAAGCTTTGTTGATCCGGGCTACAGGAAGCCATACAATACCCCCGTATTCATCTTAAATTAACGCTATCTTAACGAAATACTAAAATTATGATGGTAAAATAATATCTTTAAAAGGATGAAAATTATGAGCCTAGACTCAATGACATATTTGATGAAGTTGCACAATACTGTCGCACAGATGGACGAGTGGATAAAAAATAATCACCCAAGTTCAACTAAATCTAATGAGATTTTTAACGCTTTTATAGAGCGCATCTCGTTTAAAGGAAGCGATGCCTTTATTGCAAAAACAAAGCGGGTAATAGAAAAAGCCTCCAAGCTATCTGCCGGATTTATGATTATGCAAAGAATATTGAACACAGGCGTAAGCCTCTCTTTAGAAGAAGATGAAGAGGCCGGATTTATTGCTCCAAATACTCTTAAATTTGGCTTTACAAAACCGAAATATCTTCAAGTCTGTTTAAACGAACATATGCAACGAATATTCCATCGTTCGTCAAGAGCTGCTACATTTATTCATGAATCGTTGCATGCCTGGCATTATATTATCGATCCTGAAAAAGAAAAAAAACTAACAGAAGAAAAAGAGAATTTGCCTGATATGGACTCTGCGGCTGAAGAGCGCGTTATCACCGGCGATCTTCATCGAAGAAATGTTAAAGATGCTGATTTTTGCTGTGAAAACACCGCTTTAAGAGAACTTGAATATCCGATAAGAATTAACCATAGGGGACCGGATTCACTCAACCCTGATATTCATGATATGGTTCGTCATCGTATGATTGAATCAATCTTGATTCTATCTAAGAACGAAAAAATCTCAACAGAAATTAAAAAGAACTTAACTCCTCTAGAACTTGCAATGCATCTATATTTGCTTGATGACCATCCCGAAACACAATCTGAATGGATTAATTTAATGCATGTCCTTTTGATTAACTCTTCTCCTTCAGAACACTTTTTGAAATTAGCTATTCTAATACATGCAAAGGAATTAGTACTTCCTTTATTGAATACCGTTACTCTCTCTGATGAACTGCGTCGGCTTGCTACTCTAGATGCCGCTACAAGACAAAAATTGACATGGGAAATTCTAGAAGAGAGCAAATGGGTAATTTCGGACGCTCGTATAGAAAACCTATATAATGAGCCTTTTGTCTGTGAATCTCAACACCCTGCTTTTTTCCTAGAACAAAAACAAGATCAACAGCGCAAAACTGTTTCAGCTAAATTTAAAGACCATGAAAGTGTGCTTTCTCTTGATCATAAATTGGAAAAGTTTGAACCGAACCCAGATTATGATTTGGATGATATTTATTTCGCTTGTACGGTCACAGAAAAAAAACAAAGTTCAACTAGACTTAATAGAGTTTCAGAGGAAGAACGATTCGATAAAAATACACACGGTTTTACTCTAATTGAGGTTGAACAATTTATTAAGAATCTAAATCCTAGATATATTAGAAATCTCGCTAGTATTGTAAGCAGTCAGGTTTTATCTAGTCTGCAATGTTGTTATTCTAATGATTGGGAATTAGAATATAAATTAACAGACATCCTTGAAGATAGATTTTCCTCTGTTTTATCCTCTCCCACAAATCTGATTCAAGAATTTGATGCTTTTGAAAGGCCAATTCCCTATGCGGATATTGTTATTCTAAGTGATAGCGCCGACTGTCCGATTGCCAAAGCAAATACAATTCTAAATGGACGATATACGAGTAAGATTAAAGATTTACGAGATACGCAATTAAACCCTTTTTCTAACATTATTTGCCGTCTTCAAGTTCACCAATTATGGATCTCGACTGTAGTAGAACTTAATTTCGTGAGTAAAATTCAGGTTAATGGAAAAGAAGTTAGCAAGGTTACAATAGGTTAATTTATATTAGCTTTGATTGGACAAACTTTTGTTCCTATCAACAATATGAAAATATGTGCTTTGATGAATTCCTTAGAGGGTGTTCACAAACCGCCGATTCGCCTTAGAATTAGCCTTGACATTCCTAAGTAAATCATTGATTCACTTGTGTTTGTCTTGTATTCGTAATCTTTACTTAAGCGTCTACTTCTCCCAAGCCAGGCAAATGTACGCTCAACAACCCATCTCCTTGGCAATATCTTAAATTTAGCTTCGCTTATTTTAACCGTGATTAATTCTATTCCTTTTGCTCTCGCTTGTTGTCGAGCATTGTCTCCTTTATATCCCCCATCTACCCAGATGGTCTTCATTTTTTTTCTTGGATTCTTCCATGCATCTAAAATCCCAAACAAACCCTCTCTATGATTTAGACTTGCTGCCGTGACAAAGGTTTTGATTATTAGTCCTTGAGTGTCAACAAGTATATGACGTTTTCTGCCTTTAATTTTTTTATTTGCGTCATAACCTGTAAAGCCTCTTTTTCTGTCGTCTTTACACTTTGGCTGTCTACGATTCCTGCACTAGCATCAGCCTTTCTTCCTAACAATTCCCTAATCGATCGACGTAAGTAATCATTCATCTTTTCAAACAGATTCTGATCATGAGGTAGAAATCTCCATTGACATCCCGTTCTCATTACGTAAAAAATAGCATTAAGAATTTCTCTTCTGGAATGTTTTGGAGGTCTTCCGCCTTTTGTTCGGTCGGTTGTAAATAGAGGCTCTATCAAGGCCCACTCCTTGTCTGTAAGATCATCTGGATATCGTTGTCTCATTTTCAATGTCGAAATGTTCTTTCGGTTGTGCTAGATATCCTACTAAAAATTTTAGTTTGTGAACAACCTCTTAGCCAAGACGATTTGGCTAAGCTATTGAACATGGATAGAGCTTCCCTATCATTAATAGAAAATGATAAGCGCTCTTTAAAAGCGGAAGAACTCATCCTTCTCGCTAAAAACGTTAACATCTCCATTGACGAGCTTTTAAACCTTCACACTTCTATTGAGGTAATTTTTGAGAAGCCAAAAGCGGAAGACAAGAAACACTCCGTAAGAATTAGTGTTCCTGCTAAAAACTTAAAAAAATTCAAAGAAGTTCTCATCTACATTCTATGTAAAGTTGGCTCCAAACCTAACGTCGGCGAAACAGTGATATACAAATTGTTATATTTTATCGACTTTGACTATTACGAAAAATATGAAGAACAACTCATTGGAGCGACCTACATTAAAAATCATTTTGGCCCTACCCCGATTGAATTTAAAAAAATCGTAGAAGAAATGGTTCATAATAAAGAGCTTGATCCAATTAAAAGCCAATTTTTTAAACATACTCAAAAAAAATATCTCGCCCTTCGAAATCCCGATCTTTCTGTTCTTTCCGCAAATGAAATTAAATTAACTGATGATGTTTTACAGCGCCTCTCAGACATGAACGCTTCTACGATAAGTGAACACTCCCACCAGGACGTTCCTTGGATTGTGACCCCTGAAGAGAAAAAAAATGACTACGAAGCCGTGTTTTACCGAACCCCCGCATACAGCGTAAGAGACTACGAAAGCAATGAAGTTTCAAAAGATAATACAAACTGATTCTTTCCAAAAAGATTTAAAAAAATTACTCAAGAAATATCATACCCTTAATGAAGATCTTGAATCGCTGATCAACTCTCAACTTATTTTATTGCACAAATTCAAAATTGACAATCACGGGATTTATCCGATCGAGGGTCTTGGTTTTGAAAACCCTAAATGCTACGTCGTTAAAAATTTTGCGTGTAAGGCTTTAAAAGGAAAAGGGATGAGATCCGGACATTCGACTAACTTATGCTTACTTTCCTGAAGAAGACTACATCGAATTGATAGAAATATACTATAAGGGAGATCAAGAAGTTGAAGATAAAAATAGAATCAAGTCTCTCTACATAAAATGATTAAAAACCGTCTTGAGAACATTGAAATTCGTGAGAATGGGCTTATCAAACTTGAACTAAATCAACTCCCTATCCCTAAAGCCTTTATTTATCAGTTTATCTTTAGACTTCTTTCGAAATTCCATTAGGTCGCTAAAACTGCTCTTTTTGGCAGTTTTATCGGAAAATTTTTCGACCGTATGTCCGCATATGCTCTCAAAATTTTACAATAAATCTGCACAAAAATTGCTAATTTTATCAACCCAAGCGAATTTCGAAAGAAGTCTTTTTCTATTCCACCCGGAGTCATTGGAGGAAATCATAAACATCAGCACGAAGAGATCTTCTTTTCTACTGATGAGAACCTTGAGGTTCATTGGATTAACGAGAAGGGAGAAAAAGAAAAGTCAAAATTTAAAGAAGGAAATAACCTTTTCCTTTTTTACATTCCAAAAGGGGTTGTGCATGCAGTCGTTAATACCTCTTCGAATCACCCTGCCGTTCTAATAGAATATGCTGACGGGGTAAGAGTAGGTGTTGAGAGAGTTGTAATAATATAATTATAATTATGCTTATTTGCTAATAAAACAGATTTAATGAGACAATTGCACTCCCTAATAAGGAGATATAATGTTTAATAAACTAATTGCAATTTCTCTAATTGGATTATTAACCGGATGCTGCTCGATGCAAAATAAAAAAGAGCCTGTCTGGATCACGTCAACCCCCGATCAAGCCGAAGTCACAATTGATGGACATTATTGCGGAATGACCCCTGTTTGCGTGGATTTAAACAAGAAATACGATCATTTTGTTTCCTTAAGCAAAGAAGGCCATCAAGGCTGTGAAGGCATGATCCCGTCAAAAAGGACATTTAGATCTGCGAAAAACCTAATCTGGCCGGCTGCAGGTGCAGTCATAGGGACAGGCATAGGTTTAGCGTGCTACGGAACAGGCGGATTTATCATACCTCAATTTATCATCGGTACAGTTATCGGAACGGGCGTGGGCATGGGCATAGGATCTGTTGGTTTGGGAGTTGATTGCATAAGTCGCGCAGACTGCACGCTGCCTACCCAATTTCATGGAGAGCTTCTCCCTCAATAAGCAAATTTGATAAGCTCATATTATGATCCATTTTGAGCGCTTGCAAACCAAACATTATACCTTAATTCATGATTGGTTTAACAAGCCTCACGTTCAAGCGTTTTACTCCCTTCGGGAGTGGACGCTTGATGAAGTAGAAAAAAAATTGGCCCCCTATCTTCATGGAGATGTCAAGGGCCATATAATCGTATTAGATAAACCTGTGGGCTATATTCAAAGCTATCCCATAAAATCATACCCTTGGGAAAATCAGGGCTTAGATGAGGATGTCATCCAAAAAGGCGCAGGAATTGATTTCTTCATTGGTGAAGAAAATTACATGGGGCGAGGAATAGGGAAAGACATCGTGAATGCCTTCTTAGATCAAGTCTTATGGCAAGAATTCGATTATTGCGTGGTTGATCCGGACGAGAAGAACACGCGCTCCATCAACTGTTTTAAATCGTGCGGATTCAAGATACATAAAGAAATCGAATCCGAAAATGCCCTGAAAGAAAAAGTAAAATTGAAACTACTCATTAAAAAAAAGGTGTAGGATCTGTAGCTGCTATATTGGCGGGATCGCCATTTTAACAAATGACGTGCAATTATGAAGTTATCCTGCCGGCGCGTTTAGCGCCGATCCTGCCAGCTAGGAAGGGCTGATCCTGCCACTTTATGCAACTTAAAGTTGCATAAAGTGATCCTGTTCCATTTTCTTAAAAAAATCAATGCGCGCGACTTATTCGATATATTTAACATGATCTCCATCAGCTTCGCTTATGGAGATATAGGGTCCGCCTATCGGCGGAAATGGATCGCCTGCGGCGATATAAAGAAAAAGTAAAATTGAATCAACTCATTAAAAAAATGACGTACAATTTTGAAGTTATCCTGCCGGCGCGTTTAGCGCCGATCCTGCCAGCTAGGAAGGGCTGATCCTGCCACTTTATGCAACTTAAAGTTGCATAAAGTGATCCTGTTCCATTTTCTTAAAAAAATCGGACATTATAACTTGTTCGTTCTCGCCTCCATAATCTTTTTCAAGAAGGCTAATTGACGAATAGAAGCAATTCGACCATGATGCTATTTTTTTGGAGGTTTTTATATGCTTAAATGGCTTCTTTTAATGTGCTTTACGGCACTTTCCGCAAATGAACAAACGCTTTCTGACGCAGTACTCGAAGGCCGTCTCGAATTTTTCCGCGCAGGCTCGGTTAATAGCCCTCAGCCCGGCGCCTCTTTCCATAAAGTGGGCGGAAGTTATGTTTATGTTTCAGGAATTGACTATCCTGTTTGGAATGGAATTATTGGCGGCAATAAAGAGCCGACGAATGAACAAGTGCTAATGGCAATTGGTTATTTTAAATCTTTAAACCTTCCCTTCATCTGGTGGACGAATGCCGATTTAGGAAAACATGGCTTTACTTTTGGAGGAATCCTCAATGGTGTTGCGCTTGATTTAAAGAACGGGCTTCCTGAAGCGCCTGTTACGAATGCCACCATAAAACAAGTCGACGCTCAAGATGCGCGCGTTTTTTCCGATCTTTGCGCCGGCGTATTTAGCATGAATGAACACTGCAATGATACTTTCTTCCTCTCAATGAATGAATCGATGCTTCATGGCGATATGGTTCATTTCCTTGCGTATGTTGAAGGAAAGCCTGTTGGCACCGTCAGCCTTTGTGTGGGATCGACAGGAGGGATTTGGAACCTTGCTACGCTGCCTGAATATCGAAATCAGGGTATTGCAAGCGCGCTTGTATATGCGGCTTTAAAAGAGGCGCATGATAGAAATTTGCCTACTGCTATGGCTATTTTAATGCCGAAAGGGATGGCGTGGAACCTGCTTGCTAAAATGGGATTTAAATCGTATCACCAATTCCCCTTCTATATTTATGGCGCCGCAAGCAATTTGGAAGACTAATTATTAGACTTTTGAAGGCTATTATTCCTTTAGCGCTTGCTTAAAGAAAGCAAGCGTTGAAGGATGTCACCTAATTCCTAAACAAGCATTTCAGGCTTAAAATATCGTTTATACTTGGCCGTAGTAGGACCCGCGATCATAAAGAGACCTTCTCCCCGGTAATGGAGGGTTTTAGGGTATTTAGGCGACGTCGCGACATGAGCTTTGACAACTTCAAAGATAAAGAGGTTATACTTTTTGACAAGGGAGGAATCGACTAGTTTGCACTCAAAATTGGCATAGCATTCCTTAATGAGCGGCGCTTTTACTTTTTTGCCTTTTACGGCAGTGAGATTAAATTCGTCGAATTTATCAACTTCGCTTCCTGTCGTATTTCCAATCTTTACAACTGTAGGAGCGATATCGACCGTCGGCAAATTGATGACACATTCTCGGCTTTTTAAAACAAGATGCTGACTGTAGTTTTCATCCCAAATATAGCAGCCGATTAAGGAAGGCTCAAATTCCATTACCATATGCCAACCCATCGTCATGATGTCCCTTTCGCCTTTATACGCGGAAGAAAGAAGAACTACGGGCCCAGGCTCAACAAAACGTCGCACATTTGACACCGGGAAGTCTCGTTTCTCATAACTTTTCATACATTCCCTTTCAGTGCAGACGGTGTTAATGCATATACCTGTAGAAAAAAAAACGGGATGAATGGAGAACCATTCATCCCAAAGAACGAATTACTTATCTTACAACAATTTTGTCGATGACTCTATTTACACCATTAAAGTTCTTAGCGGTAGACAAGATAAAGTCATGAGCTTCTTGATTAGCAACCGTACCTGATAAGGTTACGACGCCATTGTTTGTTGCGATCTGTATATTTTGGATATCAGATGCAAACGTTTGGTTAGCAAGTATGGTATCACGAAGACCCGTAGATATTACTCTATCAGCTGGAGTTTCATTGATTAACTGTTCCTGTGTCGTCGTCGTTGTTGTTGTTGTTGCTGTTGGAGTTCCATACTGGTTGAATAAATAGAACGCGAGCAATAAAGGGATACCAAGGCCTAAGATCCATTTAAATACAGATAAGCTATCATCTTTTACTTCTTCACGAGCAGATATACGGCTTCCTTTTGGAGAAGTCGCATAACGGTCAAAATTCAAGCTTCTGATTCTATCTTCAGCTTCTTCTCTTGAATAACCGTATTTTTGCTGCAATTTTGAAATCAATTGGTCATAACGGCCATTGATCTGTCTAATATCTTCATCAGATAAATTATTAAAATTATCGCGAATTACATCTCGAACTTGAACCCATTGTGTTTCCACTACATCTCTATTCATAAACCCTCCTAGTAAGGGCTTACTTGCCCTATTGATTTCAAAATAGTTCATTTAGAATAAGAATTAAATCAGTACTATTTTGATAACTAACTAGGTAATTAAGCCTTATGGAGGTGGACTATTAAAATAGTCTTTAACCCTTTAAGGATTAGTGTGGAGATTGAAATCACTTGTTTTTAATATCTTATTGAAATTTTGAACCTTTTTTCCCTATATTATTTAGCTATCCAGGAGGCCTTATGCGCCCAATTCTTCTTATTTTAACCCTTATTACCACTCTCTTCGCGGACGATAATTTTATCGTAAGCGATGGCAACAAGATCCTGTTTGAGATGGGATCTAAGCTAGATTTTCAAACAACTCCAGCCTGCTCATTCAATATTGCCTTAAGTTTAATGGGCTTTGAATCAGGCGCGCTGACAGATGTTAATAACCCTTCACGAGAATTTCAGGAGGGATATGATAATATCCTTGAATCATGGAGAGGCACTCACACCCCTCTCAGCTGGATGAAAAATTCTGTCGTTTGGTATTCGCGCATTACAGCAACGGAAATAGGACTTAACTCCGTTCAAAAATTCTTGAACGATTTTAACTATGGTAATAAAGACTTTTCAGGCGGACTTACAAAAGCATGGATAAGTTCCAGTTTAAAAATTTCACCGCGAGAGCAGCTCCGCTTTATCGAGAAAATCGTAAATCGCGAACTGCCTTTATCCGAAAGAACCATTGAACTCACAAGAACGCTTCTTTTAAAGGATGAGGCGGATGGAATTAAGATCTATGGCAAGACCGGAATGGGTTCTTATTTCGAGAATGGAGAAAAAATACAGGTAGGCTGGCTAGTCGGCTGGGCAGAGAAAGGAGAAGAGATCTTCCCCTTTGCTTATAACATTCACGAACCCAAAATAAATGATCAACGCCTTCTAAGAGTGAAACAACTTTTAGAATTGAGCGGCATTTAATTCTTTATAAACAGGAAAACGGCTTTCGAGATATTTTCCTGTTTTCAGTGAAACGCTCAGTTAATAAGCTGAAGAATTTTTAGAAGATAATAATGTTAATACGATTTAATATTTTGGAATGTTCTTAATCTTATTATTACTTTATTTCATTCCTATACACGCTTCATTCATACCTACCCACAAAGCCCTTGAACCTTTTTATGAGGAAAAAGAAGTTATTCTGATTGCAAGCATGGGAAGATCGGCAAGTACAATGCTTACCGATATTATTACGGAAGCAAATCCTTCCAAAGTTGTATTAAAAACCCACATCCTTCCTCCAAGACCCGATTTTAAAGGGAAGATCCTCTTTATTTTTTCAAATCCCGATAAAGCGGCAGAATCGGCTTTACATGTCATGTTAAGAGATGAACTCTTTGGAAAACTCCATTTCATTCACATGGAATCATCCAATATGTCGTGGTTTGATGAAATACAAGATACCCGTCTACAAACGCTCGAACATAATCTACTTGCGTACGATGCATTAGGAATTACAAAACAAATGCGCGCCTGGCTGCAAGATACGCTTATCTGCCCGGTAGAAGAGGCCCAAATCCTTGCTGTAAAGTATGAAGATTTATGGAAGCCAAGAACCATTAAAGCCATAGAATTGTTTCTGGAAATCGATCATTTAGCATTTCCTCCCTATATTCCAAGAGGCTATACAGAACTTTATGAAAATGAGCTTGAATTTAGGAATACCTACAATTTAGGAACATGGGAAGAACCTATCTATTCAGCCTATGATGAGGCAAGAATCATATGGGAGCAGGCGCTCCCCTTTAGATTCATGAAGATTTCAAATTAGCCTTCATTTTTTAAAGCCTTTAAGTATGTTTTCGGCCCTTCATTATCCTGAAAATGGATGCTGATTGTTTTAAGAGTTGTGTCCGGATTTTTTAAGGCAAAATCAAATATCGCTTTTAAAGAGACTTCAGCCGCATCTTCTCTCGGATAGCCGAATATGCCTGTACTAATCGAGGGAAATGCGATACGGCTTAACTTTTTCGCGTCAGCAAGCACTAAGCTGTTGTAATAACAGGAATAAAGACGCGATCTGTTTTTTTCATTCGCTTTTCCTGAGGGGCCATTAACAACAATCACCTGTTTTATGTCATATTTAGATGTTAGATCGCCGCTTGAAATAAGGGCTGCATGACCCGATGTATAATCACTATCATAAACCTCTTTCAAGATACGATGCGATTTTTCATAAGATTTGCCGCCCTGCTTATGAATCGCCCCATCGATACCCCCGCCGCCGCTTAAATGGGAGTTTGCCGCATTGACAATGACCTCTGCGCCGCTTTTAAATAAATCTTGATTTCGAACACTGATCGAAAACCCCTCTCTTGTATCTAGTTTAAGATTAACCTGCCCCTCTTCAGATGTCGGGGTAAAAAGAGCTTTATACCTAGGATTCAAATTTTCTAAATAAGGGTGAACCGTACGAGAGACTTCGTTCTGAAACGGGCCGTTAACCACGTGAAAGGGATTACGCT
Organism: uncultured bacterium; assembly: GCA_964483465.1. Taxonomy (GTDB): domain Bacteria; phylum Chlamydiota; class Chlamydiia; order Chlamydiales; family Parachlamydiaceae; genus CAZABG01. The sequence continues at coordinate 64,489 of CAZABG010000001.1, forward strand.
TTCTTAGCACATATTTTAAAGCTAATAAAGGAAGAAATCCTATTATAAAAGATGCCACCTTCAAGGCCGTATAAAGGGGCTTATCATCCATTAAGCAAACCCCTTTTGCACCCTTTAAATCATGCGCTTTAAGAACACGCGCTTTCATTCCTCCAAGAAAGAAATAGCTATCGACTTTTTCAAGCAGATAGGTTTCCCATGAAGTATGTTTTGTGTAGATTACAGGCGTCCAAAAATCTAATTTATTCATAATGGTTATGTGGGTTGGGTATCTGGCGTTCGTGAAAATTTAGCAGGATTTAAATCTTTTTGTGTCCAGTTCGCGTGCCTTTGATCGCCATTCCATTGATCTCTAAGTTCTTCCTCAGAAACGTACATGCGTACGCGATCGCAATAAGAGTTGTAGAGTGAATTCCATCTATTTTGGATTGTATCTGATTGATAAAAAGGTAAAGCTTCTTCTTTAGAAATTTCATCATTTGAAAAACCTAAATAGGATCTGCTTGTACGAGGATCAATCTTTGAAACGATACCGCCTCGTATCCAATGATACATATTGGTACAATAATAAAATGATCTATACATGTAGGCGTCTTGCCTTGCTAAAGACTTTGAAAATTTTTGCTCTTCTTTTGGCATCGCTGATGTAAATGCAGGCAAATCCTCGAGCGTTAAAACACTTATGGCATATGCTAATCTCATGCAATCATCGGCCGCCTTCAAAACTTCTTCATTATTCCATGGTTGATCCGATTGGATCTTCATTTTATTCTCAAAATTTTTAAAATAGATTTCCCAATAAATTTCCATGAGCTTGAGAAGTTGATTGTTCTTAGGATTATGCCTAAAATTAAATGTCGATTTAACATCAGCATGCTCTTTTAACTTCTCACTTGCGAAATCAAGCGATTCTTGCTCAAGGCTTGAATAGGGAGCGATATTTTTACTCTTCTTCAATTTATCAAGCGAAGGTTCAATCACACCAAAATTCGGCAGAATATAAGAGAGAATTCCTTCAGGAAAACAGCAATCAATTGCATTATAAATGGCGAGAGGTATACCCAATGTAAAGACATGAAACGCAATTATCGCAACTCTATGCGTTAATGAGAGACTGTCTTTGAAAGGATTTTCAAAGAAATTAAATGAATTTACAGCGTTTACTGTAATATATTTCCTTTAGTTTTATCTAATTTTGCCGCAAGAAAAATGCGATCATACTTCTTTGGATCTTGACTCACGTCTTCTTCAGATACATACATTCGAAGCCTATTGCAAAAGTCGTTATAGAGTTTATTCCATCGATTTTGAAGGGCGTTTGTTTCGTAGAACAAATCCTTATTAACGAGCTCATCCTCTTCAGGATAGCGGCCTCTAAGCTTATCTCCGGACTGAAATCGTTCAAATCGACATTCATTTTTTGCCGCAAAATAGGCGTTTATGCCGAAACCGATCGTTATGAAGGGATATGCGTCCTGCCTCACTAATGTTCTAAATAGAGATCGCTCTTTTAGAGGAACTTTTTCATTAACTCGGCTTAAATCCTCTAGCGTCAAGATAGCGATCGCAAAAGAAATCTTTAAATATTCGTCATACCCTCTGAGATATCTCGAGTTGCTCCATGGATCTTTTGATTTTTGAAATTCAACGAGCAGCTTCTTTTCATATATTCTTCTGATAGCTGTATAAGCAGATATTTTAGGGTTTTGCGGAAGACGATCGTCAAAATGATCTCTATAGTCATCGCCTTCACTTTCATAAAAGCTTTCTAAGAATCCTAATTGCTTAAATTCGGGATACGATTCCAATTTTTTATCGGCAAAATTCAAGGCTTCCCATTCAACAAACGTATAAGGCCTGACTTGCCCTTTTACTAAAGGCATTTTCTTCGATTCTAGACCATTCAAAGCAATTTCTTTCAGGTTCGAAACAATCTCTTCAACTTTAGGAAGGCGGTTATCGACGAAATGGTATAGCGCGTAGGGAATACCAAGCGTAAATACATGAAAAGCAACGAAAGCGGTTTTTTTTACTAAAGATGAATCAATCTCGTCAAACGGATTTAAAAATAAGTGCTTTAATTCCCCTCTTATTCCATTAATCATAATAAACACCTATTGGCTATCTGATCGATTTCACTTTCAGGGATTGTTTCAAGGGATTGAACGAGAAATTTCATATAGCTGAAGAACTTTTTCGTTATGTAGTGGTTTTGCGGCTTTCCATCGACAATCACGGTGTGTGTTTCTAGATACTCTTTTAGAGGCTTCTTTCTGCCTATTAGAGGTGTTTTAAAATCGACCCCTGCTTTTTCATAGCTTTTAAGCGCGGAAATCGATTGCGTTCCTACTAAAACCTCAGGCGGCAAGAGATCGATCACATTAATTTTGTACTCGCTATCAATTACGATTTCTTCAGACACATGTAATTTTTCAAAGAAGTTTGGATCTCGCTGGAAGGCGAGTGCGTCTTGCAGAGCAAATATAGCGCATCCGCCGTGAAGTTCTCGTCGAACGGCGGAATCAAAAAACTTTGCAGGAATTTTATTATTCTTGCAGGCTCTATAAACCTGCCTAAAAATCATTTCTTTTGAATTATAGGGTGAATAGTCACCTACCCTTTCGAGTCCGGATAAAAT
>CAZABG010000001.1:67136-99285 GCA_964483465.1 uncultured bacterium
GCTCGAATGGAAATATTTATTACCTTTGAACTTGATTAATCTCTTTATTATGGTTTTCAGGCATAGGATCAAGAACCGCAATCGTTATATTTCCTGCCCTCTTTTCAATAAGAATGGAGGCTTTGTGCTGAGGATACTGCGGATAATCATTTGAGAGGCCGACAATTAGCGCCACCTTTTGATCGGATGGATTTTTATGGATTTCTTCGATTTTTGCGTGAATAGCCGTCAAATCCCGACAAACAAAAATCCCTTGAACATTCTTTTTAGCTTCCAAATAGGAAGCCATAAACGCAACGCCCTTCATCCAAAAACTAAATTCGGCCGGAACATTAAGTACAGGTCCAAAGTGAGGATCGGTCTTATCAACTGAACTTCTTCGATAGGCTTTTTTGAGTTGGCTTGCGGTCTTGACCGCATATCTTGAATCGGCGAGTGCTTTCCAATTTTGTTTAAAAGCTTTGTATTCAATCGATTCGGTGACATTTGTCCACCATTTCGATTTTAGATCGATCGTTTTTTTCGGAGGGTTATTTAACGTTTTAATCGCAACGTTATCAACTTTTTCAACAAGGCCGCATTTGATTAATACCCAAAGAATAGCTCGATAGCCTAAAAAGCCGATGATAGCAGTCCCAAGTGTTGCAGCTGTCAAATAGGGATGTTCTTTAACGAATTCAGAAACCTTAAACATTCCTTATATTATACACTATCTGCTCAAGCTAAATGGGAAATCTTAATACAATCTTAACCGGGAACAGCTAATTATACCAATTATCAAAAATAACTTTTAGTTTGGCAAGGAAGCTGCACAAATTTTTTGTCTAGAGCGAGTGACCATTACCAATGGGCAAGGCATGAGTGAAGACGAAAAATTTGTTGCAGAGCTGACGTAGCGAGAGTGAAAGTTATTTTTGATAATTGGTATTAAGTGAAATAAGGGGCTAAATACGGCTTTTTTATAAATTTATTATGCCAATCAACTGAATCCTGAGTGCTCTTAAACCATTTTTTATCATCAATTGGAAAAAGGGTTATTCCAAAGAAAAGTCCGGTTGGAATCGTACATAATGTCCCATAAAGGACCCATTTTTTAGCGTCTTCAATTTTAATGATATTTTTTAGGCATTTAAACTCGTAGATATCTTTTAAAATAGCAGAATTGGCTTTTAACGCTTCTTTTTGATTTATAGTGGATGCAAGCCGGATACGGAGTTTCTCAATATGATTAAGTGTAACCTTATCTTTATCACTATCGTCGCATTCAAGAAAATCTTTTTTCAAGAAATCATCCCAGGAAAAATCGTTCCAATAGCTATCTGGAATATCTCTTGATAAATAGTCATACATATTTTTTCTTTGAGGAACCCCGATATCAAGTTTGGCGGAATCCCAAAGGTGGCGAGAAAGCGTTTTTTTAATTTCCGCTTTCAGCTTATCAATTCTTATCTCGCAGTGTTTTATTCTTAATTTCGCCTGTTCGTTAAGTTCTGATTCATCGGAATGAAGGGCTCGTTTGAGCATCCTTGCCGCCATATCCCTTTTTTGGTAGGATTTGGCCCACCGAGACGTAGAATTTATCAAAATCAATACGCCCACGATGCTAATAACGGGGGCTGCAATTACCGATATCAAACCAATCAAAGTCGCTTTAGCTGATCCTGAACGAGGACCGTCTTCTTTATAGGTCAATTCCCACGTTTTTTTAACAGAAACTAAAGAATGTATTTTATTCATACGTCCAAAAATTTAAATTCAAATTATAACAAACCACTATTATATGAATCAATTTTTATATTTTTTATTGTCTATATTCTCACTTAATGCTAATCAAATTTATATGAATTTTTACGTTATCACGGGCGGTCCAGGATCGGGAAAAAGTACTTTGATAGAGGCACTAAGAGAGCGCGGATATGTCTGTATTGAAGAGGCCGGCCGTCAAATCATCCAAGAGCAGCTTAGAATTGGCGGCGACGCGCTTCCCTGGGCAGATATTGTACGATTTAAAGAACTAATGCTTGAACATGCTCTTAAAACTTATGAAGAGGCTAAAGGAATTAAAGGACCTGCCTTCTTTGATCGCGGCGTTGTCGATTTGATCGGGTATGACACACTGACAAACGCAAAAAGCACCGACAAGTTGCTGCAGGCTGTAAAAAAACTACGCTATAATTCTAAAGTCTTTATAGCGCCCCCATGGGAAGCGATCTACTGCAATGACGCTGAAAGAAAGCAAACATTTGAAGAGGCTATTGCCACCTATAACTGTATAAAAAAAGCCTATCTTGATGAAGGCTATGATATCATTGAACTCCCCTTAAAGAGCGTAGAGGAAAGAATTGAGTTTATTATCAATACGATAGATTGATACCATATTTACCATGTCTCAAGTAACTTTATACTTTAATCAAATCGAGGGAAAAGTCTGGCATCATCTGGAAACTTTTTCTCAAAACCATCCTAAAACCGCAAAAGGATTACTTCCTTTGCCAGTCGCGATCGGACACATCGCTAAATCCAGCTTGATTAATCCTTTAAAGGCAGGTGAACATCTTATTGGGATAGGTAAGGAGGGGTATAGGTTATGTAGGGAATCTGATCCGAAGATTGCTTTCTGGATAAATAACAGCATGCAAAGTCATATTTTATCGTTTGCAATCAGCTTATTTAGCTCGTTGATATATCCTCCTTTTGCGTTTATTCAAGCTATTTATCTTTCTATTACAATTTTTATAAACCCCATTAAGTCGACAAAAATACTCGCTGCAAAACAAGACTTAATCGCATTTCTAGATGAAGAGAGACTCAGGCCCTCTAAATCATATACAAATGGAAAACTTGAAACTTTTGCCTGCAACTATAAATATGCAAAACACGCTTATAAGCATTTCAGAAAAAGAGTTTTAGATTCAAAAGACAAGGATGTTCCACAGCTTCATTTTTGCGATACGCTAGAATCGCGCAATTTACTTGTTACCGAAATGAATCAAAAAACGCTTAACTTTGATAAATATTCAAAAATTCGAATCGAAAATTATCCACATGTTGATACCAAATTAAGAGAAGACTACTTGAAAAAATGGATCAAGTTCCAAAGAGACCTATTGAACGCGAATCTGGATAACCTCCATTCCGTTTCATTTGATCCTATTGAAGCTTCAAAATAATTTTTTAAACTCTTATGAAAGAGAGATCCAACAAAGGATCTAATCATGAGAGTGCTCTTTCTTACAATCTTTTCGCTTCTATTTATATCTGCAAACGCGACTGAAAAAACTAATCTCAATTTTCACAATAATCAAGGAAACGTAAACATTTACGATCTGCTTTTAACCGTTGGGATGGACGAGGTTCTCGACCAATCCGCAGTGGAGTTTGGAGCGGCTGGATTTAATACTTATTTAGGATGGGATCAAGGAACCGTTGATACCTTCAGATTATCGGCAATTGAATGGTTTAAAACACGTTTCGGCATTGATTTCACAAATGGCTATTACGATATCCCATCAGGTACGGTATCTATACCCGGCGCAACATTGGTTCCCCTTTCCTTTTCTGGAAAATACCGTGTTCTTTCTTCAAATAATCCGTTAATCCGAGATTTTAATCCTAACAATCCGGCGCAAGTTAGACTTGCTGAATATGTAGCGGTATTTTCAACGCCACCAACTTACAGCGGAAGCTACGTTGCTGAAGGCTCTCATCCGAACGGGGAAATTACCGATACGCTCGCCTTTGGATGCTATCGTGTTTCAAACAAGTTCGGTCCTATCGTTACGACTCACTATGATTTCTTTATGAGATCGTATTATCCTAACAAAACCGATCCAGCTTCTGTATATCCCGCACGAAGCACTGAACGTTTCCAAATGTATTCAGAACTCTTTGGACCTGGTTTTGGAACTTTGACAGTAGCCGTTCCTACGTCACCTAATGCGCAAGGGAAATTCCCCACCTTTACTAGAGCTTCGTGGAGTTTTCCTGTATACGTTGTAGAAGACTGGAACCAATTCAACTCATCTCCTATCCATTAATTCAACTTTATTCCTCCTTAGAGAGTTTCTAAGGAGGAATACTATTACAAGATAAGGTTATGTATTATCTTAGTATTTTTTACAGAATCTCCCCAAGCTATAGCTTTCGACGATCCTGTAAAAAAACTTTGAGGATAAATTATTCAAATAACCCAAAAAAATTTATTTTTAAGATAATGCTCTAAAAAATCATTAATATAAGAAAGAATGACGCTTTGTTGAATAGCGCGGGCAAGTGTTGGAGTGAATAATTTTCTTTAGTAGTATTTGTTATCGTACTTGAGGGTTTTCAAAAACAATATTTTTAGCTAATCCCTTAAAAAAATCTTTATTCCATAGGTTAAGCACCGCTTTATCTTTAATAAAAGGTGCGACATCACTTTTAGCTTTTTCGAAATCAAGTTTTTCAATCCTATCGATTAAGAGTTGATTAAAATTATTAGCATTCAAATCTTGAGGAAATGGATAATCTCCTCCTTGTTTAATTCTTGATTCCAAGTGAGCAAGATTAAGAGGTATTTTTTCCTTTACATACCATATAAAATCATACCAATCCCTTCCTTTAACTCTGTCATTCCATTTGCGATATAAAAGAGCATGCATTTTACCTGCAAAGAGATCTCCTTTTTCTACAATTCTTACTGAACATGTTGTTGGATTAAATAAACTAACGATGGAAGTATTAAAATCAGGAGGAGGATTTGTATCTAATTCGATTTTAATTTTTAACTCTTTTAAGTTGGATGCTTTCATACCCACCTGAAGCAATAATTCTATAGTATCGCTCTTCAAAAAAGCTGATTGAACTTGAGATTCCTTATTTTTTTGTTTAGTTTTTATTGTAATAATAAAACCATAACTTTCTAATTCATGCTTTATTGCATCAAGATAAGGTTTTAAATTTACATTAGAATTTGGACTTAAAAGGGTAAAATCAAGATCCTCGCTAAAACGATCCAAACCATAAAAAATTCTTAAAGCCGTACCCCCGTAAAAGGCTGCAATTTCATAAAATTTTGCCCTCCACAATCCAACCAAGGCAATTTCTTGTATAATTTCCTTATATGCATTGATGTAATCGATGGATGTAACCGCTTGATATTTTGACAACATCTTTTCAACTGCTTCATGCATGAAGAGCCTCGTAGAGTAATTGAACATTATGATTTGCGTAAGCTTCGGCAATTTCCTTCATATTTTTTAAATTAAAATCACTTATCTCCAAATCTATCCGCAAATTCTCCGTTAAATGTTCATTCATTTCATTGACAGAATCAATTTTTGGTGAAAAAAATAGGGTGTCAGCAAGTGCTTTTTCTTTAGTGGCGATTAAGAATTTTCTTTTGGAGTCAGCCTCCATCAATGTCACTCCTGGAGCATATCTCTTTAAACTAAGATGTTTGTAAATAAACATACCTAATGTAGTTGTATATTCTTTGTTTTTTGCGGTTGTGACGCACGTTATGTCTCTTACCGCCTCAGGAATTATTCCATATGACGATAACGCAAATTCACACGAAATATAAGAAGGACCATAGATTAAATTTGCTAATATTTCAGGATAAACAGGACTTCTTCGGTAAAAATCGCCGAATATGTAAAGTCCCTTTTTAATTCGAATAATATCGCCGTGTTTTAAATGTCGAGTTACCTTATCACGAGGTTTTTTATACTCGCGGAATTTGTCCATTAAAAAAAGATAATCAAACTCTTCGTAAGGTGTAGAGCTTCTCAAGACATTCATGATCTTAATTTTAGCATTTTTTCACTCTTATGTCCACTTTAAATGGACATACTGGATGGTTTATAAATTTAAAAAATTCATATATTACTCACTATTAATGATTTGCATTTAATTTGCATGTCCATTAATAATGGACATACTGGATGCTATAATCCCCTTAGACTACGCAAGCTTTTGCTCAGCAAGTTCTGCAAAAAAATATTTGAGATTATGATGAATACAAAAGTAACTCTATCGCCCTATAAAAAAGAATGGCAGACACGGTATCAAAAAGAAGCAGAAGTAATTACAAATGCCTTGCCGGGTCTGCTTTCGATACATCATGTAGGATCTACATCTGTTCCTGGATTATCGGCAAAACCGATTATTGATATAATCGCGGTTGTCAAAGACCGAATGTCAACAGTTCAGTCGCTTGAAAAGTTAGGGTACGTCTTTAAAGGCGAATACAACATCCCCTTTAGATCCTATTTTAATAAACCCGACTTTAATCTTCATATGTACGAAGAAGGCCATCCTGAGATTGAACTCAATCTTACTTTTCGTGATTTTTTAAGAAGTCATCCAAATGAATGTTTAGAATACGAAAAGTTAAAAATAATGTTGGCAAATGATGCTGATGCTGGAATTAAAAGAGGAATGTTCAAAGGCTATACGCTCGGCAAAGACACATTTATTAAGGACTGTTTACTCAAAGCAGGCTACAAAGGCGTTCGATTTTTAAAGGCAACACACTTTAACGAGCTTGCTTTCGCTAAAAAATACTGTGATGAATCTTTTTTAAAAGATCCGAAGCACTCTCATTTAGTTTTATATGAAGGAATTGAATTAATCGGTTATGGTCATGTCGATCCCGGTAGAAAGACAATTTATATTAAAGTAAAAGAAGAGTTAGAAAAACATTTTAGGGAATTGTTACTGAAATGGGTAAATAAGGAAGATTATGACAGCAACCGTTCATGCCACGATTGGAGCTATAGCCAACTGGAATAAATCGCCTGAAGCCAAAGTAAATGATCTTTTTGAAGCGAATCGAGGAAACTATTGCAAGATAGAAAGTTGGATTAGAGATATGCCGAAAGGAGGCAATCTTCATATCCATTTACTTGGCGCCTTAAATAAAAATGATTTAATCCAATGGGCAAAGGAAGCAAACCTCTATTTCAATCCTGCAACCATGAATTTTTCAAGAGGACCGGGTGAAAACCTGGTGCATGCCAATACGCTTGAAACAAACAAGGAATACTATCAGAAATTCTGCAACATGGTGAGCATGAACGGGGCGGTAGCTTATAGGCAGACGCCATGCAACCATTTTATGTATACTTGCTTTGGCCCTATCTATTCGATCGCGCAAAATATTAATGCGGCAAAACTTCTGGATAAAGTAAGAAAACAAGAAGCGCTTGCAAAAGCCTCTTATGTTGAAATGTACGTAGGCCTTGCCCAGCTAAGGGATCTCGCCGATCAAATGGATAAGCTTGATTTGGATTCTATGCCAAAAACAAGGTTCATTTGCGAAGCATCCAGAATCGAGCCCGGCTTTGAAAACACAGTGACTGCTTTTGCAGGGCTGCAAAAGAGATTTCCGAGATATATCAAAAGTTTGACAATCGTGGGTCCTGAGTACGATCCAAACGCAGCAATAAATTTTAAAAACCAAATTCGAATCCTTTCCAACATTTGGGCTGATAAGACAAATGCCTGCCCGCTCGCGATTCATGGAGGCGAACTTACCCTTGATGTCACAAGCCCTGAAACATTGAGTACCCGTATTTCCGAGACATTAAAAATCCCGAACCTAAAGAGGCTGGGACATGGAACATGTATTATTAAAGACGCAGATAGGGACACAGCCGTGGAAACCTTGAAAGCGAATGATATAGCTGTCGAGATATGCCTCGAAAGCAACAAGCAAATCCTTAATGTGAAAGGAGAGAAACATCCCTTAAGATTCTTTCTTGAAAAAAAGGTAAAAGTGGTTTTTGGTTCGGACGATCCAGCTGTTTTAGGCACGGATTTGAGCGATCAGTTTATCACAGCGTTTTTTGATCATAATCTAAGCTATCTTGAATTGAAGAAAATCGCTTTCAATAGCATTACTTTCTCCTTTTTACCCGGAAATAGCATATTCAAAGACAACGGAGAGATTAAGCCCGAATTCATTCCTGCTATGCAAACAGGCTGGTCTCCTCATGGCGCCGTGAAAGCTACTATGGAAGCAAGTGAAAAAGCCAAAATGGAACTTGATCTTTTGCAGCAGTTCGCTGTGTTTGAACAGCGTTTAGTCGGTTAATTTTCTATTAAGATGGGCTTCCTGAACCTCTAGAAAGGCATCCAAGCTTATAATAATAAGTAAGGATGCCGTTATGAAAATCTTTGGAATTCAGGTAGGAACTCATTCGCATAGCGAAAAGACCGAATCAAAAAAAGATAAAGTATCTGAAGTTGCGCATTCCACATTAAAAGAATCATCCAAAACTTCTTATTCACCCCTATCGCTCGGCTCGAGATTTGCTTCTTGGATAAAAAATGAATTTTGGACCTTTATTGATTCCTTTTACAGTCCAAAGCAAATAATGCTTAAACCCCAAATAGACAATGTAATTTCTAAAGAGTTAGTTAACCCAATAAAAATGCCTATTCAAGATTTTGAGCTGGAAGAAGTCGCGGCTTATAAAATTTCTGATGATGTTTATAAAAAGATCAAAATTGCCGGATTGAAAGCGGATACCGATAATCCAAACAATGACGTCGTTTTTAGCGCTGAAGGCGAAAAAATCCCGATGAGCGCATTATTTAAAATAAATAAATGGGATCAGACAACACTCGCCACTAAAAGAGCCGGAAAAATCGCCTTACTTAAAGAGGTCGGAAATCGTGCAGTCAATTCTAGAGATGTCAATATTGGAGATTTCTTAATTCAAACAGATAAAAATAATCTCATCGTTGAAGTAGTAGAAATAAAAAATAATATGCTTACCGTTTTTGACGGAAGAAATAATGTTCTTGTACCTTTAAGCGAATTTCATCATTTTCGATCCGAAAAAGATGCTCTTCTTGATAAGACTTTAGATGCCTCTGAGGTCAATTTTTTTAAGGAAGAGGTGAATATTGGCGAGCTTATAGCCCTTCGCTACAAACAAACAAGCATAGAGCCTGATAGAGAAGATCAAACAATACCTATTCAATATAGGGAGAAAGGAGAAAAATTTGCAGGCGCTCCCATTTATAAGCTCGTAAAAGTAGTTGAGATTTATCCTGATATCATCGTTTTCAATGGCATCACTCATTTTGCAGTTGATCCAAGCGATATCTTTGGCATTAATATTGACATGCATAAAGTAGGGGATGCTATCTCAAAAAATTATTTAGATGAAAAGGAACTAAATTTAGATGAAATACCCCTGAATGGAAAAATGGCAATAAAGGCTAATGGATCCTACAAAGTAGTCGAAATCAAAAACAAAACCTTCGATTATGTTCTTGTTGATGATGGGGCCTTTACGCGCTGGGTTCCTATCAGCACCTTAAAAAAATCAGATAATAATCTTCTAAAAAAATTAATTAACAAAAATCATCCTATATTAAGAATAGGTAAATTTATTCTACTCCTCTTCTAAAAACATGTTATAATATTTGTTTTAGGAGAAAAAATGGACCCCATCCAGATACATGGCTCACCTACTTCACGTGAATTTTCAAACACAAGGGATCGAGTTCCTGATTTAGCGGGTAAAGCTATGTATCGCGCAGATGAAAAAGTCGTTCTTTCTTTACAGGAACGTATTTTAACCTGGTTGATAGATACTAAAAATTGGCTCTACGAACTATTCTTATCTTGTCTCTTTAACAAACCTAAAGAATCAGACATCCCGGATAATTCAACCCATTCCCCTATTGTGAAAAGTCCTGATCGATCAGCAAGCCCGCGTTCGCAAGAAAAACCAAGTTCTCCAAAACCTAATGAGCAAGCTGCTAGCCCCCTTCCTAATGAATCTCCTTTAAGTCCAAAATCTCCCGATCCGGTTGATAACAATCACGTCTCTGAGCTTATTTCCCCTTGCCGCGTACAGCCGATTACTGATTTAAGCCTCCTTAAAAAAGGAGAGATTGTAGCCTACAAAAAAGAGGGCAGCTTCTTCTCTTTAAAAATCGTGCATGTTCACCCTTCGGGATCAATCCTTTTAACCGAGGGTATAATTGAAGTTAAAGCCTTTATAACGAATCTTTACACGATTGGCCCTGCTCAAACGACAATCGTGCAGCCTGATGAAATTGACACTTCCTTTCATGAAAATAGCGATTATAAGATTGGGGAAGAAGTCATCTACGAAGATAGAAAAAAGGGAAAAATCGTTCAGCTATTTGAAAATGAAGCCCAAATCGATACAGGCGAGACAATAAAAAGTTATTCATTTAGAGATCTTCATAAAATAATCCCTCCTATGGCGGATAACACAAACATCGTTATTGGAAGCCGAATCAGCTCAAAACAAGTTACGGAGTATTCCTCTCTTATCAAACATACGATTGGCGATCTTGTAGCAGTGCCCTACAAGTATCCCTATTATAGGGTCGTTCAAATAACTTTAATCGATTTAGGTAAAGTATATTATAAAACACATAGAGGTCAAAGTAGCGAACTCCTTTCAAAAGTTCGAAAAGTAAAAAGCGATTTAAAAATTTCCAACATAGAGCTTGGCGAAAGTATTAGTTCAGCAGACATTCTTCCCATCGACGGTTCCAAACCCTTTACAAAAGATGAAATCCTTGCCTACTTTGACGGACTTAATTATCGGCGCGTCCAATATATTGATAATAAAACCATCTATAACGGAGCTGATACTTTAACTGTTGATGAGCAATATTTGTTTAGATTCAAAGAATCTCCTTATCGGTTTGGCGATCAGCTTCGCTCAAGCCAGGTTTATCAAAATTACGACGATTTAAAGCCCGGTGATTTTGTTGCGAAAATGGACGAGAGAAACGGTTTCGCCACTTTTTCTGTCGTTAAATTACATGTAAAAAATAGCATTTGGGATTGTAGGTACCAAGAAAGCAAAGAAACAAAGAGCCTTAACGGAACCACTGCTGAATATCTATACGTTATCAAGAAAGACTACGTTGAAAAGAAGGCCGTACTTAAAAAAGAACAGCTTGGCCACATGATTGATACGCAACATCTGATATTTGAGGATGTCTTAAGCAAAGAAGAAATTAGCGAAGGCGATTTTATCGCCTTTATCAATAGCGATCCATTTTGCTACAGAACAGGGCAAATCCTTAAAATAAATAATGATACCATCTTGTTAGATGCAGGAACGGAAAAACCGATTGAGATTAATATTAAGTCCCTATTCAAAATCAAGCCCTCTGAGGACATTTGGACAACTTCTTATAGATCCTATAAAATCGGAGATGTTGTTAATCAAGAAGATATAAATGCGAGTGGATTTTATCATCCTAAACGAGGCGAGCTTGCCGTTGTAAATAATAAGATCGTCTTAATTGAATGTGTCGGCACGATACACACGGAATATACTAGCGAAAAGGGTAAAATAACTATTGGCGAGTGGGGTAGAAATGCGATAAAACCGCTTCTTCCTAAATTTTATGCGAAAGAAAACAATGACCCCTATGCCTTAGGTAAATACGTGTATCTAAATAAAATTGCGCATTTTAAAAATGTACGAATGAGAGTATTGCTAAATACCTTTAGTCATTTGATACTTCAAGATTCTAACTATAATAGATTCAAAGTGCCTCTCACTTGGATTGAGCAGTAAATTGTTAATTTTTAGATAAGAATTTGAATTAAAAAGCACATTAGAATTCCTATCAATTATAATTATTGTAGGAGGTCTTATGGAACCTAGCCAATCTGCCGCACCTACACCTAACCCGAGCCCTACACGTGCAAAAGGTAGCAAAATAGGGAGAGTCCTGCAAAAAGTAGCGGACAAGGTAAGCGACTTTGTATCCTCTAAATCTTTCAAAGTGGGTGAATTCATTCCGGAAAAAGAGGTAAAAGCAGCTCCTTTGAAATATGAAGATATGAAGATCGGTGGCGTATACGTTCTTAAATACCCCCCCAAGTCACCTCATGAAGGTTTATACCAAGTCGTAAAAGTTATTGATAAACCAGACCCTTTTATGTCGGATAGAAACGTAGATTTAGTCATGATTACAGATGATATTAACGATCCCCAATATGTCTTTGCTTCCTGGATGAGAAAAATTAATGATTAGGAAGCGCTATCAAAGGGCCAAAATGAGCTATTTTCACGACTAAGGAAATTCGAAAGATGTATAAATTTCCACCAAACTTCCGTTGACTTGTAGAGTCTTTTTCAGCTAGAGTTTAATGCAATTTTTAAGGTCTTCTAATGAAAGCCATCATCGTCGGCGCCTCGTCCGGAATCGGTAAAGAACTCGCGTATATTTTATCTAAGGAAGGCTTCGAAGTCGGACTCATGGCTAGGCGCACCCACCTTTTAGACTTGATTAAATTAGAGTTAAAAACACCTGTCTTTACCTCTTTTATTGACATCAGCAAACCGGATGAGGCTCTTCAGAATTTTGAAAAGCTTATTGAAGAAATGGGCGGCCTTGACCTTGTTATTTTAAATTCTGGCGTCGGCCATCTTAACCCCGAACTTATCTGGGATAAAGAAAAAGAGACTATTGAAGTTAATGTTCTTGGATTCACAGCGATCGCGGGTTCGGCTTTTAAGCATTTTTCTAAAGAAGGCTCAGGACACATAGTGGGCATATCCTCTATTGCGGCGATAAAAGGCAATCCTATTGCTCCTGCTTATAATGCATCAAAGGCCTACATGTCTAACTACCTTGAAGGCTTAAGAATAAAGGGCCATCAAGAGAAGCGCAACATTACCGTAACCGATATCCAGCCCGGATTCGTTGATACCGAAATGGCAAAGGGTGAAGGTAAATTCTGGGTAGCTCCTCCCCGAAAAGCGGCGGATCAAATCTTCGCTGCCATCAAGAAACAAAAAGACCACGCTTATGTGACAAGAAGATGGCGCTTCATTGCCTGGATGCTAAAATCTGTTCCGGATCAACTTTACGCCCGCATGTAAAGTTATTACTTTTTTACAAAATAAAGTTTTAATGTTAATAAACTTTATATGAACGAAATTGAAAAGTATTTGCATGAGCACATTCCTATTTCCGGTGCCATGGGAGTTAAAGTAGAGTCGGCAGGACTTGATGGCGTCATTTTATCCGCCCCTTTCAAAAAAAACTTCAATCATCAAAAGACTATTTTTGGAGGAAGCCTTCATTCGCTTGCAACCCTCGCTTGCTGGACCTATCTATACTTAAGACTTAAAGATAAAGAACTTGAGCTCGTCATTCAAAAAAGTGAAATCGATTATATTTCTCCGGTAACAGGTGACTTTGTAGCCGAATGCCTGCCTCCAAGCGATAAAGTCTTCAACCAATTTATAAAATCTCTCGAAAAGAAAGGCAAGGGACGCATCCATTTAAGCGCCAAAATCGCCCATAATGGATTACTAGCCGTCATTTTTCATGGGATTTTCGTCGCGATTAAACCAAAATAGCGGCTAAAATAATCAGCCATATGATTCAACTGCTGCTATTTACCACAAAATTTATGCATGATGAATAAACTGTTTACCTCAAAATCCTACTACTATTTTGATCAATTCGCTCAGCTTCAAAGCACGAAATTAAACTGGGTTGGGATCATTTTAAGAAAACTCGGCTTCTTTAAACATACTCACTTAAATGAAGTGGTTAAAAAGGGTTACGAACACACTTTAAGCGGGCGCTTTTCCGCAAAATTTACTAAAGAAAAAGCCTTGGTCGCCCTCTTTAGTAAATCGGTTTATGAACATAAACTTCCAGACTATGTAGACTCAGAGGGTGAAGTTTTGAAACTATCTGTGCGTTATCTCGCTTCAAAAAGCCAAATCGATTTAATCCAATTTAAAGTGAATAATGAAACCCTTAGCTTTTCTAAAAAGGATGAGCGTTATGTCATCGGTATTCCGAGCTTTGAAGGAAAGCTGAATGATACTCAAGAGAGTATTAAAGAGCGTTTTAATAGGAAGGAAGCTAAATCGATTTCTAAGCTAGTTAATCACATTATTCAAGATTCTTCCGCCTCTCCCCTTGCTTACACCTTCCGTTTCTTAGCAACTGATTATAGAACCTTTTCTAGCACTTCTAACCCTCCCTTCAACCTAAACACTCTGCAAGCTCGCGAATTACATAATTTGAATTGGGTATATGAAAGACTAATAAAAGATGTCATACCGAAATCCTCTTATTGTCCGAAAGGCACGCCCCTCGATAACTACCCTACACTTTCTTTAAGTTTTGGCTTCAATAATCTTTAGTGTTCCCATTTGAAGCTAGATACGGATATATTTAAGGCTTTTGCTATTTTGAAAAGAGTGGTGCGTCTTGGCATAATTTTAGAAGAAAAAAATCTGCTTATGGAAGGCTGAGGAATTCCTGTTCTTCTAGAAAGCTCACTAATACCTCCTTGTCTGTCTACTTCCTTTCTAAGTTCATTTTTAAATTCCGTAATATCATTACGGATAGCATCTAGATCATCAAAATCGATACTAATTTGCTTCTCAAATTCGTGAGGAGCATTTGCTATATCATCTAAGGAAGTTTGCAAATCGGTAATTATACTATCCTTTTCTGCTTTACTGCTTTCTTCAAACCACATTTCCATTAAATCACGAATTCCTTCGTATTTCTGGCAGTATTCCATTAATGAATTTACAAAAGGAGGCGGTAAGTTCGCATTTCTCATTTCAACAAGAATATCAAGCGCATGGAAATTATCATCTTTAAAATAAGGATTATTCATATTTCCCCTACAATTTTAATACGTCCCTCTTTAATTAAATCTACATGTGTTTTTGCAAGCGCCATTTGCCTTAGATCGTAACTTTCAGTGCTTTTAACATATGCCTTAAGCAAATAAGCCTTATCATCAAATAGGGCTACTAATTGCCGTAATTGCACTTTACCAGATCCCAAATTGTGCCATTTCATTTTGTATAAGTTTTTAATGATGCCTTTTCTATCTTTTGCGGGTCCCCAAAATTTAGGATTATCAAATATTTCATCATCAGGAAAACCTTTCAATTTTTCCGCTTTAGGCCTTATGACATTCCAGTACTCTTCGTCTGAAAAATAAAGTTTTAAATCCAAGTATGAGCTCAAAGCGTAGTCGGTAATCAGTATTTCCATATCTATTCCGTCATTATAACCTATAATAACATATTATAACATTTAATAACATTAATTCATTAAACATTTGATTTTAAGGCACTTTTAGAGATATATTCCTATGCCATGACGCCTTTAGTCACAGCAGAAAAATATATCCATTACAAGCTAGCGAATGGACATATCAAAAATTTTATCGTTCCCGATGTCATTTTGATATGCTACCAGCAGAGCACTTTTAGGCATCTTCTAGAAATTTACCCCCATCTAAAATCTTCCAGCAATTTTTCGGAGCTTTATTATCTTAATGATGAAGTCGCGATCATGGCTAACTGGGGTTTTGGGGCAGGTCCTCTTGCCGCTAAAGTGGAACAGTTTATTGTCCTTGGAGTAAAAACTTTCATCGCGATAGGAACAGCAGGATCTTTAAACAAACATCAAATTGGCGATTTTATTATCTCCCCTTCTGCTCTTGCAGAAGACGGTGTTGCGATCCATTATCTACCTAAAGGGCAGACGGAAGTGAGGGCATCGGAAGAATTAATTGAGAAGTGGAATCATTTCAGCCAAAATCTTGCCCCTTTCAAAACGGCTTCAAGCTGGAGCTTTCCTGCCATATTCCGTGAAACTTCTGCCGACATCATTCGAGTGAAGCGCCATGGTTTTACCGTTGTAGAGATGGAATCGGCAACGCTATACGCGATTGGCCAAGAAAAGAATGTCAAAACCTTATCCTTATACGTCATAAGCGATATCTTATCTGAAACGTATTGGGAGCCGCACCTAAAAGAGCCCATAGTCGCAAAAAATCTGCATCAACTTGCTGAATGGGCTACTACATTTTCTAACCTACTATAAATTCGGAAATTCTCATGTCATTGGCTGATATTTTATCTCTTCGACTCCATTCATCAGATCAGGGGACGGAAACTGCGCATGTTTTAAGAAAAGTTAAGATAGAACTTCTTCTAAATCAAAAAAATTATATTCCCTATCCTTTATTTTCAAAATTAGCCCATAAGCCAGAACTCTATCGGGGTGAAAATTTTGATCGAGTAAGATTTAGAGCTCTATTCTACCCCTCCTTTCTTAGGTTAGGTTCAGAAATCGCATCAAGATACTTTTCTCGCGGCGATACGATTGTAGAGCTAGAATCAAATGTCCCCGACCTTAAGATGAAGAAGACATATCCTTTATCCTTATTGCCAAATGGCGTAATGGCTACCCCCTCAAATCCATTGCCTGAAATAGTTAAGGAATCCCAAGCAATCGATCCTGAGTTTATAGAACTCAATCCTATTAAAATTGATGACACCGATGCCGATCATTTTATTGCAAGTCATCTTTTAGATCGTTATCCCTTTGAAAGATGGCCTGAGCTCATAAGTTCCATTATGGAAGCGCTTCCCGTAGGAGGCACTTTTGTCCATATTCACGAAATCCTTCCTATAGAAAGGATAATGGCATGGGATTTATTTAAAGAAGATACGATTGTTTTTCCCTACTATTCTGATCCCGATCATTTTGAAGGGGCGATTGTTATCCCCGACTATTCAAAAAATAGGGCCAGAATTATAAAAGGACTCCATGCTGATGAAAAAGATTTATTAGATCATTTTGCAAGACTTTCAAAAGAAGATAAAGAACAAGCCTTCTTTAACATTAAAGATAAGAACGACGCATTTAAAATATCTGAATGGATAAAAGGCTCTCTCCCCAAAGATACTTATCGATTTGTTTATGTCACCGAGCATTTCAGAGACAAACTAAAAGCCCTCTCTATTCCAAAAGCTGTAACTGTGTTCAATGGGGTAATAGAAGATAGAGCCGTTTTTGATAAAAATCACATTTTCAACCTTAAACCAAGCAACTATGCCGAAAATGATCAAGGCAATGTTACAGAAAGAGTTATTTTTGTTATCGCCCCCGACAAAACGATGGTCGTCAACAAAGTGGCCGTTTTTGTCATAAAAAGAATCAAGTAAGGAACCTATGACCATTACCAATTACCCTGACCATCTGAATACCGTTCTTACCAAAAGAATGGGCAATCAAAAAGCGAGCGACCGCGTCAATTTTGGTATGACAAATTGCTTGCTGATGCTTTCTTTAAAGATTAATAACGTTACTCCTTTTTTAAAAATAAATCAGGCGGAGCTCTGTGATGATTTATATGAAGAACATTATATAGATCATAGTCGGTTAAGAGCTTTGCAAATGCACGTCTTTTATCGCATTGGAGTCCAAATCGCCTGCAATTTCTTTAATTGTTCAAAAAAAATAATAGAACTAGGAGCTGGCGATGTGGACGAACAAGGAAAAACTTTTGGCATGTCGCTCCTTCCTGAGAGATGCGATGTAAACCCTACGGATTTTAACGGTAAAGTAGTCGCAAGAAACCAAAAGCGTAATCCGAAGTATTCTCTTCTGGATATGAATCGTCTGCAAGAAACAAAAGAATCGCAATTTTTGGCTTGCAATGTCATTGATACCTTAACTTCTGAAAAATTAAGCTCCTTTATTCACGCGTTCGAAGCTTTGCCTATAGGAAGCACTTTTGTTCATTTAAATGACATTTGTCCTATGATTAACGCCTTCGCCTGGGATCTTATTTCTCAAAATTATCTTGTTTTTCCTCATCAAATGTATGGAGAATTGAAAGGCGCGCTCGTCATCGATTATAAAAAAGCGCGTGATGAATTGATTCATAATTTAGACGTGATGGAGATTAATTTTCTTGATGAAGCCGCCTGTTCTCCTGAACGAAATGAACAGGTATTTAATCATTTGCTGCAAAATGGAGGAGCCGCTATTGGAGAGTGGCTAAAGAAAGCCATTCCTTCTGTTCATCTTAAAGAAGTTCCTATCATAGAGCATTTTGAAGCTAAGTTAAGAGCCATTTCTTCGCCCGGATTAACAACACTATTTTGTAATACCCTGTTTGATAGCACCATTATAGACCGAAGAGCTATCGATGAAAAATCTTTAAAGCATTTCAATAATTGTAATTGGCTGCATAACGATAAAGGAACGCTTGTAAATAGAACTTGTTATGTTTTGAATCCCGGTAAAGTTATGATTTCAGCCAATCTAATCGTTTTAGCGATTAGAAAAGTGGGAATATAATCATGACAGCCGTTTCTTATAGCGATCAATTAACAGTAGTAATGGCCGTTCGCATTGGGTCATATGACAAAGGAAAACAAGCGAATGACGTTATTACAGAGGTAGTCTTAGCTAATCTGTATTCGCCCCAGTATGATTTTTCTTTTCCAAAGATTGTTCAATCTAAATTTGGGGTGGATAATGGACATCGTTACCACAATGTTTCGAAGGAAAGGGCTTTGATAAAGAGCATCTATCCTAGGTTAGGTCTATTTATAGCTTCCTTTTTTTGCAGCTTAAATCCCCTTGTAGAATTAGGGGCAGGTGTTCCCGATTCAGAGGGCAACACCTTATTATCAAAAGTGATGCCTAATAAATTTAAGCTCACATTTACTGATAACAATCCTGTCGTTGTTAAAACAGGTAAAGAGATAGTTCCCTCTTTTCAAATGTGCGACGCGAGTGATTTAAGAAATTCTAAAGAACGTCAATTTGCCGCTTGCAACCTAATCGATACCTGGTCAGACGAAACACTTATGTCCTTTTTGAATAACCTTCCTTCAAACTCGACATTCGTTCATTTCAATGACTTGACTCCATTGATTAATCGTTTTGCCTGGGATTTAAGCAAAGAGCATAAATTTTTTATTCCCTACTTTGAAGGGAATGAATTTATAGGTGCGATTATCGTAAATGATTATAAAAAGATCAGACCCTCTCTGATACATAGTCTCAATGAAATGGAGTTAAATTTTTTAGATGAGATGAATGGATATTCGAGCGAGCAGAAAGAGCATGCATTTAATATAATTCTAAAAGCTCAGAATGACGCCCTTTCTTTATGGATAAGAAAGGCCATACCTCAAGAAAATTTGATTGTTGTATCCATAACGGCCCATTTTGAAACTAGACTTAAAAATATTAAACATCCTCAAATTACAAAATTATTTTGCGGCACGGTAAAATTGTCTGAAATTGTGGATAAAGAGGCCTCCCGAGGAAATAGCCTAATCAATCGCCTGCACTTTAATGGAAGCTATTGCCGGCTGAGCAAGATCTATGTTTTAGCTCCTGGCAAGGAACAAATAGTTGCAGAAATCACCCTATTAGCAATCAACAAGAGTAACTAACAGTTAAATTGTTAAATAATTATTACAAATAAATCGTCATTTAATTACCAGTTAATTGTATTCTGAAATTAGGAAGATACCATTCTTTCATCGCATCTTCCCTGGCGCTCAATCTTAGATAATTAATTAGGAGGGAGTTATGAAAGAGAAAAATGGTTTATTTAGTTTATTTCTCGATGAATTAAAAGAAATGTACAGCGCGGAAAATCAACTGATCGAAGCGCTGCCTATACTGATAAAAGCCGCATCGCTTCCCGATCTTAAAGATGCGATAAGCGCTCACCTTAAAGAAACTGAAAATCAATCAAAAAGAATCGAGGAAATCTTTGCGCTTCTTGAGCTAAAACCCCAAGAAAGGACCTGTGAAGCCATGGAAGGGTTGATTAAAGAAGCGGATGAGCTTGTAAAAGAGATTCCTAAATCCCCTACCTTAGATGCAGGGATAATTGGCGCCGCTCAAAAAGTAGAGCACTACGAGATCGCCTCTTATGGAACGCTCAGAAGCTTTGCCGAACACCTTGATTTTGATGATGAGATTATTAATCTCATTCAAGACAGCCTAGATGAAGAAGGCGCGGCTGATAAAAAACTCACAAAAATTGCAGAAGGCTCTTTCTTCTCAGAGGGTGTCAATCAAGAAGCGGCTGAAAAATCTCTTAAAAGCAAGAAATGAGGAGGTCTATCATGCCTAAATATGGAAAAGCAGCTAGCACCTCAGTGAAAAAGGCCATGCATAAGATGAAAGAAGGAAAGCTTGAGTCGGGAAGAAACGAAAAAAAAGTTACGAGCCGTAAACAAGCCGTGGCAATTGGCCTTTCTGAAGCGCGAAAAAAGGGAGCAAAAGTGCCTAAGAAAGCGGCTTCAAAAAAGTAGGCAGGATTATGCCCAAAAAAGAAGCCGAAATTATTGTAGGCACATCAGGATGGTCATATCCTGATTGGAAGAAAACTTTCTATCTGGATGGGCTTAAACAAGAAGATTGGCTTAGTTTTTTAAGCACCGTATTTCCGACAGTTGAAGTAAATACAACCTTTTATCACACCCCATCGGAATCGACAATCAAGGGATGGGTGAAAAAAGTTCCTCCAGATTTTATTTTTTCTATAAAGGCAAGCCGCTATATTACCCACCTAAAACGTCTCAAGGAATGCGAGGGAGCCGTTAAATTCTTTTACTCGCGGATTAAACTCTTTAAAACTAAATTAGGTCCTATTCTCTTTCAACTTCCCCCTTCTTTTCCGGCTAGTAGAAAAACGCTAAATGATTTTCTAAAACTATTAGATGATAAGTACCGTTATGTTTTTGAGTTCAGACACGATACTTGGTTCACGGAAGAATATTATAAAATCTTACGGAAGCATGATATAGCCCTTTGCATCACCGACTTAAACGGGAAACAAACACCCGAAGTCATCACAACAGACTTCACCTATTTGCGTCTTCACGGCCCTCATAAAGCTTATGTAGGATCATATGGAAAAACACGCCTCAAAAAAATGCAAAAGCAGTTTATAGATTGGGCGGAAGAGGGAACTTCTGTCTATTGCTATTTTGACAATGACGCTAAAGGCGATGCCGCGAAAGACGCGGAAACGTTAATCCAGCTCTTTTAAGGAGGATAATATGAAAAGTAATATTAAGTATCCGAGTTTTCCTCATGTTAATCATGAACATATGCAAACACTAATGAAGTGCTATAGCATCTGTTCCTCGTGCAGTAAAATGTGTATAGAGGAAAATATGCCTGAGACCGCGATTCTTTGCGGAGAATGCGCAGATATCTGCGGACTTGCGATCAAATTACATAGCGCCGACTCCCCCTTTAATACCGAAATGATGCAGCTGTGTTCAGATGTTTGTGAAAAATGCGCTGATGCGTGCGGAAAAATGAATAATGATCATTGCCAACAATGCGCAGAAATTTGCCATGAATGTGCGGATGCTTGCAAAAACGCTATCCAAGACGCTTTAAAATGAGTTTAGACTCCTCTTCATCGATCAATACAAACTTATTTAGTGTCGGCTCAAAGCAATAGACATCGGCGTGAGCGATATCAAACCACCAACCATGCACCCTTAATTTGCCTTCCGCTATCAGCTCTTGAATGAAAGGGTAGCTCGATATGTGTTCCATTTGCTGAAGGACATTGACCTGTGATATTTGATTATTCTCTGTAAGCTTCGGGTTATACGTATGACCGCGCTTCACTTTCAATGCCGATTCTTCTCCAAATTTCAGCCAGGAATTTAAATGCGGGCAATTAGGTATCTCTTTTCCGTCAGCAATCACATCGATTGCTCCGCAGTCGGAATGGCCGCATACAATGATGTTCGATATTTTTAGATTAAAAACGGCAAATTCAATCGCGGCTTGCGCGCTTACTTCTTGAGTATCTGAATTAGCTGGTGGAATCAGGTTTCCTACATTTCTAATAACGAAGAGATCGCCTGGGTTAGTCGACGCAAATAAATTGGGAACCACGCGGCTATCTGAACATGCGATAAAAAGAGCGTCGGGTTTTTGGCCGAGAGCAAGCTTCGCAAACAATTCCCTATACTCATCCGTAAGGTTTTTTCGAAACTCAACTATGCCGTCGATTAGTTTTTTCATCTTTTAATGCTTATATATCATGTCAGGTATGGGTATATTCAAGTATTCTGAGGGTTTTTTCATAATGAACTCGTTATAAACGAGATCTATACATCGTCTTTGTTCTATCCACACAAGCCTGTTCTTCGCTTCTTCCTTTGATAACCACTCAAAGGCATCATGCTCTTTTGGGCTTAAAACTACCTCTTGCGGCTCATCAAGGATCGCAACGAAAACAGGAACCATGAATATCTTATCTTTTTGCACCATGTAAAACGTCTCGACGGTATCGGCGCAATAGAACCGATCAGGAATGATTCCTGTCTCTTCGTGCACTTCGCGTAGAGCTGCCATCCACGCCACTTCATTCGGTTCAATGCCGCCCGTCACCATCTGCCAGGTGCCGCAAAGGAAAGGACTGCATCGTTTGATAACTAAAAATTTGTCTTGATAAACGACAAAAACACTTACGAGCTCAGGTTTCATGCCAAATATCATAATGTAAAACGTCAATTAATGTGATCTTGGGATTTGATTGGGCGTTAGAATTATAAAGCTTCCCCCTTATGCTTAACATAAGGGGGATAGAATTATTTTGACTCTACAGCTTCTTTCATCGCTTTGTAGATGACAGAGAAGGCGCCGAACGTCACCGCTTTAACCGGCGCGCCATAATACAATACCCTTATGGGCACAAGCAGCTCTTTTTGCCACCTCGTCACAGCTGTGTCCGCCGGATGGCCGATGAGGCTGCCGACCGCGCCGGATAGGAACGCGGTTGCATAAGAAGTTGATTTGTTATCTCCTAGATGCGCTTTCATCATATCATCCGCACTCAATGCGAGACGCATTGCGAAAAGAAAGCTCGTCTCTAAGTACATTATCGCCGCCACTTGACGCAACCTAAGCGCTTTTAACGACTCGATTGCCGTTTTATTCATGGTATAGCCATTGAATACGATAAGAGCCGGCGCTGATACCGCTCCTATGAACATCGAATTCCATAAAGAAGAATACGGCACTCCTTTAGTTAAAAGATCAAGATGCGTTTGAGCGATCATTTGCGTTCCCATCATCACACTCAAAGCCTTCGATGCTTTGAGCCCACCTTTTAACGCCTCTTTAACGGACATTAAAGGAGTGGGCGACTCTGTTTGACGCGCACTTTTTAAAACAAGGCCGTAAAACACAGGGACGATAGCCGCTCCCGAGGCTATTGGGTGAGCAGCATAAGGCGCCGCCTGCTGCCACCATTGCCACAGCGAATTATTTGCGGGCATAGTTGAAGACATAAATAATTTTCCTTTCAAAAATTTTAAAACAATAAAATCAGAATCCGTTTCAGGCTTATGAAAAATGAAGAAAAGCCCTTGTGGATCAGTTTAAAAAGGCATAGAAATGTAGCAAAAAAAATAGTGTTCTCCGCTTTAGCGGAGAAAAATAAATGAAAGGAAAAAAGGGAGGATGGAAACAACATAAACATTAGCGACGCTACTGTTATTTTGTTTATTAACCGTTTCCATGAAGATAATTATAGTTAATTAAACACAATTATTCAAAGCAAAATTCGTTGCGCTGAAAAATAAGTTGATTTAGAGTGGTCATCTACTTAAGGAGCTTCTATGAGCCATTTGATGAATTCCCTAATCGCGACATCCCTCTTTACGACAGCAGCTCTCGCTCAGGCAGAAACCTGGACGCCCGAAGCTACATTAAACACCAAAATCATCTCAGATCCGCAGCTCTCCTTTGACAATCGTGAAGCGGTATTTGTCGCAACAGACTACCGGCTGACCGATGAAAAAGGACTTGCCATTTCACGTATCTATAAGAGCGGAAATGACCATGCGATTACCGGCCCGAACGCCTCCTCCATGCAGCCGCGATGGTCTCCAAACGGGAGCATCCTTGCATACGTTTCTAAAGAAAACGGCGTAAAAAACCTATACTTTTTGGAAAACGGAACCAAAACGCTTCTTACAAACGGAAAAAAAGACGTTCAGACCTATGCATGGGCTCCAAATGGAGAAAAGATTGCATTTGTAATGGAAGATGAAAACACGCTTATTACCCGCCTTTATATTTATGATATTAATGAAAAGATAACCTCCCCCCTCACAGGACTTGATTATAGCGTAAAGGGCCTTGGCGATTTCGGGACTACCAACCTAGAATTCGACTGGTCTCCCGATTCTCAAAAAATCGCATTTGCTTATACCTCAAAACCCGGTTTAGAGGCGTTTTATGTCTATTCAAGCCTTGCTCTCATAGACCTTCAAACAAAAGAGGTTTACTATTTCAATAGCGATACGTTTGAAAGCAATCCACGATTTTCTCCGGACGGCAATTGGATAGGCTTTCTGAAAAGGGTCGGAGATAAACTTTATGGCATTAATAACGCCGTTGCCATTCGCTCGCTCGACGGGAAAATCGAGAAAACGCTTGCAGAAACGCCAAATGGCGGTCCTTTCCTTTCAGGACCCAATCTTTTAGGCTGGAATAAAGAGGGAAGCGGATTGCTTTTCTTTGAACCCAAACAAACAAAATTCGATCTATACCTTGTGCCGGTAGATGGAAGCGCCCCAAGAGCCTTGATTCAAGACAGAGCATTTGTTCGTGAGCCCTCTTTAAGTCCTGATAAAAGCGCGATTAGCTTTGTAAAGCAATCCTCTGATACAGCTCCTGAAGTCTATTTCTCAACGCTCGATGAATTTAATCCGATTCGTCTAAGCTCAATCAACGATAAAGCGAACGAATTGACAATCGCTAAAACAGAAAAAATATCCTGGCAGTCCGAAGACTTAACCATTG
This sequence comes from uncultured bacterium, assembly GCA_964483465.1. GTDB lineage: Bacteria > Chlamydiota > Chlamydiia > Chlamydiales > Parachlamydiaceae > CAZABG01. The sequence goes on from CAZABG010000001.1 coordinate 91,791, forward strand.
AAGGGCTTTTGACCTATCCAAAAGATTATCAGCCAGGAAAAAAATATCCTCTTTTGTTGGTAATTCACGGCGGCCCTATGGGCGTTTTTGATGAATCCTATTTAGGTGTTCCTTTCGCCTATCCTATCGCTGTTTTTTCTGATGAAGGCTATTTTATTCTTCGCACAAATCCAAGAGGATCGACCGGGTATGGAACCCCATTCCGTCTTGCCAATTTTAATGATTGGGGCGGAAAAGACATGTACGATATTTTAAGAGGGGTCGATTACGTTATCGCGCAAGGATCGATTGATGAAACCCGTCTCGGCATTATGGGCTGGAGTTATGGAGGCTATATGACTTCCTGGATCATCAGTCAAACAAACCGTTTTAAAGCTGCGTCCATGGGTGCAGGCATTGCAAACCTTACTTCGTTTAAAAACACAACCGATTTAACCTGCTTTTTAAGCGACTGCATGGGCGATGATGATTCGCTTCATATTTTACGCTCTCCTATCACCTATGTTAAAAATGTCACGACGCCTTGCTTGATTCAACATGGCACAGATGATAAACGTGTTCCTGTATCACAGGCGCATGAATGGTTTAATGCGCTTGAGAAAGAGGGAAAAGTGGCAAACCTCCTTTTGTATCCTGGCATGGGCCACCGTATTCCTAATACGGAACTGCTTAAACAAGCGATGCACAGCAATTTAGAATGGTTTAACCACTACCTCAAATAGGGAATAAATGACTTCCATTCTTCGCCAAAACGAAAAATACAATAAATTCATTGCTGAATTTACAAAGCTCGCAAGAGTTGGCGAGAGTGTATCGCTTGATGAATCGCGTAAATTAGGGCGCGATTTCTTTTTACAAGAGGCTGTAAAAGAGCCCATTTTTAAAGTCGAAGACATTAAAATTGAAGCAAGGGATAAACATCAAATCCCTGCACGCATCTATCGGCCAAAAGAAGGCAATTTACCCTTTGTTGTCTATTTTCATCGGGGCGGTTTTGTATTTGGGTCGATTGATGAAGCCGATCCCGTTTGCAGGCGGCTTGCAAACCATCTCAATTGTGTGATTGCGTCAGTCGACTACCGCCTTGCCCCTGAAAATCCTTTTCCTACCCCTTTGAATGATGCTTATGATGCGACCCTTTGGCTAAGAGAGTATGCAAAAAACGCTCCCAAGTTCGTTGTTTGCGGCGAAAGCGCGGGAGGGAATTTAGCCGCAGCCGTTTCTCTTCTTTCGCGCGATAAAAAAGGTCCTAAAATCGATCTTCAACTTTTAATTTATCCTGTTATTAAGGCTAACGCCGACGACCAAGCGTATGACAATAGCGAGGATAAAGCGTTTCTTACGAAAGATACGATGAACTTTTTCTGGAGCATGTATTTGCAAAATCCGGGAGATGAGAGAGCTCCCTATGCATCTCTCGATTTAGCTCATAATTTTAAGAATCTTCCCCCTTCTATCGTAGTTACGGCTGAATACGATGCGCTCCGTTTTGAAGCTGCCGATTACGCCCAGAAACTAAAAGAAAATGGAAATGAAGTTGTCATGAAAGAATTCCCAAAAGTCATTCATGGCTTTATCGACATGCCCATATATAGCGATGAAGAAAAAAATGCCTGGATTGAGGAGATAAATCGTTCAATTAAGGCATTTATATGACGGATGGAACAAGGGTCGTGTGCCTGCAAGAGGCTATCAATTATTAAAAAGGAGTTTTATGAGCATTACGGTTCAACAAATGCAAGGGGCGATAGAACAATTTTGGGGGGCGGTGTATTCAAAAAATATCGCGGCCATATCTGGCATGATCAGTACAGATTTAAAAGCAACTTATCAGGTTACTTTCAATGGAACTAAGCAGCCTGAACAGCAGCTAAATTTTCAAGAGTATATCAATACGATTAATCAGTTATTCGCAAGTTTTCAACTCGCCTTGTCGACTTCAAGGGCGTATGATCCTGGAACATTTCAATCTTCTATCGGCACTGCGGTTTGGACGGTGAATTATGCTCAAAATCTAAAGCTTGCAACAGGCGTAATGAATTCGACCGGCTCACAAACATGGACCTTTAACGGGACTCAGTTTGTGGCCTTATCAGTAATAGAATTTGACACGTTTAATCAAGCGGAAGCTTCAAACTGCGCTTTAGTTTAACGGCCGCCTCTTCTTGAGGTGAAACGGTTTCTTCTAGGAGGATAGTTTTCCTTTCTTGGCGAAGAGGAAGACTTCTTCTTAGGTTCAAATCCTGGAACAATACAAAGCGTTAATTTCTTTGAAGTGAACTTCTCAATTCTCTTGACCATTTGCGTATCATTATCGGTTGCAAAAGATAAGGCGGTTCCGCTTGCGCCGGCTCTACCTGTTCTTCCGATACGGTGAACATAATCTTCAACGCATTGGGGCATATCGAAGTTAATGACATGGCTTAAAGTAGAAACGTCGATCCCTCTTGCGGCAACGTCTGTCGCGACAAGAAGTTTAATTTTTTCGGATCTAAGAAGCGCGATCGTACGGGTTCTTGCCGACTGCTTCATATCGCCATGAAGAACCGCTGATTTTTGGCCTGAATCGGATAATTTGTCCGCGAGAAGATCGGCTTGACGCTTAGTAGAGGTAAAGATAATCGCTTGTGAAAGTTCAGGATCGGCAATAACATGATCAAGCAAACGATACTTATGGTCGAGATTGTCGACTTGCATCAGTTTTTGTTCAATGTTCTCTTTGCTATTGAACTCGGCTTCAATGCAAATTTCAACCGGGTTTCTGAGAAGCTTAGATGACAATTTCTTAATCGCAGGGCTTAAAGTCGCAGAAAACATCAGGGTTTGACGATTTGAAGGCGTCTTTGAAGCAATCGCTTCTACGTCATGGATAAAGCCCATATCGAGCATACGGTCTGCTTCGTCTAAAATAAGGGTATCAAGACGTGAAAAGTCGATACGGCCTCGTTCCATGTGATCCATTAAACGGCCAGGCGTTGCGATCAATATTTCATAAGGACGCGATAGCTGTCGATTCTGAATCGGATAAGGCGAGCCGCCAAAAATAGTAACTACCTTTGTTTTTGGGAGGTATTTGCTATACTTTGTCGCAACTTTTGAAACTTGGGTGGCAAGTTCTCTTGTTGGAACTAAAATAAGGACGCGAGGACCTGTTACCTGGGCTTTTGGGGCGTTTTCGGCCATTCTAACAAGCGAAGGCAAGATGAAAGCCGCAGTTTTTCCCGTTCCCGTTTGGGCAGAAGCGAAGAGGTCGGAGCCTTTTATGACTTCAGGAATGGCTTGTTCTTGGATAGCCGTCGGCTGGGTGTAACCTGCATCTTCTACCGCTCTTAATACTTCTGGATGGGAAAACAATTCTTCGAATGACTTCATCAATTATCTTTTTGTTAAATAAGTGTTTAAATATAGCACATCAGACCAATTAAACGCTTTAATTATATTTTTTAAAAAAGACTTTCAATTGACTTCTTTAACTATCCCATAACGGCTCTTTTTGGGCATACTAAAATAATTTATTTAACAATAGGAATGGGCCTCTTTTATTTAATCTATCTCTTGGAAAAAAACAGTATGGGGGACTACTCTAACTCCCAATGGATACGATTGAATGGGTTGATTTTGAAAAGGTTCAGCTTCTTGTAGGCACGATTGTGGAAGCGTCACCTTTTCCTGAAGCGAAGAAAGCGGCCTATAAAACAAAGAAAATTGGGCCTTTTATCTCCGAAGTTTTAACTACGGGCCTTGTGTTAGGAGACGAGGTAGTTCTCGCGATTCCGGAAAGAAAAGTCCCGAATGGATCCAAACTCGCTTAATATTATGAGTAAATGATTTCGATTTTTTCCGCTTTTTTGGGTCCGCTCACATGCCAATTGAAGTGAATTTTATCCTCTTTTAGTTTGATTTCACCCTGATAAAGGTCATCGCCGCATAAGTGATCATTATGAGAGACGATGCGTCCTTTTTGATAGACGAAGTCGAGTAGAAAAACAGGCTCGCTCTGACGCATATGTTCAAGCGTAAGAAACTTCTCCTCTAAGCCCCAGCGAATTTGGTTAGTAAAAGAAAGGGTTTGAATCGAGTCTGTCCATTCTCCCCTTTCTTCAAAGATTATGGAATTATAACCCGATTTAACTTTAACCAATCCATGGCCTTTTCGATCCCATGAAGGAGATTTAGAACTGAAGGTAAATCGAGAGATACACTGAAACCTATTCCAGAGATATCTAAGGCCTGTCATGCTGATAAGGGACTTCAGGTGTAAGCAAATTTAAATCGAAATTCTCCAGTATCTTTTCAAGATAATCATAAGGATCGCAAGCTTCTAAAAGATGTACTTTTTCGCGGGCCTTTTCATCCGACACGATGTTATCGTTATAAAGAAGCTCTTCAAGCTCGATATTTGCAAGCATGGGATTTAAGTGCTTAGCTTCATTATCGCTTGCTTTATACCAAAAGCCATAAAAGGGAATATTTAATTCATTTGCCGCTTTTTCAACCGATTTAACCTGGTCAAGCTTGTCATCAACAAATACGATATGAGAGGGGCGATACGACAGGTTTTTAAATATTTTAATGAAAAAATCGCCTTTTTTTACTTTGTATTCGGTAAAGATAATGCCGTTATAGAAGAACTCTTCAGGGACATTAAAGCCTCTTGGGAGATGGCTTTTTCTAAAATCGTAGCCTGCTTGATGCAGCTGCTGCTCGCTGAAACGATCCATCCCCAACAGATGAATATTATACCAAAAAGTTCTGCCGCGCGCAGTGAATGCAAACGTTGGGATATTTCTTGCTTGCAGATCCGAAACAAGCTTAACTGCCGCCTCTTCTACAGGAATATAAGGGGCTCTTACTGCAATATAAAGGGTTAAGGCTTCATAAACATTAAAAGGCGCTGCCCTCTCCGTCAAAGCCTCTTTTGCCCAAACCCTCCAGCCCGAACGACCTAAAACAAAAGGAGGGGCGATCAAAGTGTCGTCTATATCAAGTAAAACAATGCCTGAGGGATCGGTCGCGTAGGGACGAATGTCGTCGATATTATCGATTTCAAAAATCTCTGCTTTAAGAGAACTAACAAGAAGAAGAATTAAAAGAATCTTTTTAAACATCGCTTATACTATACCATAAATTGGCATAAAAAATCACTAAACGTTTACATCAAAAACGAGGGTTGACTATAGTCCTTTTTCATACCTTTAACGAAGGCAGGATATATGCAAGCTTTAGCTCCTTATTCACCCCCTGACGAACGCTTTTATCCCACTGAAACTCTAATATCCAAACTAAATCCAAAATATCTCAGCCGAATTAAAGTCGTAAATCCAGACATCTTTGATTTCGCGATGCTCGATATTGTGGGTATGAAAGCCTACAACATCTTCTGGAAATATTTGGCTCATGGCGCCATTTACTCCTCGCAAGAATCGATCTTCCTTAGAACATCTAATGATATCCGTGTTTATTCAGGTTCTGTTGATCAGGTAAAATGTGTTATTTACTTCCGCCAAAGAGAGCAGTTAGAAAAAATCGAAGTGTTTATGCCTTATAGAGACTTTTATGAATTTTTAGATCATTACTTAAGAGAATTTACAGGCAATGTAGAGCCTCTTCATGTAGACCTTTTGACGACAAGATATTACGAAACCTTACCGATAGACATTACCGTCACGAGAGCCGCATTTGATCAATTTGAAAAGCTTGGGCTGAGTAACCAAGTTTTTCTTTTTGTAAAAGCAGATATAGATGATGTTATAACCGTTTTACCCGCATTTTTTGATCGTCTAAACACCTTATTCATCAATCCTTATACCTTTCAGATTAACGCTTTAGTGGCCCCCGTTTTATCCAATAGAAGAGCTTTACATGTGGCTCAAAACACGCTAAAAACCATCGAAAATGAAAGAACTGTAAATTGCACTACCGGCATGCAAAGAGTAAAGAGTTTTGCCATGAAAGATATGTATGCCAAATTAAGCTTGGGGAATAATTCTTATGTGGGTTGTAAAAAAACATTTAAACATGACACGACGAGTTTTATAAGAATTTTCATTAATTTCACCGAAAATCTTCCCTGGATTGAAATGGAAGTTCAAGGAATTGACTCTCGATTGTAAAATCGATAGAAAAACACGTTTTAAATATCTCTAACATGAGTAGAATATTTAAAATTACTTTGTAAACCTATGATTAAAACAGCAAGACTCATTTTAAAGAATTATACTGATCAAGAAAGGGAACCTTTCTATTCCATGAATTGCGACCCTGAAGTGATGCGCTATTTCCCCTCGGTTTTAACTAGAGAAGAGAGCGACGCGATGCTAAAGCGACTTTCTGATGGAATTAATCAAAGGGGATGGGGATTATGGGGAACATTTCTAGATGAAGAACTTATTGGATTTATAGGCATTCAACCTATTCCCTTTGAAGCGCATTTTACTCCCGCGGTTGAGGTGGGCTGGCGTCTTGCAAAAAAACATTGGGGTAAAGGCTATGCGACAGAAGGGGCCCTTGCTGCGATCGAGTATGGATTCGATAATCTTAAGTTAAATGAGATTGTCGCTATCACAACCGTCCATAATCTCCCCTCTCAAAAAGTGATGATGCGTTTAGGCATGACTCATGATCCTAAAGACGATTTTGATCATCCGAGACTTGAAGAAAATCACCCTTTAAGGCGTCATGTCCTTTATAGATTGAGGAATCCCCATGTCAGGTCCTAACCCAAGAGAAAAATTCCCCATAAAGGGATATGAGAAACTTTGTTACTTAAATAACTTCATCACCCTTCCAAACATTCATGTAGGCGACTATACCTATTATGATGACAGAAAGAATGGCCCGGAAAAATTTGAAACAAATAACGTTCTCTATAACGATCTGCAAACTAAGACAAAGCTCGTTATAGGCAAGTTCTGCGCAATCGGCGCTGAAACCAAATTTATGATGGCCCCCGACCATAAATTGGATGGTATCAGCACCTACCCTTTTCCCATTTTCAACCATGGATGGGAAAACGCCTATTCCATTTTAGACATACCGGTAAAAGGTGATATCCTTGTGGGAAGCGATGTCTGGTTCGGCTACAACTGCACCGTTCGCGGTGGCGTTAAAATAGGCCACGGCGCAATCATCGCGACAAATACCAATGTTGTAAAAGATGTTCCTCCCTATGCAATCGTAGGAGGGAATCCCGGTAAAGTTTTAAAAATGCGCTTTGATGATAAGACCATCGAGCGCCTTGTCAATATCGCCTGGTGGGATTGGGATATCGAAATGATAACACGCAACTTAAAGCTCATCACGTCGGCAGATGTAGAGGCGCTAGAAAAGGTGAAGGCAGAAGGATGAAGGCGGAAGGCGGAAGGCAGAATAGCGAAAGAAAGTGCCGCTTTCACCGGATATAAAGGCAGCCTTGGGCAGAAGGGGCGCCTGGCGGCGGTTTTAATTACAAGCGCGCTAAAATCGCGCCCAATCTGTCGCTATTCTGCCTGCTATG
>CAZABG010000002.1:0-48333 GCA_964483465.1 uncultured bacterium
GCTGACCGACTATTTCTTGATGAGGGAAAGCTCACACGTTAAATAATCGATCCCCTTGAATATGGGTTTAAAAAAGCGTGCGTTAAAGATTTGCAAGGAGGAGAGATTGAAGATAATAAATCACTGCTTATTGAAGCTTTAAAGGGAAAGGAGGGTGAAATAGCAGATACGTTAGCCTTGAATGCGGGTGTGGCCCTTTGGATTTACGGTATCGCTCCAAGTATCGGCGAGGGAGTTATTTTAAGTTTAAACGCTTTAAAAAGCGGAAAAGCAAAACAAAAATTAGAAGAGTGGATTCACTTTGAAAAAGCCTTTACTGAATGACATTATCGATTTTAAAAAAGAACTCCTTGAGAAGGAAGTGAGAGCCCCTTTTTATAAAAAATTTGAACATTCCTTTCATGTCATTGCTGAAATTAAGCGCCACTCTCCAAGCCGAGGTCCTATTGCACCGATTGAAGATCCTGTAAAATTGGCAAAGCTCTATGAACAAGCCGGAGCTTCCATGATATCGGTATTAACGGACGAAAAGTTCTTTCATGGATCATTAGGTGATTTGAAGAAAGTCTCTGATGCCGTATCCATACCCGTTTTACGTAAGGATTTTATTCTTACACCAAAACAAATTGCCGAGGCGATTAAGGGAGGGGCTTCTTCAATTTTGCTAATCGTTGCGGTCCTCGGAAATTCATTAAAAGAGTTGGTCAAGCTTTGCAAGGCGCTTGAAATAGAGCCTTTAGTTGAAGTGCATGATGAATATGAACTTGAAATTGCGCTTGCGTCCGAATGCCGGATGATAGGGGTCAATAACCGTGATTTAAAAACGATGGAGATATCTTTAGCTACTTCAGAAAAGCTCATTAAAAGAATTCCAGAAGGGATTGTGAAAGTGGCCGAGTCAGGAATTTTAACATTAGATGATGCAAAACGTATGAAAGAAGCAGGTTATAACGCGGTATTAATCGGGGAAGGACTGCTCCGTCATCCAGATCCTGCCGCATTCATAAAACAAGCGAGGGCATTATGACTCTCGTAAAAATTTGCGGTGTGACAAGGCCTGAGGATGCAAGACTTGCAGCTAAGGAAGGGGCTGATTTTATCGGTATGATCTTATCATCAGGGTTTCCACGATCTGTTAGTTTAATGCGGGCGAAAGAAATTGTTGATGCGATAAGGCTTGAGAGGGCAGAGCCGGTGGGGCTTTTTACAAATGAAACGAAAGAACAAATGGAAGCTCTGATTGAAAGCCTATCTTTAAAGGTTGTGCAATTGCATAGCCCTTTAACACTTAAGGAAGGACAAAATCTATTATGCAGGCGTCTTATTGTAAATACGATTAAATACCCTTCCTTTAAAGCAGGCGATTTCTACCTTTATGATAAATATTCAGGAGAAAAAGATAAAAGCTGCTGGTTTATGGCAGGGGGCTTGACCCCTGAAAATGTTTTAGAGACGGTTCTTAATGAGCACCCAACCGGAGTAGATGTTTCCTCAGGCGTTGAACGGGGGGAAATGGGCATCAAAGATGAAGAGCGTCTAAAATCCTTTATTAGGGCGGTGAAGTATGGCGAAAGGTAGATATGGATCCGGTTATGGCGGCGCCTATATGCCTGAACTATTAATGGCGCCATTAGAGGATTTGCTAAATCATTGGGAATCTGCCTGGAAATCGGCTGATTTCCGCTCCCGTTTTTATAATGCTTTAAGTGAGTTTGGCGGACGTCCTACTCCATTGACTGAAGCACGTCGTCTTTCTGATTACCTTAAAAAGGGAAGAATCTTTTTGAAGAGGGAAGATCTTCTGCATACAGGGGCGCACAAATTAAATAATGCTCTTGGACAATGTATGCTGGCTTTAGAGATGGGTAAAAGACGTATCATCGCTGAAACGGGAGCGGGGCAGCATGGGGTCGCAACCGCATCGGCGGCGGCTCACCTCGGCCTTGAATGCGTTATTTATATGGGGGCGATTGATATTAAGCGGCAAGAGCCAAACGTCAAACGAATGAGGCTGATGGGCGCGGAAGTCCGCTCTGTCGATCAAGGCTCTAAAACCCTTAAGGATGCGATTAATCAAGCTTTACGCGATTGGTCTGAAAGCTATGAATATTCTCATTATTGCTTAGGTTCTGCGCTTGGCCCGCATCCCTATCCCGAAATGGTTCGTGAATTTCAGAAAGTGATCGGTATGGAGACCCAAAATCAAATAAAGGAAATAATTGGAAAGGATCCTGATCTTATTGTTGCGTGTGTCGGAGGAGGATCAAATTCAATCGGCATATTTACTCCTTTTATCCCAAACCCTCAAGTTAAACTGATCGGGGTTGAAGCAGGAGGCGAAGGAATTTCTGAAGGAAAACACGCTGCCCGATTTGCCGGGGGAAAACCCGGTGTATTGCATGCCTGCTTTACCTATCTATTACAAGATCAAGAGGGACAAATTCTTCCTACTCACTCTGTATCAGCTGGGCTCGATTATCCTGCAGTGGGTCCTGAACATGTGGCTTTATATGAGTCTGGCAGAGTCAAGTACACCTATGCGACAGACGAAGAGGCTGTAGATGCATTTTTACTTCTTAGTAAATTGGAGGGGATTATTCCTGCTCTAGAATCAAGCCATGCGATTGCCTATTTAATACGCGAGCCTCAAGAAGGAAATATTGTTATTAATCTCTCAGGCCGAGGCGATAAAGATTTGGATGAATTCTTCCGTTATCTTGAACGAGAGAGGGGAATTAAATGAGCCGGATAGATGATTTATTTCATAAGGGAAAGGTGTTCGCGAGCTATATAACTGCCGATAAAGGCAAGAACGATTACCTATTGCAAGTCGTAAAAGCGCTATTAGATGGAGGTGTAAACCTTTTTGAAATCGGAGTCCCTTTTTCGGATCCGATTGCGGATGGCCCCGTCATTCAAGGAGCGATGCAAAACTCGCTTGAAAATGGAACCACTCTTCTTGATGCTTTAAATCTAGGGAGCGAAATACGAAAAATATCTAATACACCTCTTGTTCTCTTCACTTATTTAAATCCTGTTCTAGCGCATGGTAAAACTGTTTTTGAAGAAATCAAAAAAGCGGGGTTTGACGGCCTTCTGATCGTTGATCTCCCTTTTGAAGAATCCGCTGCGATCACATCCGATATAAGAAAGGCAAACCTTGACCCGATATTTATTTTAACTCCCTCTACATCGGATATACGGGCGTCCAAGATTATTAAAGAAGCGCAAGGGTTTATTTATTATGTTTGTCAAAAGGGGACGACAGGGGTTCGAGATGCTCTTCCTAAAGATTTTGAGAGTACTATTTCACGAATAAAGAATAAAACATCCTTGCCTCTTTTAGCAGGTTTTGGAATATCGAATTTTGAGAGCGCAAAAGGAGCTTTAAGTTTAGCAGATGGATTTGTAGTAGGCAGCGCTATTGTAAAAATGGTTGGGGAAAATAGATCTCCTGAAGAGATCAGGATATTCGCTGAAACGATCGATCCACGGAAGGTTAAGCATGGATTTCATGTCGTTTAATGAATATGAAGAGCTAGCAAAAACAGGATTTGCCGTCCCTTGCTGGAAAGCTGTCGTCGCCGATACGTTTACACCGATTACCCTCTATCAAGCTTTGCGCATAAAAGGGGATCGTTCATTTATACTAGATTCTGCCGATCATTCTATTGAGCAGGGGAGGTATTCATACCTAGGATTCAATCCCACGTATCACTTTGAAGGTAGCGACATTCAGTTGTTAAGGGAAAAATTAAGAAAGTTTCATTCGGCCAATTTAGATAATGTTCCTTCATTTATTGGAGGCGCGGTTGGTTTCTTTACTTATGATGCGATTCGTATTTTTGAAAAAATACCCGATACTCACCCTAATGTGTTAAATATCCCTCCTATTTTATTTAATTTTTATGAAACGACTCTTGCTTTTGATCATTTTAAACAAAAGTTGTTCGTATTTGATACTATGATACCCAAAGGAAACTTGGTTCAATCGTATGAATCATCTATTAAAAAAATAGACAATATTATCCATAAAATTGATCGCTTCTCATTGCAGCATCAGACTAAAAAAACTGTAAAACATGAAGAGCTGCAAGTTGATGTATCGGATGCGGCTTTTAAGGAGATGATCGCTCGAGCAAAAGCTTACATTCATAACGGGGATATCTTTCAGGTCGTTTTATCAAGAACATTTAGTAAAAAAACCGATGTAGATCCTTTTGATATTTTTAGAGCTTTGAGGATAGTGACACCGACTCATTATTTATTTTATTTAGAAGAGCCTGAATATCAAATTTTTGGAGCGTCTCCTGAACGGCTCGTGGAGTTGAACGAAGGGATTTTAAAGACCAATCCCTTAGCCGGCACCAAACCAAGGCCCTCTTTAAAGGATGAAGAGCGCGTAGAAAAAGAGCTTTTAGCTAATCCAAAAGAGGTAGCGGAGCATATGATGCTCGTAGATCTTGGAAGAAATGATATCGGTTCAATCGCGGAAATTGGATCGGTTAAAGTAGCCAATTTGAAATCAATCATGCGTCTTTCTCATGTTATCCATATTTCTTCCGAGGTAATAGGAAAGATTCGTAAATCTTTTGATGCACTAGATGCAATAAAAGCGACCCTTCCCGCAGGGACGCTTAGCGGCGCTCCAAAGATTCGCGCGATGGAAATTATCGATGAGCTTGAACCTACCCGCCGAGGCCTCTACGGGGGAGCGATATGCTGGATCGATAATAATGGCAATCTTGATAGCTGCATCGCGATTCGTATGGGTATAGCAAAAGAGGGGAAGGTCTATGTTCGCGTCGGAGCCGGAATTGTTATTGAATCAGATCCGGATAGCGAAGTACAAGAGACGCTTCATAAAGCACGAGGAGTATTAAACGCAATCGATCTTGCCGAGGAGGGGTTTAATGTTCATACTCATCGATAACTACGATAGTTTTACCTATAACCTCTATCAGGCTATTGCTCCTTTTACGCCGAATCTTGAAGTTATTCGTAATGATGCTAAAAGCGTAGAGGAGATTGAGGCGCTGAATCCGGACGCCATTATCATTTCCCCAGGTCCCGGCTGGCCGAAAGACGCAGGGATAATCATTGAGTTAATTAAAAGGCTCTCTCCAAAAATTCCGATTCTTGGAGTATGTCTTGGCCATCAAGCGATCGCGGAAGCTTTTGGTGGAAAAATCATCAACGCAGGCGAAATTGTACATGGCAAATCGGTCAGTATCACTCATACGGCAAAAGGACTTTTTGAAAATCTTCCTTTGCCGATGGAGGTCGGACGCTATCACTCGCTTGTAGCTGACCCTGATACATTGCCCGCTTGTCTTACGATCGAAGCGACATCAAGCTCAGGAAAAATCATGGCCATCAAACATAAAGACTTTCCTTGCTGGGGGGTGCAGTTCCATCCTGAATCTATCCTTACCCCTGAAGGCCCTAAAATCATCGAAAACTTTATTCGGCTTTCCAAAAAGTATTTTGTTCTTCTTTGTGCCTTTGCGCCTTCTTTTGCTTCTTTGTGTTTATGAAATCTTGTATTTATATTAATTGGTCGTAAATTGTAGTAATGGATTATTAATACCCATCTTACAATTAATCATGAATTTATGTTGATGTCGTGATTCATTAACACAAAGATACAAAAGAAGAACTATGGGTGCAGTTATTCGGCTTTCAAAAAAATAATCTTTGTTTATTCTCTAGCATATGTCGAACCAAATACATTTAAGAAAATTATCTATCGACGATGCCTCCGATTTTATGGAGTGGGCTTCCGATGATGAAGTAACTAAATGGTTGACATGGGAAAGTTATCATTCTATTGAAGAAGTAAAAAAGTTCCTTTCAGATATCGTTGAAAAGCATCCTTGTTTTATGGGGATTTGCCTTGGAAATAAAGTGATCGGAACCATCTCCTTGGAAAGAAGGAAAAGAGCTATGAGCTGCACCACTATTTTAGCGTACGTTCTATCCCGTAAATATTGGGGAATGGGTTATATGACTCAGGCGGTTTTAAAAGCAGTGGAAATTGCTTTTAAAGATAGTGAAATCTTAAGGGTGGAAGCGCAAGTCGACTCTAAAAATTTTTCCTCTCAACGAGTGTTGGAAAAAGCTGGTTTTGTAAAAGAAGGGCTTATGCGTAGCTGTGCGATTCAAAAAGGAGAGGTGCGAGACCGGTTCCTTTATTCATTCGTTAGACAGAGATATAATATTAATATTTAATTAAGAAATTCAATTAGTTTTATTCTGGGCCTGATTTAATGGTATAATACTTGGATATGTATATACCCGATTCTGATCCTAGGAATCATTATAGAGCTGAACAAAACTCATTTAATAGACAAGTAAATCAAGCTCGAAATCTGATTCCCGTTACCATTAAAGATAGGATTTTAGCTGGAGTTTATCCTCTTGTTGAAAAAGGGGCCTCAAGGGCTCCTTATCTTTACACGATGAAAGAGTTTTTTAGACAAACGAAGGATACGATCCATTCGACATTGGATCGTTTAGATTATAATGGACTATGGCCTTACATCAAATTAATTGATCAAGTCAACAAGGGTATCCCATTTCGCGATACAAAAATATATTCAGGTGATGAGCTTTATGGTTCTACTTGTGCGGGCATGAGCCGTACGATAATTAAAGCGTTAAGAAAAAATCATGGAATTGATGCCAATTTTGCAGTGCAAAAGCAAGAAGGGCATCATTTTGAACATGCCGCTGTCATAGTTGAGTGTACAGATGGTTTTGTACTGATCGATCCTCGATCAGATCCAAAAAATAGAATGTTTTTAATCCCTTTTCAAACCACCGTTGGCTATGATGGTTTTCACATTAAGGCTTTAACTAGAGGAAGTTCAACGCCCTTAACCATTACCTATGACGAAATGGATGAGTATCCGGAACTATCATTTGAATATCACACGAATATTTTGAATGGTGACGACATAGTGATGAAACACTTTATCATGCATGTTTCAACGGAGTTTATCCCCATTAGTTTATATAATCCCGATGGCTCTGCAAGAAAATATATCTTGGTTATTCCCAGCGAATCAAAAATTATCTTAAAAAATAAATCGACTACAAAAGATAAAGAAAGCCAGACTTTTTCTTTCAGTTCAATTTTAAAAGGAGAGCTTAAAGATAAGCTCGAACAGTTTATGGCCCCCGATTATGTTTCGTTAGTGCCGGGATTTCATATCCCTTTTGAAGTCCTCTACCAACAACTTTATCATTTTGCCTCCCAAGAGGAGACGATAAAACGATTATTCCAAGAAGCAAATTTGAACAATACATTTTAACTCTTTTTCTTTGCCCGCTTGTCTTACTATCGAAGCGACTCAAGCTCAGGGAAAATCATGGCCATTAAACATAAAGACTTTCCTTGCTGGGGGGTGCAATTCCATCCTGAATCTATCCTTACCCCCGAAGGTAGTAAAATCATCGAGAACTTTATTCGGCTTTCCAAAAAGTATTTTGTTCTTCTTTGTGCCTTTAAAGTCTTCTTTTGTTCCTTTGTGTTAATGAATCCCGAATTTAACTTAAGTGATCGTAAATTATAGTAATGTATTTTTAATACCCATCTTACAATTAATCATGAATTTATGTTGATGTCGTGATTCATTAACACAAAGGATTAAAAAAAGGCTTTAAAGGCACAAAGAAGAACAATAGGTACAGTATTAATAAATAAATGCGCACTTCAAAAGGGAGAAGTGTGTGACCGTTTAGGTAACTTGCTTTTCCAATTCTCTTTTAATGCTCATGATTAGTAGCTTATCATAAGCTATTTCTGCAGAAAGAAATCTGGCTTGATTATCTCGTTCTTCATCACTTCCTTTAAGATCATTTAGTTTTGATCTTAAATAAGTCATGCACCAGTTTACGCGATATAGAGCGTTGCTCAAATTATATATATCTTTCAGATCTTTTGGATGGCAGTGGCAAATGACAGGAACTGCAATGTCAGGCTTTGGTTCAATAGGTTCTGGGCTATAGATACTGACAATATCAAAAGATGGAAGTTTTTTGTTTGTCACATAATTTGGACAACCATTTGTATACGATCTAGAGTAGCAGAAGGGTGAATAGTCAGTTTCAGGTTGCATTTTAAGCTCTTTGGAAAATTAAACAGTGACGACTATTTTACCAAATTGCTGATTTGATTCAAGGTAGCGATGAGCGTCCACCATATTTTCAAACTTAAAAGTTTTAGCGATGATAGGTTTTAATTTGCCACTTGATAGCCCATCTAGGATAAGTTTTTTAGCTTTTTCGTATTTTTCGGGGGTTGCGATCACGTCGAAAAGGACGTAGCCTCGCATCGTAAGCGATTTTGAAAGAGCGGTGAAAAGAGGGAAGGGGGTAGGCTCAGAACTTAACGCACCATATTGAAAGAGTATCCCTTTATCCGCCATTGCGTCAGCAAGAGCAAGAACGCCTTTACCTCCGATAGGATCAAAAACGATGCGGGCACCTTTGCCGCCTGTAATCTCCATCACTTTTTTAGGCAAATCATCGGCTTGTGTGATGACATGCTTGGCTCCGGCCTCTTTTAACGCATTTACTTTCTCGTTCGTTCTGGTTGTAGCAATCGGTGTGGCTCCTACCAAATTACAAAGTTGAATCGCGGCAAGTCCGACACTGCTTGAGGCGGCAGTAATTATCACTACGTCCTCTTTTGTCATATGGGCAATGTCGAAAAGGGCGCCGTATGCCGTTAGGTATTGCATCCAGCTCGCGGCTCCCTCCTCAAAGGAAATATTAGAGGGATTTTTTATGACCGAATAAGCCGGTACGATGACCTTTTCTCCATAGACCCCATATTTTGCCATATCAGGAATAGGAGAGACGCTTATTTTATCGCCTGGTTTTATGTCTTTAACGTCAGGGCCTACCGCTGTTACGATACCTGAAGCTTCATAGCCTATTTTTGAAGGAAATTGAGGTTGAACAAGGTATCTGCCTAAGCGAAATAAAGATTCTGCCCGATTTAGACCAATCGCTTTAACCTCATATTGCACTTCTCCTTTGGCCGGAGCCGGAACGTCTAAGTTTTCGATTTGTAAAACCTCAGGTCCGCCTGCTTTATGAAAACGATAGGTTCTTGTCATAGCTTCTCCTAAAATCTAAACGTATAAAGAGAAGATTTAATTTTTTAAAGGGAGAAACGAGCTCAGTAAAATAGCAGAAATATTTTGGTTATAAGAGACAATCATGCGGATAGGTTCAAAGGAAAAGAGTTGGGGGATAGAGACTGTATGTTTTGTTTTTGAACTTCCCTAGATATAAAGTCTAATTCGTTCGTATTATTTAATTGTGGATTACGATCTAAATAAGATATAGGCATAAAAAGAAAGATTATAAATTAAACTAACAAAAAGGTCAATTTATGATAGCTCCTGTATATGCGCTTGGACTGCCTGCCCCTACATGCGAGGGAAGAGAACTGACTAAAAGAGATGTAGGCAGATGGGTGGTAAGGACGCGACCTAGTAATGCCGGCAGCGACTGGTCCTTTACCGTAAGAGGATCGACAATTGAAGAGTGGAAAAGACAAGTTGTAAAAGTGATCGCCATTAAGCGTGCGCAAGTATACGTAGAGGATAGAGGCGGTAAAACCTATGTCTTAGATGATGAAATGAGTAATGACACAGGCTGGCTTACTCTTGAGGAATTCAGAACTAGGAAAGTTTCTTATGTGAATCTGCCTTATTCAACATTCATAAAAGAAACAAAATGGTTAGAGGCAAGCGACGTAGGTAAAAAATTTGTACGCGTCGCAAATAATGGGGCGCTCGATGTTAATTTTATTTTGCCTGAATTTACACTGTCCCAAATTGATTTATTCGCAGTTGAGGTGCTTGCCTATAAATACAATAAAATTACCATTAGCTTTGACGGAAGAAAAATTGAATTAAAAGATGATTACGCTCTAGCGGCGGGCTGGGTAGAGGTTAATGCATTTAAAGAAGCGATAAAGAAACAGGGAATTATTTTATAGCCTGCTCGCTTCGCCAAAAAACGAGGCGATTTTTATAAGCCATTCCCGGGGAAATTTATCGGGATGGCTTTCTAAATAATGAATGGTTTTTTCATTAAATTCGATTCCTCCTTCCGCTTTCTTAAATTGATATTTGCAATTTCCGTCTCGAAAACTGTATTTGGGAGGACAAAGTTCGCATCTATAAAGAGAGTTTGGAATTAACTCTTTAGAATCATCTTTAGGGTATACGATTTTTGCTTGAAAAGTTCTTCCGGAAGGAGTTCTCAACGAAATTTCTTTATGCGGTTTATATTCTTTAAGATAGAGAACCATGCCCATCATTTCATTAATGGGCGAAGGAAAACTCATTCCTTTCCTTTTACGATTGAAAATCCAAGAGAATCTAATCTGCCCGACTCGCCTACGATCGTGGTAATTAGGGTTGAATCCAGATTGGGATGATTCGCTATCTTCTGATTATATTCATAAATCCTTTGAGATTCCAAATGGCCGGGCTTATTGATGGGCTCTAGCTTAGGAATTAGGTTGTCGCTTAAAATTAACGTTCCCTCTCTCGTTAATGGCATGACTTTTTCAAGATAGTTCGGATAGTTTCTTTTATCGGCGTCAATAAAAATGAGATCGAATGGGGGATCATTTTTCATTTCTTCTAGAATTTTTAACGCATCTCCTTCTCGAATTTCAATCCTATCTTCTTTTCCGGCATTTTTAATCACTTGTTTTGCGCAAGCAATATGATCAGGAACAATTTCGATCGTAATAATTTTCCCGCCAGGTTCAAGTGCTTTTTCAAACCAAAGCGTGCTGTAGGCGCCAAGAGTTCCGATTTCTAAAATGCGCTTTGGTTTTTGCAGTTTAGCTAGAAGATAAAGCAACTTTCCAACATTCGCAGGAACTTCGATGGGAGGAAGCGTATTATTTCGACTGTTTTGCTTAGCGAAAATTAAATTCTCATCCTCCAGAACAAAAGTATCAATTGTATATTTTTTTAGATCCGCTGCTCTATCGTCCATTTAAAATGTCTTAAAGTTATATTCTCATTCATTATAGAATATCGCTTTTTATTTGCGATAAGGAATCCAATTGGCAGCTCCTATTTACAAAAATTATTACAAAGATATTGGCCGCAAGCTAACTCTTCATGATGTAGGAAAATCAATCGTGAGAACCCTCCCTTTTAGCGGGGATCGTTTTTTTATGGTTCCAAAAAGTGAAGATTACACGAGCGTACACGTAATTCTCCTCTCGATTGATATAAGCGGGTTGCTTTGTGAGGCTCAATCAGGAGATCATTTTAGAATAGATGGATTTGAAGCTTTTGAATCGGCGTATCTAACTTTAACTGAATTTTTGATGAAAGTGCGAAGCGAACATATTGTTGCAAAAGAAATTATAAGGGTGTCATTCGATATCTAAAGGTTAGCAAATATATAAAACTAGAGGAGCATTCATGAGTATTGACGGATATAATCCTTATACTAGAACGATTAAACACGAAGTATATCCAGGAATCGGAAGGCATCTAACGCAGGATGATGTCAACAAACGCGTAGTTAGAGTTTATCCCTTAGGAAGAGATTGTACTTTAATTCCAATCAATAAAAATGATGTGCAAGGATCTGTTTTAAAGGTATTAAAGGGGGATCAAGTCATACTTAATAGTGTTCATATAGAAAATCTGACTTTAGGGGCTCAATGGCTAGATAAGAATTGGCTGACTGTAGCCGAGTTTATAGAGAGAACGGAATTCGTGGCGGCACAAATTTTTGAAACATACGACTCAGATCCCCCTTATTGAAAACTCTTCAAATTTATGACTCAAACAAAAAATAGGTAATCAACGTGCAAGTCTCTTTAACCATTACCCCAATATATCCCGAACTAGGCAGACAGCTCTCTACTCAAGATATCAATCAAATGGTCGTGAGGGTTAGACCCTATTTTAATGACGGTAAGCTTAGTTTTGAATTCATACCTAAACGAGTAGAGGAGGCGAAAACGGCTGCTTTTCGATTAATCGAGCTTGATTATTCCGGAATTACGGTGCTTAAAGAGGGGATTAAAAAGAGAATCAGCAAAGAAGAAGCTTCTGCCTCTTTGTATTTGACCGTCGCCGAATTCGAAGCAAGAGCTGTTAAAGCGCTTGTTGTTAAATTTGATCATAGCACGCGTCTTTTTCGAGATGAAATAAGATTGATAGAGAGGTCGGTGTGGCCGAATATCGGCAGGGCATTAACTCCCTCAGATATAGGGAAGAAGATGGTAAGAATCTATCCATACTTATACAAAGAAAAGTATGAATATTCGTTAATTCCAGATTCTGTGAAATCTGAAAGAGATTTCGGTCAATCTGAAATTCTAATCCATTTGGATCATCCAAGAGCTATTTTTAGGATGCGTTTACTGAATTTACTCCATCCTGTGGATAGAGATGATAATTATCTTTCTAAGGAGGAATTCCTTTTAAAAGCTCCTCTTTCGAAAAGAGAAGTTCACGTATTAGCAGCAGGGCAATTAATAGAAATAAGAAAATAAAATTATGACATGTGTTTCTACTCGTGACGTATATTATGACATAGGAAGAGGGCTCACATCAGATCTTTTAGGAAAAAAAGTTTTGATGACAGAGCCTTATCGTAAGGACGATGGGCTTGACTATACGTTCATGCCCAATTTTTTGGATAATGCTTTTACTTTGGAATGGCTTACCGATTCAAGCGCGGTTGTTTCAAGGGGGAATGTTTATTACTATGTTTGTAAAGAAGCGCTATCCAAATGGATGACAATCGATGAATTTAGAAGTTGTATTCAAAAAACTCAAGGGTTTGTACATTTTATCCATTACGGGATGCCTTGTTAAAATGGAGTATTCATGTCTATTACATATGATGTTAAAACCTATCCTGGAATAGGAAGATATTTAACCCAAGCCGATGTCGGGAAGAATGTTGTAAGAGTGTTTCCATGCAATGGTAGGTTTGGCTTTATTCCTGTAGGAGATAGGGTAAGAGGAGATCGGCTCGAGGCTTTAAAGGGAAATACAATAACGATAATAGGCTTAGAACTTGATGCTGATTGGACAGATAACAATTGGCTGACGGTCGAAGAATTTATTGTTAAGATTCAAGGAAAAGCTGCTACCCTCCTTCAGAAGGGGAATTTTTCCAGTTGTTTTTCTTAAAAAGCGCTTAAAATAAGATAGCAAAGAGCTGCGATAATGGCGGCGCAAGGGAGGGTAAAGATCCATGCCCAAACGATTTTTGCCGCGATTGTCCACTTTATATGGGAAAGGGGAGTATTAACCATTCCCACTCCGATGATGGATGCCGTAATAGTGTGAGTTGTAGAAACGGGTATGCCTGTCGCTGTAGCAAAGAATAAAGCAATCGCTCCTGAAGTTTCCGCGCTGAATCCCCCGATCGGTTTTAAAGGCGTTATCCTTTGTCCCAAAGTTTTAATAATTCGCCAGCCGCCGAGAGCGGTTCCGATCGCCATGGCTAAATGGCAAGAAAAAATAATCCAGTTCGTGTGAAAGTTAGTAAGAGAGAGCGTATCGTTCGGAGTTACAATGCCTGCTGCTAGCAAACACCCAAAGATAACACCCATTGTTTTTTGAGCATCGTTTGCTCCGTGGCCGATTGAATAGAGCGCAGCCGATATAAGCTGCCCCTTTCTAAATATTTTGTCGATTTCTTGCGGATGGAATTTTCTAAATAGATAGTAGTTTAAAACCATAATTAGAAAGCCGCCAATAAACCCCATTAAGGGAGATAGGAAGATAAAAAGGGCTGTTATTAGGATAAGCTCATAATGAAGGGTATCCATTCCGCCAAAAGCTAAAGCCGCTCCTGAAAGACCGCCAATGAGCGCATGTGATGAGCTTGTGGGCAATGCTAAAACCCAGGTTATAAGATTCCAGACAATAGCGCCTATTAAACCTGCCAGGATGACTAAAATGAAACTCGGATCTTTAGGAGTGATTTTGATCATTTTAGAAACAGTCTCAGCCACGTTAGGCGCAAGAACAAAGATCGCGAAAAAATTAAAAAAAGCCGCCCATAATACAGCCCACTTTGGTCTTAAAACGCGGGTTGTAACAATGGTAGCAATCGAATTCGCGGCATCATGAAAGCCGTTTATCATATCAAAAAGGAGGGCGATAGCGATGGTGACGACTAAAAGCGTAATCAATTTGACTCCAAGATAATCCCTTCCACGATGTAGGCTACCTCTTCCGCTCCGTCGATCGCGTCTTCAATTCGATCGTAAATTTCTTTCCATTTCATTATTTCGATAGGATCTTTGGAATTTTCAAAAAGGGATTTAAGGGCATTTAAGTAAAGTCTATCCCCTCTATTTTCAAGAGCGTTTATCTTTACAATCTGTTCTTTGGTTTCATGATTGATTTTTAGCTCTCTTAATTTCGCTAAGATGGGGGAGAGTTCCTGGCTGATTAAGTAGAGAACTTGAATAAGTTCTTTTGCCTCTTGAGTCATTATTGTGATTTTATAAATGCTCAATCTTTCCGATACTTCGTCTATGTAATCAAGAATATCGTCTAAACAGGAAATTAGCCGGTGGATTTCATCTCTTGCGAATGGAGTGATAAAAGTTTTATGAAGCATTTCAACGCATTCGTGCGTGACGTGATCGCCATCACGCTCAATGGCCTTTATTTCATAAGATTGGTCCTTTCCTTCATGTATCCATTTTTTCAAGGCAGTGGATGCTTTCACCACAAGTTCTGCTTGTTGATCAAAATAAATAAAGAAATCGGTTTCTTTGGGAAATAACCAGTTAAGCATATAGATAGATAATAGCTATAAATATTTAATTTTAAATACAAATCTTGCTTCTAGGTGTTAAAGAATTTAATTCAAATTTTATTAAATAATGGGTATAATATCTTTTTCATTAAGGTTTTATGGCCAATCTCCTGCTTTATTTCGTCGTGGTTCTAATATGGGGAACTACCTGGATTTCGGTTAAATATCAGATCGGTGAAGTCCACCCTCAAGTATCTATCTTTTATCGTTTTTTTATCGCTTCAAGCCTTCTATTTCTATACTGCTTAATTAAAAAGGAATCGCTTCGATTTAAGTTGAAGGATCATTTTTATCTCCTGCTCTTAGGTGCAGGGATGTTTTCGATCCATTGCTTGCTTATCTATGAAGCAACTTTTTATCTTGTTTCCGCTATCGCCTGCCTCCTTTTTTCCTGCGTCAGCCTCTTTAATATTTTAAATAATGCCTTAATATTTAAATCGAAACCTCAAAAACAGGTACTGACAGGGGCCATGATGGGTGTTCTTGGTATCGCTTTTTTCTTTTGGGATGAAGTAACCCAATTTAAACTGAGTCAGGCAACGTTATACGGAGCATCGCTTGCGCTCGCCGGATCCTATGTATTTTCTCTCGGTAACATTTTAGGTAAACGGAATCAAACAGCAGGATTTAGGCTTGTTCCTAGTGTGGCGTGGGGCATGTTGTATGGATCGCTTATTATGTTCTTTTATTCGCTCTTTGGACAAGTGCCGTTCGATATCTCTTATAAAGCCTCTTACTGGATATCGCTTTTATATCTCGCCATTCCCGGTTCCATCGTGGCATTCTTATGCTACTTGAAGTTAATTGAACGGATAGGCCCCGAAAAAACGGGCTATGCGACCGTTTTATTTCCGGTAATAGCTCTTCTTATCTCTATGGGGGTTGAGGGGTATTTACCGTCCTATAAAGACCTCATCGGGATGATCCTTATTTTTGGAGGAAATATTCTTGTGATGGTTAAACCCGCCACTTTACTAAATATTACTACAAGGCTAAAAAATGTCATTTTTACCTGCTCTAAAAGTCCCGGATAGAGATCCATGCGACTATAACGTGCAGTATTTGCAGAAACTAAAGGGTTGTAAGGAGTCTTTAGTTAAAACTGTAAAACCGAGAGAATTGTATAAGTTTGTCCCTATGTTTTCTTCTCTTTCGCAATATCTAGAAAGCGGGCATATCATGTTGATTTATAAAGAAATGCCCGATCAAATAGCTCATCTCAAGCGTATGAAAGAGAATAACAGATTGCATGCCATTAGATTTAATGAAGAGCTGGAAAATTTAAAAGATGTGTTATCAATAGAGCAAATGATGATGTGCAATGAAATTGCTTTGACTATGCTTCAAGGCCGTTAAATTAAGAAAGCCACTCTTTAACCGGATCAATGATCCCTTTTTTGATAAGAACGGATTTGTCTTTTACCGGATTCCATTTAAGAAGATTTTCAGCTTTTGAGCTGTCGAATATCGCTTTTTGTGTTCGGCTTTGCCAATCGCGAAAAGAAGGAATTTTGCGATTCGGATGATTAATCGCGACTTTGACAATCCACTTTAAAACGTCTTGAAAGTAATAGTTGAAAGGAGATTTCGGAATGATGGCTATTTTGTTATGAATCGCCCTTTCGAGTTCTTCAATATATTCAAGCGCGCTTAAAAGAGGGGGAGAGGTTAGCAAGAAACTCTTTTTTTCAATATTTTTAGTCGATGCCGCTAATTGTATTGCCCTCGCCACATCTTCAACAAGAACAAGGGGCAGCGGATTTTTTCCATCACCCCATAACTCGACCTCAGTTCCATTGGCGGCGAATTTGCCCACACCGAAATGAAAAGGGCTGGAACCTTTGCCGATTACGATACCTGGCCTTAAAATGACATAAGGTAAATCTTTAAAAGCCTCTTCTGATAACGCTTTCGCGCGAGCGTAATAATTCCTTTCGTCAATTTTTGGATCAAGAGGAGTGTTGTCATCTATCGTTTTCACGCCTGCATAGTAGGAATCAATCGTTCCCGTGTATATGAGCCTTTTTATTCCGCTATCTTTGAGCAAGCGGGCAAGCTTTTCATTTACCCGAATCTCTTTTTCCACATAGTCGTTCCAGGTATTGACTTTCGCTCTTGCAAGGTGAATGACCGTTTCAATTCCATCGAGACTCCTCTTTAGGTCTTCTTCATTTTCAAGAGACCCTGTTACACTTTCGACTAAAGGGTGTTGAATCAGGCTTCTACCTAAAACACGGGCAGGTTCTTTCAATTCATCAAGCAATGCTTGTCCGATAAATCCGCTCGCTCCGAAAATGAGTATTTTAGGCTTTGAGGTTAGAGGGGGATAGGTTTTGGCGGTAACTTTTTCCTCAGGGATTTTTGCCGCGGCTCTTTCGCAAAATCTAATGACCTTAACCCCGAACTCGGGGCTTTGACGTCCATCTTGTCCTTTATCATAAAAAGTACGGATACTTCTTTCGATGCTATGAGAATAAGGATCTTTAATACTTGATAGCTTGAATTTAGATAAAACGTAGTTTTTTAGGGTCGAAAAGGCCTGCTTTTTTATCGCCTTGGCTTCTTTTTTTGAAGTGAAGTAACGATCAAAATCAAGAGGGCGATGAGTATTTCTTTTTAATGTATAGGTATTGGCATCAAAATCAACTTTAGCAATTCCATTTAGTCCTCTAACTTCTATTTTCCTTTCATCCATTCCTGCACGTACGGAAAGGGTAATTTGTCCCGATGTTTTTCCTTGAAACCCAATGATGTTTATTCTTCGATAAATCGTTACGCCCGTTGGTAAAATGATAGGATCGCTAGGTGTTACCTGAAGGGTTTCAGGTTCGCCTAGTAAATCTATATATAAGGCGGCAAGGTGAGATCCAAGTTCGAAGAGAAGATTTTTTGGGCTCCTAATCATCCAATTATTAAAAGGGCCCGACTTGATAATTTCGAGCTCTCTAAACCACGTAATAGAAACATGGTCGATCGGGCCAAGTTCTTCGTTATTTAAGTCTATTTTTAACTTCTCGTATATAGGATAGAAAAGAAAGTTGTGGTTAACACCTACTTTAAGGCCGCTTTCTTTGGATAGATTGAGTAGTTTTTCCGCTTCATCTACAGAAAGCCCCATCGGTTTTTCAATAAAAAGGCTTGAACCATTCTCCAGCACCTTAATTCCATCTGCTACGTGCGATTCAGGGTGAGTTAATACATGGACGACGTCAGGCTTTAAGGCAAGCAGTTCATTCAAACTTTTAACAGGGTTCGGTGAATTTAAAGCAGCTGCCTTTTCTTTATGCAAATCGGCGACACCGATTAAATCAAACAGTCCATCCACTTTATGAAATTTCGAAATATAGCCTGCGCCCAAAAAGGCGGATTTCATAATGAACCTTTATAATCGATGGTTCCTCTAAATTTGCCCCTTATGCGGTCTAGATGATATTTCAAGAGTCCAATGACATTAGGAAATTTTCCGATTACGCAAAATAGGGAATAAATAATCGATTCATGTTCAGTCCAGGTCTTTCTTTTATTCCAGTATATTTTAATGGCTAAGAGAGGATAGAGAAAAAGCAAGTCTAAAGCATGCGGACCATAAACATACCAGCTTAAAAGCACTGCGATCGGGAAGAACAGGCCCCAAAATAGAGTAGAATAATATTCCTTGGTATGGGGCTCTAGATTTTCATAGAGGCTTTGAGCAAAAGCATATCCTGTTCTAATAGAACGGTTGAACCATTCGCTGATATGATGCATCGAAGCGTTATGGATAGCCATGGGGTGGCTTAAATGATAGATCTTCCACCCCTCTTTCCTTAGCCTGGAACAAAACTCTTCTTCTTCAGCGGCAATCATTTTGCATTTGAATCCGCCAAGTTTTTGAAAAACCTCGCTTTTTATAAGAAAATTACCTCCACAGGCTTTGATTTCTCCAGGATCTTTACGCCATTCAAGTTCGCAAAGATTATTGTAGATGGTTTCTTTAGCTTCCATCTCATGAAGATCACCAGTAACAATTGCGATTTTGGCATGATCTTTTAAATAGTCGACTCCATAAGGAATCCAGCCCTCAATTAATTGGCAGTCTCCATCCACGAATTGAACATATTTAATATTTGGATAGAGCTCTTTTAAGAATTTGAATCCTGCGTTTCTTGCTCTTGCGGCAGTAAAAGGTTCTGTGTTTTCAAGTTCGACGGTAGGTATATTTTTAGCGCGCGCAATTTGAACGCTTGAATCCTTTGAGCCTGAATCGATATAAACGACGGAGTATTTAGTGGTAAGGGCGGAATCAAGTGATGCGCGCAGCCTATCGCCCTCATTTCTTCCAATGATAACAATCCCAATCTCTTCCATCTTTGCTCAACTTAACAAAGCGAAGGTTAATTCGAAAGTTGTCACTTATATCAAAATGCGTTTAAATGGTTGTATATGAAATACCTTCTTTTACTTTTTGTGTTAGTTCTTAATGCTGAAGAAGTTGCGACTTTGACGGTAAATGGCCAAGGCCAAATAGTTTCCATGGCGGACGAGTCAAGAATCTCACTTGCTGTTGTTTCAGAGGCTAATAGCGCTGCTAAAGCCGCCCAAATCAACCGTGAAAGTATGGCAAAAGCGCTTGAAGCCATTAAAACACTGGGTTATGAAGCGAATGAAATCAAAACAGGCCAATACCTTATCCATCCGGTATATAGTACAAGCAAAGAAGGAATTCGCAGCTTGCAAGGTTATGAAGCACGAAATAGCATCGAAATTAAATCATCAAAATTAAACCTAATCGGACAACTTATCGATAAAGCGACAGCTTCCGGAGTAAACGAAATAAGCGATCTTCAGTTTACGTTATCCGATCCTGAAAAAGCGCGCCTTGAAGCCATCCAAAAAGCGATTAGCCAGGCCAAGCGCGAAGCGGAGGAAGCAGCAAAAGCGGCAGGCGTTACACTCAAAAAAGTACGCGAAATTAAAATAGAGCCTTCAGGTCGTCCTGGGCCTATCTTTAAAGCAATGGCCTATCAGGCAAATGTTTCGACTGAAATTATCCCGAACGATGTCGTGACGGGCGCTGACGTAACGCTTATCTACGAACTTGAATAAGAAGAAGGATGAAGGCGAAATAGCTACACAATCTGTCGCTATTCTGCCTTCATCCTTCATAGTAGGTTGTAAAGGGCGAGCCACTTTTCCACATTTTGGATACGTAGCGAAAGGGCAGCTTTAGCAGGCCCCACATTTAACGTATTATCAAGCCGTTCAAGCAGCAATTTAATTTTTATGACGCGCTGCATCGGCGTAATCAAAATATCTGCCGCATCTGAGTTTTTTTCGGCCATCCATTTGGAAACTTCTGTGCTTATTTGAATGGGAATTTTAAACGCTAGGAAATAGGGATGAGAATGATCCGCGGAAAAGGCTTTTAGGCAAGAAAGAAAGCGCTCCTTTTCGTCGGGGCCTTTTGATAAGGTTTCAATTATACAGTTGGATGCCGTGGCTAGAATCTTATAATCTTTGTAATTTGGATGAAGCTGAAATAAGGAATTATTTAATAAGGCTGCCAATTGCTTATGAAAATGTATTTCTGTATCTGCTAACTCTTTCAATATTTTATCAATTGTATCAAGCGGGTTGTCGAAAATCTGGATGGAATTAAAGGTAATGTCATCTTGAAGATTTGGAAGCGGCATTTTTGCAGGAAGGGGAGTTTCCTTTTCAATCATGTCTAATCGAAGCTGTTTAAATCCTATTTCCTTTTTTTGAAAGACTTCTTCGGATATGGCTTTAGCCTTTTCGAAGGTTAAGAGAGTGTTATCTAATAGTCCTTTAGATATTTCTAAGAATGTTTTTTCCAAAGTTTTATCGCGCGGATATAGAAGGCTTAAATTCCGGCTTGTTGAAAGAATAAAAATTTCAATCGTTCTTTCCCTTAATCCTGGATATTGGGCAGCGCTATCAAACAGTTTTCCGACAAATGGATGAACTTCGCAACCGCTTGTAAAAGCATTTAAAATGGACGAACATATTTCTTGATAATCGTTTGCGTTTCTTGGAGGGGTTGAGAAAAAAGGAAAGGATATTTTTGAGGATCGTTTATAATCGCTATAGCGTTTCGATAAGGGACGCTCGTTTTCTTCATTATATAAAGTATCTAGCTTTTCCTGAGTTGTTCGATAGGAGGAAGCATAGATAGCTCTAACGCCTGAAGTTGACGAAACAGTACCTTGAGTCCAGGACAGACTATCCTCTTAAGCGTGGAACGATTAACGAGATCAGGAACAAGACAAGGAACACCACGAATAAGATCTTCGCAAATTCAGTTGCGACGCCAGCGACTCCTGTAAAGCCTAGTAATGCAGCAATAATTGCCACTATTAAA
The DNA here is from genome assembly GCA_964483465.1 of uncultured bacterium. GTDB lineage: Bacteria > Chlamydiota > Chlamydiia > Chlamydiales > Parachlamydiaceae > CAZABG01. The sequence continues at coordinate 21,209 of CAZABG010000002.1, forward strand.
AAAGTCAGTGCCCAGTTTAGCATAGGATTGCTCCTTTTCTATATAATAACAAAGTTTTTAATTCCGGAGGAAACGATGCGATGTCCTTGGGCTAAAATCACTAACCCTGAGTACTTAAGGTATCACGATGAAGAGTGGGGAAAACCTCGGCATGACGACATTCACCTATTTGAGATGTTGATTTTGGAAGGGGCGCAAGCGGGTCTTAGTTGGGAGACCATCTTAAAAAGACGCGATGGATATCGAAAAGCATTCAATGGTTTTGATCCGAAAAAAGTCGCGGCTTTTACTCCGGCAAAAGTTGAGGCGTTGATGCAGAATGAGGGCATCATTCGGAATCGATTGAAAATTGAGTCGGCAATTATTAATGCGAAAGCCTTTTTAGCCGTTCAAAAAGAGTTTGGAACTTTTGATAAATATCTATGGGGTTGGGTTGATTTTAAACCGATCGTCAATGAACCAAAGGATATGAAAGGAGTGCCGGCAAAGACCGCGTTATCGGATCAAATCTCTAAAGATCTGAAGAAAAGAGGATTTAAATTTGTCGGCTCGACCATTATTTATGCCTATCTGCAGGCGGTTGGTGTTATAGACGATCACCTTGTGAATTGCGTTAATAAAGGAAAATCGGGTACGAAGAGAAAATGAGAAGATTTTTGATCCTATTTTTTCTATCGCTTATTTTATGGTTGGCTTACCTTTACTTCTATCATCCATTTGTGTTTGAGAAAATTTTTAATTATCAAGGACCAGGCAGCCCCTATGTGGTTACTCCTTCTAGCTAGTTTATATTTAAGTTCGTTAAGCGCGGCCTATTTCAATTACGGGGAGCTCGATCTTCCTAAAGAATCCATTTATGAAATGACATGGGAAGAGCTTGATAATTGGGAAAATATAGGTGCAGAAGCCCTCAACGAAAGAGGACCATCGGCCCGCTGCCTAAGGTTTATGGCCTATTTGAGAATGGCTCAAAATGATTTTGCAGAGCTTGGTAAAGGAAAAGGAAGCGTAGGGTATCTTTCGTATAAAATCATACAATTATTTAAGCCTGATTTTACCCATACTAACTTTACAAAAGGGATGGATGATCCCTTCTCAAAACAATTAGGCGAAATCGTTTTTGCAAAATATGAAAAGAGATTTAAAGAAGAAGACATTAAGCCTCAAGTTTTGCAAGGGGGCGCGGGATGGGAAGGAACAAAGCCTTATTTTGGGATTGATTCAAGCAGCTTAACGCCCTGGTATATAAAAAAAGGAGATTATCTTTGTTTAGCTCCTCCCTCAAATGAAACTTTTTGGTCGCTCCAAATGGATGAAGTCGATCTTTTATCCTCTAATATTACAGAAAAGGAAAGAAAAGATGTCGATTTCTGGGCAAGTCCAGAAGGCGATCTGCTAAAAATTGCCGATCACTACATGTATGAAATGAATACGCCGTTATTAAAAAGAGCTAAAATTCGAGCGATATTGGCAAGCGCCCATTCAGATGCTTGCTCATCTTGTTTTTTAAGTAAATATACCTATTTAGTTAAACGTCCATTTATGTTGCAAAAAGGGTTTAAACCCTTGATAGATACGCCAAATCATCCTAGCTATCCATCGGCGCATTCAACGAATTCATCCGTGCAAGTGGTGCTCTTGAATCACTTTTTACCAAACCCTCAGTGGAAACGGCTAGCTAACGAAGCGGGATTAAGCCGCATTGTGGGCGGTCTTCACTATCCGATTGACCATGTTAATGGGCAAGAGCTTGGAACACGGATTGGCAAGGCGATTTTAGATGATATCAAGTCCCGTTCTGTTCAATGATCTGCAAAGAGAGTGGATAAAAAGCCAGCTCGCAGAGCAGACGCCTCCCTTTTTTGTACAAGATCGTGAACATAGGCTCTTTGCTATCAGCAAAACGATATGTTGGTATATTTTTTCCTTCAAAGAGAAATCAAATATAGTGGGAGAGGGATCTCAAACTATCCACACCTTCGCAAAAGAATATTTTAGCGGAGAAGTCGCCGTGCATGGCTGGACTCTTTTAAAACGAAAGGTGAAGCTAGATTTTTCTGAATCGGAAATTGAATGCCTGGAATTAGTTAAAGGCGAATCAGGAATAATCCAAAATTTGGGCCATTATTATCATCGAACAGAAAAAGGATTCTTATTTCGCGGAATGATAACGGAGTACTATCCGCGTAAACACATTGATGTTGCTTTCTTTGAAGGATCGAAGAGAGAGCTTGCAAAAAAAATAATAGAGATTGTGGCTAGAATCCATAAAAAGGGCGTAATTCACAGGGATATCAAGTTAGGAAATATTCTTTTAGATAAATTTGACAATCCCGTTATTGCTGATTTTGGCTTTGCTTGTAAGACAAACTCTTCGCTTATTACCTGCTTTGCAGGAACCCCTTCCTACTTTTGTCCTGAACATATAAAACACTTATCATCTGACGCCTATATTGCATCCATCAAAGATGATGTTTGGGCGACAGCCGTTGTCGTATATAAAATAATTTTTAGAGCTAATCCCCCCTATTTAACGATTGATGGATGTTCAGACATAGGAATTGATAAGTTAAAGGCAGATAAAACCTTGTCAGAGAAGATGTTGAACGGAATGAGAGAATTTAGTAAAGGTATTGAGCCTAAGTCGGATATAATCGAAAAATTGAAAAAAATGTTTGCCTATTTGCCAATAGATAGGCCGGGCCTTTTTGAACTCCTTCCTATTGATTATCAAAAAGAAGAAGTAAAACCCCTTGATAAACCGAAACAAATTGTTATAATACAGTCAGGCATTGCGTTCTATTCAGATGGACGGATGAAACCTGTGTTTTTCTAACGGGAATAATTATGGCAAAAGAAACGTTTAATCAACTCGAAGATAAAATTGATGCGGCAATCCTTGATTCGCGCCGCTTGTTTATATCAGACGCGATAGATTCTGAACTGGCTTCTGCTGTGATTAGAAAGCTATGGTATCTAGAATTGAACGATCCCGGAAAACCGATTTTGCTCGTAATTAATAGTCCGGGCGGATCGATTGATTCAGGTTTTGCGATTTGGGATCAGTTTAAACTGGTAACATCTCCCGTCACAACGCTCGTAACAGGTCTTGCCGCTTCCATGGGTTCGGTTCTTGCCCTTGTTGCAGAGCCGAAAAGACGATTTGCTACCCCGCAATCACGTTTCATGATTCACCAGCCGCGTTTGTCAGGAGTTATCCAGGGTCAAGCGACCGACCTTGATATTCAAGCGAGAGAAATTATAAAAACACATGATTTATTGATCGATCTTTATCAAGAAGCTACCGGCAAAGATAGAGAATCCATTTCTAAAGCGATTGACCGCGACAGTTGGCTCTCTGCAGAAGAAGCTAAAGCTTTCGGCCTTATTTCCAAAGTAGTTACCAGCTATAAGGATCTTGCTTAAGACGAATGGAGATCCCTTTTAGCAAGTATTCCGGGTCTGGAAATGATTTTGTTATCATTGACAACCGAGAATTAAAAATTAAGTTAGATCCCTCTCAAATTAAGCTGATTTGCGATCGTAAGCAGGGTATAGGCTCGGATGGGGTCATTCTTGCAGAACCCGGAACCAAATCGCCCATAAAAATGCGCATTTTTAATAGCGATGGATCAGAAGCCGAAATGTGCGGCAATGGCCTTCGCTGCTTATCCCATTTTTTAGACAAGCATTCTATTAAAAGCCCCTCTATTGAATCGCTTGCAGGTCTTCACGCTCATGAAAAGCAAGGCCTTGGGATTAAAACTTCAATGAGCGATCCGGTTGATTTAAGGCAGAACATCCGCCTCTCAGAAGATATTGTCATTGATTATATCGATACGGGTGTTCCTCATGCGGTCTATTTTGTTGATGACGTTGATGCTATCGATATTCTTAAAATAGGCTCATTTATACGCCACCATCCGCAGCTTAAGCCTAGAGGCGCAAACGCGAATTTTGTTCAGCTGGTAGCCAATAATAAAATCCGTGTACGCACATACGAAAGAGGGGTAGAAGGGGAGACGCTTGCCTGTGGTACAGGTGTAACGGCTGCTGCCATTTTATCTTCTCTAAAATACAATTTAAAAAGCCCGATAGAAACTCTTCCCCAAAGCAACGAATCCATTATTATCGATTTTAAGTGGGATGGGAAAAAACCTACGCACGTAACCATGACGGGTCCTGCCCGTCTGATTTTTCAAGGATCATTTCATTTAAAGGACCGCTATGCCTCCGAAAGTACAAGCTAAAACAACATTGGCCTTCAACCCTCTCATCCTGCGCTGCCATCGATTAATGGATGCGTTTGCCAAATCAGATGATGAAAGAGATTTCTTTCTTGATCGTAAAGAGGGATTTTTAGTTTACGTTGATTTGGATAAGCCTCAAGAAGAGCTTGATGCCCTTTATGAAGAGGTTACCTCAAACCCTGATCGCTATATTTTGATACCAAAGCTTACCTTCTACGAAATCAAAAAGATTATGGAAGGCTTCGTTAACGAAAAAGTGTACGATATCGATACCAAAGAAAAGCTTTTAGAGATCATCCAGTCAAAAGAGGCTCGTGAAAACTTTCTCGAGTTTATTTACGATCACCATGCCGAAATGGAAAAGTGGCAGCAATATTACCACGAAAGATTCCGTATCCGTATTATCGAGTGGCTAAGAAGTCACGGATTTGAGTTTGTCTTTGAAGAGGATCTTGATTTGCCAAAAGATCAAATCGAGAAACTTAAGCATAATCTTTTTGAGCAAAAAGTCTCAAAAGATGTCGAGTCTTCAAGAAAAGCGCTCGCGATGAAAGCAAAAACCTACTACTCGAACGAAGCGCTTAATCCAAGACCGAAAAGAGGGCGTCCTCCTAAGCAGCAGCAAAAAACGGAAGTCGAGCCGCAAGTTACAATGGATATCTACACAACCGTTCCGCCTTCCGCAAGACCCTTCCTCTTTACGCCGGAATTCCACTCTTCGCATGCTCTTACCTTCTCCACTCGTTTTGAGACAGAAGACCAGATGATGGCGCGTAAGAGAAAGCCGGATAGCGAACTGCAACTATCGGTTGAAACGTTAAACGCCAAATTAAATGAGCTGCGCAGTCTCTCTTCAAAATGGCTTAAACCAGAAGATACACAAGAAGAGGTAGTCGCAGAAGAGGAAGAAGAAAAGCCTAAGAAAGCAGCGAAAAAGAAGAAATAAATTCAACCCTCCTTATTTGGAGGGTTTGATTTAAGCCGAATTATATCTTTACGTTCTACAAGGTAGGAATCGGCTAAATAGTCTCCATGAATTCCATATTGGCCATTTTTTCTTACTTCTTGAATGAAATAGACTTTATATCCGTTAGGATTATGAACTGCGACAAGATCGTATACTGAAAGATCGGTTGATTTCTTGCTCGCAAACTGCGCAATTTCATTTTCTTTAATAACATCACCTGCTTTGAATGCGCGAGAAGAGGGCTCCTCCTCTTCAATTTTTCTTTTTAATTTCCAGATTTTATCTTGATTATAACAGGTGCTAGTGTTCCATTGATCTAGCCTAACAATAATTTCTCCATTCTTTATAGAGTCAACCCTATAAACTTTGTATTCAAAACTAAATGGGTAAGCGATTAAATCTCCAACTTTAAAAGATAGGTTCTTATTATCGTTAGGAGTAGCTATATCATTTAACTGAGAATGTTCTATCTTATCACCCTCTTTAAAGGGATTATCTATTAGAGCCAGATTTGAGCGATGAGGTATTTCTTGAGCATCTCTTAGGGTTATCCTGCTAAATAAAGAACCAATCCAACTGAAAAAGTCTCCAATTTGACTTTTAAGCCAAGTGAATTTTCTGCCCAAAAGAGATGAAGGAGATTCACGCGCGCCTGCATCGTTAATTTTATCTAAAGTTATGAGCTTCAATTTATCTTCTTCTTTAATGCTGGGAGAGCTCGAAGAAGTGAGTGCCGGGGTGTCTTTGGGCTTATGACTTGTTGGCTGCATAAAAATACCCTCTATTTTTGTGTTAGATTAATAACTTTAATTTTGAGCTTTGGATCTGTAATTTCGTCTGAATGTTTAAAATGCCAAATATCTTTTTGGTTGATATGTGTTTTAATCTCATAAAAATCTTTTATGATGACGTCATCGCCATCAATTTCTTCAATTTCAAGAAGTCGATAACCATAAATGCCCTTGATAAGAATTTTTTCATTTATGTAAGAGCGGCCGTCTTTTGTTGCGACTAATTTAAATTCATCGGCAGAGAAGCATTCGTCGATAGGGATCTCTTCAAGATAGGGGTCTTTTAATTTTTCAAGTTCATATTCATGCGGGTTTGGATTTTTAAAAAATCGTGCATAGCAACGGCTAAACCAGTTTCCAAACCAACCATCAATTTTATTTCCAATCCAAGAGATTTTTCTACCGATAAGAGACGCGAATGAAGGGGTGTGGGCTTCTTTAATTTTTGAATGCGCAAAATGGGATACATCATTTTTTTTTGCAGGCAAAACAGGAGGTAAAGAGGAGGACGATCGATTAGATGGATCATTGTGCAGTGACATAGGACCCCCTATGTCATTGATTATAGCGCAAAAAACTAAGTAAAAATATATGCGAGGGACTCTTAATAGAAAATTAAAGATTACCGTAGAAAAACGGTAATCTCTTTAGACTATTTTAGAGTTGAATTCCCGGGTAAAGGGGGAATTTGTCTAAAAGGTTTTTTACTCTTTCTTTCGACTTCTCAAGCACTTTAGGATCTGTTTCTACAAGAGCTTTGCTCGGGCTTTGCGTTTTTTCGCTGAATTTAGCGCGGCTATTTAAAAGAATATCCATAATTACAGAGCCGATTTCTTCCATTTCCGCTTTGCCCATCCCTCGCGATGTTGTAGCCGGGGTGCCGACACGTATGCCGGAAGTATACCACGGGCCGTTTGGATCGTTTGGAATTGAGTTGCGGTTAAGCGTTAAGTTTGCGGCGCGCAGTGCCGTTTCTGCCTGTCTTCCGGTTAAGCCATATTTAGACACATCAATCACCATAAGATGATTGTCGGTGCCGTCCGTGGTTAAACGAGCGCCCTTTTTCTTCAGCGCATCTGCAAGGCTATGAGCATTGTCTACAATTCTCTTTGCATAGGCTTGAAACTCTGGAGTATTCGCCTCCTGAAAAGCGATTGCTTTGGCGGCAAGAACGTGGGGGAGGGGGCCGCCAAGCGCGAGAGGGCATCCTTTATTGATCGTTTCCTCAAATTCTTTTTTGGCGAGGACAATTCCGCCGCGCGGGCCTCTTAGGGTTTTGTGGGTAGTTGATGTAACGATATGGGCGTGGGCGATAGGGTCGTAGTCGCCAGTAAACACTTTTCCTGCCACAAGGCCGCAGAAATGGGCCATATCCACCATAAATACGGCGCCAACGCTGTCGGCAATCTCACGCATTTTCGCAAAATTAATTTTACGCGGATAAGCGGAGTAGCCGGCTAAAAGAATAAGAGGTTTTTCCCTTTTAACTTGTTCAGCTATTTGAGAGAGGTCTAAAAGATCGGTTTTTGGGTCGACTTCGTAGTGAACTGCCTGCATCATTTTAGAAGAAAGGTTATGACGATAGCCGTGGGTTAAGTGACCGCCTGAGTTAAGTGAAAGCCCCATTACTTTTTGATTAATCAAAAGCTGGCGGACCTTTTCATATTCTTCAGGCGTTAGCTCGTCGATGGATTTCTTACCGAGCCTTTCAACTTCCTTATTTTGAATTTTTTGGACCAGGATAGCCCAAAATGCGACGATATTAGCGTCTGCTCCCGAGTGAGGCTGAACATAGGCATATTCGGCGTTAAATAATTTTTTGGCTTCTTCTACGGCAAGAGCTTCGATGGCGTCTACATTATCGCAACCCGCATAGAAGCGGTGATGGGGATAGCCTTCCGCATATTTGTCGGTTAATAGGTTGCCCATGGCGAGCTGGACCGCGAGAGATGAGTAATTCTCTGAGGCGATAAGCTTAAGGGTTGTCCTTTGATCCTCTAATTCTTTAACTATAGAGTGCGCGATCTGAGGGCTTTTAGCCTCCAGATGGTCGATGGCTGCGAGGTAGCTTATAATACCTGCGTCTCGTTTTTCTTTGGGGGTTGCGTCTAAATAGCGGCTGACTCTTTCCATCTGGCATCTCCCGAATCTATAGGTTTATAAGAAAGTTTGAGGGCTAGCCCACTTTTAGTCAAGGAATCTACTTGAGCTTTAACTACGAAATAGCTACCCTATTTCTATTAATTACTCTGTTTAGGAAGGTTCATGTACAAGGCTCTTATTCCATTCCTTGATATCCAAAAGCTAGATATGGAGATGATCCAGTTGATGCGGCTTAAGCATCAGCGTCAAAAAGAGCTGCAAAATTTGCACGATATCCAATCTGACTTGGAAAAACAGGTTCAGATTCAAAAGTCGCAAATTACTGAAACAAAGCTCATGATCCAAATGAGCGAAGGCGATTTGGAAGAGATTAAAGCGAAGCTGAAAAAGCTTGAGGCTCAACAAAATAGCGTTAAAAAGTTAGAAGAGTTCAACGCCCTTACTCATGAATCGTCTCAAGCAGACAAAGATAGAATTCAAAAAGAAGCGAAATTAAGCGACCTTTATGACCGTCTTTCTGCTGAAGAAGAAGCGCTTAGCAATTTAACGAAGACGTTAGAGTCTACAAAAGAAAGCTCGAAAGCGCTTGAAGAAGAAATCATTGAAAGCATCAAGCGTATCAATGAAGAAGGTCAAGTTCTTAAGACAAAGCGCGACCAGATGGTAAAAGGCGTCGATAAAGAAGTTCTCGCTGTCTATGAAAGACTGCTTCATAACAAAAAAGATCAAGTCATCGTTCCAATTGAGAATCGATGCTGCTCAGGTTGCCATATTATGTTGACGGCACAAGATGAAAACCTTGTCCGTAAAGGGGAGCGCCTTATTTTCTGTGAACATTGCTCCCGCATTCACTACTGGCAAGACTCTGTCGCCCTTGAGGGTACGGCAGCCGAAACCAAGCAGCGCCGCAGACGCTCATCAAAAACCTAGAAATTTTTTAAAAAGGGAAGGCAGATCCTCGCTTTTTCGTAAGAAGAAGAGGAAAGTCTGGACTTCAGAAGAGAGAATACCGGCGAAAGGCCGGGGGCCGTAAGGCTACGGAAAGTGTAACAGAAATTATACCGGCCCTTTTCCGAGTAACATCGGACAAGGGCACAGGGTGAAATGCCCGCTTCGAGAGCGGTGCGGCACCTTCAGTAATGGAGGGCTAAGACAAACCCTATTCGAAGCAAGATCGAAATGGAGCGATACCGATCTCTCCGGTGCTCCAGACAAGATCGCTTGAGGGAAAAGGTAACTTTTCCCCTAGAAGAATGAGGATCCAACTCCTTTTAGGAGGGGACAGAATCCGGCTTATCGCCTTCCCTTTTTACTTTATGTCAGGGCTCCTTCAACAAAAGAAACCGCCTGGCTGAATCTGGCGGGTATCTTTTGAGATATTGCTCCTCAGACATAGCCTCTGGCTATGCCCTCGTCTCAATATTCAAAATATCCTCCGCCACATTCACCCAATCGGTCCCTTTTCTTTCAGTCGCCCTTCCTGTACTTCGGGCTCCTTCAAGAAAAATGGGATTTCTCCGATTCTTAGTTTCAAGTTAGTCCAATCAGGCCTAGATTCTTAATATTGGCTTAACAAGTTAGTCGTATAATTAGAGGGTGCTTTTATTACTTTTAACGCTGTTTCAGTTACATGCCGATCCTTATGTAGGGCAGGATTTTTCCGGTGTTTGGCCAGGATTTAATGCCCAAATGCCTATCGTTTTGAATTCCATGGAAGGATCAAAAGCGTACAATTTTGATTCTAAGCTTCCGGAAGGCGTTGAGAAAATCGCTTTAGCGCCTGAATATCGGATAGGCGATGAGAAAGTCTTTGTCATGCGGTATCAAGATTCCTTTACCCTTATTCACGAATTGTTTCATCGCTTTCAAAAAGATCATTTTGAGTTTAAGGAAAGCAAGGGATATCCCGATTTATATAACGCGGAAAATCAGGCCTTGATGCAGATTGAAGAAGAGATTCTTTTAAAATATGCTGTGGGGCCAACAGGTGAGTTGAAGACTGACTATCTATTGGTTCGGCAGTACCGTATGAGTCATTTGAGCGAGGCATCAATCGTTTTTGAAGATAAGGAAGAAAGGCTTGAAGGGCTCGCCAATTTTGTGGCGATGAAGGTTACAAGCGATATGCAGCCTATAGTCGTCATGCTGGAAGGGCTTGTTAAAGATAAGAATGTGGTCGATAAATCTCTTAAATGGCGCTTCTATGTGACAGGAGCCTTGATGGCAGAAATGCTTGAAAGAGAAGGAAAAGATTGGAAGCAAGCCGTTGAAAGTAATTCCCTATTTTCTCGATTTAAGATGAATATGGATGAAAATCGTGTGAATGAGCTTCTTGAAAACTATCGGTTCCAGGAAAAGAAGCGAGAGATGACGCATCAGATTGAGAGGATCAAAACAGGAGTTACGCGTCTTCGTGAGGATTACAAAAATAGCTCTGGACGTGAGATTCAAATCTTATTTGCTTCTTCTCCATCAAGCGGCGGAACAGTTGATAAGATACTCGCGCTTAATGAAAATGAAAAGGTGGCTCTTAAAGAGAGCGGAAGAACTGAAAGCGAGGAGTGGGTTTTAGAAACCCAACAGATCCCTTTCATCTTTAAAACAAAAGAGTCCTTAATTTTTAAATTGCAGAATCAAATTGAAGTCGATGGTCGAAAGTTGAATCTTGAGGATATTAGAGAGCCGGTATCATTCAAAGAAGTCGCTTGGAATGACCGGCAATCACGATTTAAAAGTAAAAAAGAGGGCATTTTAATCCCTCATGAAAATAGTTTAGAAGTTAGTTTTCGAGCTTCCGATTGATGCCTTCAAAGAATTCCCGTCTAATCTGATCGTTATAATCAAATTCGCCCCTTAAGACGTTTGTTACGGTATGGCTTTGTTCATCTTCAATACCGCGCGCGATCATGCAAAAATGTTCAGCAATAATCGAGACCGCAATATTCTCTGTATCTAATAAGAGTGATAAACTGTCTGCAATTTGGGCGGTTAGCCTTTCCTGAAGCTGTGGACGTCTTGCAAAATACTTGACGATACGCGGTATTTTAGAGAGGCCGATTAACTTTTTATTTGGGATGTAGGAGACATAAGCGAAGCCGGTAAAAGGAACAAAATGGTGTTCGCAAAAGCTTGTAAATGAAACTTTAACTAAAACCGTATTCGCTCTATGTTCGTGATGGATCTGCTCTTCAAAGAAATTGATATCGGGAAAATTGCCAGCATCAAGCCCTGAAAAAATCTCATTAACGAACATTTTAGCGACTCTCAAAGGGGTGTCCTGAAGCGAATCATCTTTTAAATCAAGACCCAGGCACTCCATAATCTCTTTAAAACGGAGCGCGATATAATCTATCTTTTCTTTTTGTGTTCGAGCTTTCGCTTTCGGATTTAAGGGTGTCGGAAAGCGGGTAATCGAAGGGTCTGCCCCTTTTTTCTTCATTTTTTTGTACCTTTGCTCGCTAAATACTCTTCGTATTTGCCGTTGTATACTTTTATTCCGTCCGGTTCAAAAGCTATTATCTTTGTTGCGACCGTTGTAATAAGGTCGCGGTCATGCGTAACTACCAGCACGGTTCCTTTATATTCATTAAGACCCCATCCTAAGGCAGACACCGCCTCCAAGTCAAGGTGGCCATTGGGCTCGTCTAGTATCAACGTGTTATGTTCTTCAAGCATCATTCCCGCAAGGATTAACCTTGCGGTTTCGCCCCCTGAAAGAGCCGCTACTTTTTTAAAGGCATCATCGCCTGAAAAGAGCATTTTACCCATAACCGAACGGATATCTTGATCGTATACTCCCGGTCGGCGCGCTTTAAGCCAGTCAAATGCGTTCATGTCGGTTTTTTTATCAACCACATCTCCGTGGTTTTGCGGGAAATAGCTCACGAGGAGATTATGTCCCCATTCAATCTTGCCTCGGTCTTGCTCGATGACTTTTGCAAGCATTTTAACAAGCGTGGTTTTACCAAGGCCGTTTGCTCCGATAATACCGACTTTATCGCCTCGTTGAATTTCGAGATTAAGCTTTTCAATCACTTTTAAATCGTCATACGATTTGGAAATCCCTTCCACTTTCAAAACGATTTGACCCGGTGTTTTTTCTGCCGGTATAAAGCGGATATAAGGGCGTTGAATATTGGATTGTTTCAATTCTTGAGGCTGCAGGCGATCGATTTCTCTAATTCTCGACTGCACTTGGCTTGCGCGAGTTCCCGCGCCGAATTTTGCGACGAAGTCTTTCAGCTGTGAAATCTTTTTCTCTTTTGATTTTGCGTCAGCGACGGCTCTATCTCTTACCTGCGTTTTAGTGTAAACCATTTCATCGTAATTGCCGGGATAAAGAATAATCGTTTCATAATCGATGTCTGCAACGTGGGTCGCGACCGAGTTAAGAAAGTGCCTATCGTGAGATATAACGATAACGGTTCCCTTATAGTCGTGGAGGAAGTTTTCGAGCCAGCCGATCGATTCGAGGTCGAGGTGGTTCGTAGGTTCGTCCAAAAGGAGAGCTTGCGGGTCGCCGAAAAGGGCCTGGCAAAGAAGAACCCTGAATTGCGTATCGGTAGGAATTTCTTTCATCTTCATCGAGAAGTACTCGTGCGGGATGCCCATACCATCCAAAATAACCTCTGCGTTAGACTCGGCGCTATAGCCATCTTCGTCTGCGATAATGCCTTCGAGATCGCCGAGGCGCATGCCGACTTCGTCGGTCATTTCCTCGTCGTAAAGCTTGTCGCGCTCTTTAAGAGCCTCCCAAAGGCGCTTATTACCCATGATAACGCAGTCAAGGACTGCCATATCCGCAAAGTCCTCAATATTCTGTTTCAAAATGCCCACTTTATCAGGCAGGGTGACAGAGCCGCCGTCCGGGTCTACCATCTTCATAATAATTTTTAGAAGGGTAGTTTTGCCGGCTCCATTAGGTCCCGTGAGGGCATAACGCCTCTCTGGGTTAAAGGTGAGGGTGACTCCATCGAAAAGGATTTTTGTGCCGAATTTCTTTGAAACATTATTAAGGGTAATCATGGGAAATAAAATACTATAGGGACGAATTCTTTTCCGCTATAAGTTTGCTGCCTTAATCATTTCTTTACGGAAATTATTTATAATGTTTCTATGCAAACTAACAATCAACTAGATTTCTTAGGCCAATTTACACTTTGGGCAGATTGGCATAGAAATGGTCTTTTAAATCCTTATTCTTCAGAAGATTCTGATTCTAGCGAACAAGGAGTCATTTTTCGCGGAGATTTTAAAAGGCATATTTATAATTTCTTATCCCATTCAAAATTTGAATTAGCTTCTCTTGCTCAAGCTGTCGCAACCGTTGCACTTTCTCCTATTGCCATTTTTGCTGAAATTTATAGTTTAGCTCGAGGCTCGATTAACGCATCAACCTGTTTAATAAATATTTTAACCATCCCCAAGCACATCATCCTATCAATTTTTGAAACAGCTTTTTGTGTTGCAAAAACAGTTAATAAGGTTGCATCGGCCGTCTCAATTGAAGTGGGATATTTAGCCTGGCATGGAGGCGAAAAGCTCGTCAGAGTCATCACGGGGACGACAGATTCAGTTCTTTCAGATTCATCCAATATTCGTGATATTGTTTATCATGCAATTGGGATGACACTTCTTGCCGCAACGCTCGCCTTCATTCCTGTTCCTCCTATCCAATTGATTGCCCTTCCGATAATTCTTGGATCTATTTATGGAACCCTTAACAATCAATTTACTGTTAGGGAATGCCCTGAATATTACACGATGGGGCACTATTATGACGGAACTGAATTGCGAGGGCATGCGATCAAATCAAATAATTTGTTCATTAAACCGATTGTGACCGGCACCTATGCAACAACCATAATCACCAAGTTTGCTGGGGTTATTCTATCTGCAGCTGGGACTCTTCCTTATACGTCTCAGATCCTTTCGGTTTCTTTAGCGGGCGCTTTGATTGCAGGAACATGCGTAATCGCGCTTTTAGCTGCCCATGTTTTCTCAACCTTAAAGAAAAATGCAATTCAAAAAAATCTTGATGCTTACGCCACATTGCTTAAGTTTGAATGGAATGATGAAAATCGAAACAAGACATGGTGGGGTGAACTTTCGGAAATGCGAAACAAGCAGATTGAAACAATAAGGAGCGAGCTTGAATCTAAGCCGGATGAACTTGAACAATTTAATACAAAGCTCGAAGAGTTAACAAGCGCTATCGAATCGAATATTCTCTCTTCCGATCTTCCAGTAAAGTACATTGTCGGTTGGCAGGCAAACAATACACGTAATCTAACAGGATATGTGTTTGCAGGGGGAGGAGCTGTTCTCCTTTCCGTTTCGGCAGTGTTTATTAGAATTTTTGCATAGCAGGATGATATGTCAAATGTTACTCATTTAGTTGTTGGAGGAGGCCCGATTGGTCTTTATACCGCGGCTGTCGCGAAGATGGAGAATCCTGATCTTCAAATCGCCGTTTCAGAAAAACCTTTTTCCAGGACCCATAACCTCCGTATCGATCCTAGTTCTTTTGCAGGTTGTCCCGATCATCCTGTTATGAAAGAATTCCTTGACGAATGCAAAAAACAGCGCTTTATCATTCGAACGAATGTCATCGAGCAGATGTGTAAAAAAATGCTTAAAGAATTGAATGTTCCTATCGTTTCAGAAGTCGCGCCGGAAGAACTAAAGAGTAAATATCCAAATATCAAGCATGTCGTTTTGGCGGATGGCGTTCAAGGTTCATTCAGCCCTAAAATCTTTAATGATAATGATAAACCCCTTGTTCGTGAAAATTTAAATCAGCTGGCTCAAGTTACCTATGATGCGATTGGCTCTGCCGAACAATTGTCTTATTTAAATAAAGTAACTCAAGACAAAGTAGCGCTCGGTTCGGGACAAGAAACAATAGGCAAGGAAAAAGAAGGTAAGACAGCGGTTACAGTTAGACTCTTTATTAGTGAAGAAACCGCTAATAGAATGCGTCCTGATGGTAAAAGTAAAAAGTATGCACTCTATAAATCTTTTAATTTTTCCGAGCTTGATAAAGATAACAAAATCGGAAAGCCTTCCGAGGTAGATAAAGTTCTTTTAAAGCAAGCTCGTGGCTGGATAAAAGCAAGGGCGAGATATACCGGAGAAAAAATTGATAAAAGAACCGCTGTCGTAAACGTTATTCCATTAAACAGTAAAATTCAGGGTTCTTGTGTCAAAGAGATAGAAGGCGTTACCTATACGCGTGTTGGGGATTCTTTTGCTTTCGTTCCTTATTTTAGAGCGTTGAATCTTGGGCTTATCTGTGCAACTCAACTCGGCCGCACGCTTGCGAATAAGCCGATTAATCAAAGGGCTACCTGGATTCCATTCATCAAAGCCGATGGAGTTGTACATGGCAATGCGAGCGACGCATATAAAGCTTATTCGAAATTCGCGTTCACTTCAGCCAAAGTGGAGGCGGTATTTGCTAGAATTAAGAATTTCTTTATCAAGGCATATAACGCCTATACGCGGCTCTTTGGACTGATTTATCGTAAATTGGGAATTATTCGCACAATTCATGATGAAGATGAAAGAGTCTTGGTTTCAAGTCCATCCTTGATAGAATCTTAACGGTTTTTTTATGCTGCATTTGCAATCTTACGTTATGATAAGTGTTTTACAACTGAAAAAGAGGTTTTTATGAATTCTGTGCAAACGGCAGACAGGCTTCCCGTAACGGTCGTCGCACGCCATTCACTAATGCGTTCGTTTTTAAAATTGGCCGAAACTATTTTCGTCACACCGATTGGTTCAGCAGTTAATCTGTCGCTGCGTTTCGTTAAGTTGATTACATGGGATGCGGGTCATGCAGGGGTTCTTAAAGTCCTTGGGTATCATGAAGAGGCGGCAAGCTCATTTGAATTAAGCTATCTGAAGACGGTCAGAGTTGTGCGCGACATCCTCTTTATTCCCGATGCAGTACGTTCCTCTTTCACTGATATGGTGTCAGCTCCGGTTGAATTTGAAGATGATCTGAATAAGATACGCACAGAGGACTATCTAAGTGTTACGCACACAAAGAAGTTTGAGCAGTTTTCGAGTTACCTCCATGGCCGAAGAAACTTTGAGATCGTTAAGCCAGATGGAATCAAGGAATTCGCCGCCGAATCCGACGGCGCTCTGAATACCGTTATGGCGTCGCACTTTTTGAAGCCTGACGTAATGGCAATCAATTTTGGTATTCCCAATGTTGCCTCATTCATTACAGAGGCGAAAGAGGATGAATCAATCCAAACCGTAAAAGTTGATGCGAAATCGCTTAAACGCGATAAAATGAGTTTTCACGCCACGAACGGTAAGATTCAGTCAGGCATTTTCTTTGTACCGACGAATCTTCCTAAAGAAGCTTTGGACAGGTTTAAGGCTTCCTCTAAGCAGCATGAGGGTCGCTCCGATATCACCTGTGTGAATACCAACTGCCGAGTTCTTGAAGATGCGGGCTTTACCATCGAAGGCAAAAAGATGGATGATACTATTTTCCCGACTACTCTTATGGAGCATTTTCTCTTTAGAGACGTTTTCTATACTGATGCATCGGGCAAAAAGCATAAAGTCCATTTCGATATCATAAATACCACCTCGCACAGCTTGGAAGAGCATTACGAAAAAATTGATCTTGCGGTTCTCGGCACCAGGCTTCGTCATAAGCGGCGAAACGCCGATTCTGAAGAAAGCCGAAAAGCACGCGGAATTGCTGCAAAAGCCCTTATTGCCGAGGAAAAGAAGCGTATTTCGGAAGTTAAGTCGTCAGAGGAAGCTCTTCAAGACTTAAAAAAGCGCAAAATCAGCGTCTCCGTTTCATCTAGCTTAGGTGATATAATTTCCCGCTTCTGGGGTCGTCATACGATATACGAGGTGGATCTTTCCGATAAAACAGAAGAAATCTCAAAGGCATTTGAAGGCAAGGGAAAGCTTCCTCCGTTCCCTCATGAAAAACCAAGCCTTGCAACTCGTATCAAGCGTGATTTCCTCTTTTCAAAACCGATGATCAACTTTCTTCGCAGACACATCATGGGGAGTACTGACACACTCTATCTGGATATGAACGATCTTTTTAACCATCTGAAATCGACTAATGGTGAGAAGTTAAATTATGTGGTTCTAGGGGATAAAGTGGTACTTGCAAAAGTCAAAGCCAATGAAGTGCAAGAAGGGGCGCGAAAGCTGGCCGATTGGGCCCTTAGCAAGCATGCTTTGATTGCCGGACGTAAATCGGTTTATTGTTCGGGAGAGCTTTGGTATGAAAAATCAAAAGATCGGTTTATGGCAAATAAAGATTCTGGCACCTACATGCCGGATGATGAACGTCTTAAGATCGCGGTCGACTTGATAAATGGTATTTTTGAAACCAAACAAGCAGGCAATGCCTTTGAGGCGGTTATTTAAAGATGTCGATTCCATATAACCCTAATCTTAGTTTAGATAGTTGCTATAAGAATTCCTTTGCGGGCATTCTTTCTCACGAGCCCTCTCTTTATCAGGGTAGCCAGGTAAAGCGTGCGGCAAAAGAGGCTATAGCAAATCTCTTTAAAGAGCCTGTAGTAAGAGGCGTCCAGCTTCTTCGCGATGCGGCAAGACTCGTGTTGAAAGTTCCTATTAGAGCTATTTTTACCCCAATTTTCATGGAGAAAAACTGGCGCGAGCTTGAGCGCGCAAAGGTCAACGTAAAGCTTACGGGCTATGCCTTTATCCAACTTGCTTCGGTTCCTGTCAAATTTGCCGTCGCTCTTGCTGCCCTTGCCGCCTGCTCTTTTTCACAAGAAACGGCGAAAAGGTGGCTTGATGGCAGTCATAAATGGACCGCCTATTTTGACGGTAGAGCCTCTCAATTGGAGGCTCTTAAAGAAGAGGGTGCTAAGAAATCCAAGAGCCGCGAGGAGTTTGAGACTTATAAAGCGTGGCTTTATCGCTTTGATCCGAGTGTGTGCCGCAAAGTTCCAGATAGCAATTGATCAGAAGCTTTTAGTGTCTTGATGATGCCTAAATTCTCGGATAAAAGGTTTTTCCTTTTATCCGTTAAAGAACTGCCTTGAATATTCGGCTACTTCTTCAACCGTTAATAACTTTCTTTCTTGCAAAGCGCATAAAGTTCTACTAAAAGACGCTTTGTCTATTAAGCAGGTTTCCTGATGCCAAAACGGCCTGTACTCTTTAACATCCGCTTTTAAAAGAGCATTTAAAAATAAGCGGACATGCTCTACCGATATATAGGCTTTTTTGGATTGGCATGACATATAGGTCGGTGGATTTTCACTCTTTTGCCTTAAGGCTTCGCGAATGTTATTATGAATCGTATCTGCTGAGAAGACGCGTACATACCTCCACTCTTCTTCAGCCGGGTTGGGTTTAGAAAAAATAGCGGTAAAGAAAATACCTGTTAAATTTCCCATCCATTTGTCGGTAAGTCCAAGAGAAATGGTTACAATCGGGTATTGCTCTACCATAAAAGCCTTATGATACGCATCGCTTTCTTGGGACGTTAGGTGTTTATATGCGCTTAGATAATGCAGGGTTTTTGAAAATGAACCCACATCTAGCTGCAGTTGGCTATCCTTTCTCATTACTTTCATGATGCCATCTAATACCTGTTTACAACTGTCGATATTCGAAATGTACCAGGCGTTTAGATGGGGCTGCGGTTCTTTCACGCCATGAATTTCATGCTGGATTGTCTCTTGCTGCTTACATCTTTTTTCTTCGTCCTTGTATCCGCCGCCCCAAACCCTATTGGCAAGAGCGGGCGACATTCTTATGTTTGAATCTTCTATACTATCAGGGATAAAGCCTCGCAGCGGCTGAGTATCTGTAATTGAAAGAATAAGACTAAATGCCATGACCTTTCTCCCTCTTTTAAATCGCATAAAACTCGGATCATGCATAAATGTCAAACTTCGGATAATCAAAGCAAATGGTAGTTTGGTCATGAAAAGGAACAGAATCACAATCATTTTTATAAACTTTGAATCTTAAAAAATATTTTAATTCTATCCTGCCCCGCTCGAAGAGCGGGATCCTGCCGCCCCAAAGGGGCGATCCGGCAACTTTAGGCGCGGTAGCAGCCTAAAGTTATCCTGTTCCTTTTTTATTTAGCTCTTGCATGGGATTCGTCGTAGACTTTTTTTATCGTGCCTAAAGGTTCACTTAGGCAGTTTGGATATGAAAAGGAACAGGATCACTTTATGCAGCTAAACGCTGCAAAAAGTGGCAGGATCCGCCTACGGCGGGCAGGATCGCCCCTTTGGGGCGGCAGGATAGAACAATCATTTTCCCTTTTTTTATTTAGCGCGAGGGTGGGATTCGTCGTAGACTTTTTTCTTGAGGGAGATGGAAACTTGGGTATAGATCGTGGTAGTAGCCAGATTTGAGTGGCCCAAGATGAGTTGTATGGTTTTTAGGTCCATGCCGTTTTCAAGCCAATGGGTTGCAATCGTATGACGGATTGTGTGCGGTGTGATGCGGGCGCTCAGGCCTGACTGTTTTAAATAGGCGGCGAAAAGGCGGTCGATCGAGCGGGTGGTTAATCGGTCCCCGAATTTATTTAAAAAGACCGCTTCCTTATCCGATTCTTCCCTTTCCGGGCTATCAAGGTATTGCTGGATCCAGTCGCGTGCATTTATTGTGAAAGGGACGATCCGCTCTTTTTTCCCTTTACCTTTCAGGCGCACAAGTTTTTGCTCGAAATCGACGTCGGACTTATTGATTTGCGCAAGCTCCGATACGCGCAAGCCTGATGAGTAGAGAAGTTCCATCATGGTTCTATCGCGAAGGCCGAGGTAGTTCGTAAGGTCGGGCTGGTCGAGAAGCACCTTCACCTGATCGTAGGAAAGGGAAGGGGGAAGTTTTTTTTCCAGTTTCGGAAGCTCGATATCTTCGACTGGATTTTTCGTAATCCATTTTTGTCCAATGGCATGATGAAAATAAGAGCGTAGAGCCGAAAGTTTTCTTGCGCAGGTTCTTTTTGATTTGCCCGCTTCATAAAGGCTCGCGAGGTATTCGCGAATATGCTTTCTTTCGATATCAGGAAGCTCTCTTTTTACAAAATCGTGAAAATGGGTCAGATCGATTTGATAATTTCGAAGCGTATGGGGCGAAGAATCTTTAACGTTTTTGAGATAATCTAAAAAGGTTTTAATCATGCGTTTTTCGGAAAAGGAAAGACTTTTAAATCATCTGCGGCATAGGAGTTCGGAAAGGTAAGTCTTGCTTCTTCTTCAAACGGTTTTGTGGTTGGGTAACGCGCTGAAAAGTGGGTTAAAATTAATTTTTTGGCGTTCGCTTCTTTTGCGATTTCAGCCGCCTGTGTTGCCGTAAGATGGTAGTGGTTATAGGCGAGATCTTTTTCTGAATTTAAATAGGTGCTTTCGCAAAGGAGGATGGTAGCATTTTTAGCAAGGTCAACCGCCGCCTGGCATTTGCGCGTATCGATGACAATCGCAATGCTGTCTCCCTCTCTAATATGGGAAACTTGTGAAAGATGAACGGTTTCGCCATTGAGGGTAAGGGAGCCTTTTTGCTGCAGTTCCCCGACAAGCGGCCCTGTTATGCCAAATTGATTTAATTTGTCACGGTCGAATTTTAAAGAGTCAGGCTCAGTTACTCTCCATCCAATATTATCAACTCCATGATCGAGGAAGCGTGCTTCCACTTTAAAATCACCCATATCGAGTACTGTTCCGTCTTGGGCAATCGGATGCTCGACGACATGAATCTGTTCATGATAAATGGTTCCGTAACGGAGGCGGTCAAAATATTTTTTGCCGGAAGCTGGATAATAGCAATGAATAGGATGGGAAACCTTATCGAGGTTTAGGCGCATTAGGAAGGAACCGAGTCCTAAGCAATGGTCCCCATGAAAATGAGAAATGAAAATATCGGTTACGCAAGGGGGAGCAACGTTTGCAAAAATGAATTGCCGCTGCGTCCCTTCGCCAGGGTCAAATAGCATGCCTCGGTTATTAAATCTGAAGAGGTACGCGCCATGGTTACGATGACGGGTAGGTTGCTGGCTGGAACAGCCCATGATGATTAGGTCTCGAACGCTCATGCCTACAGGATACCTAACTTATCCTTTCCATTGAAAGAGGGAAGTGTAGGCAAGGACCCACCCCGAAAGAAGTCCCGCTAAATGAGCGGCATTCGCAACGGGAGTTGCCATAAATTTATATCCTGCAACGGATGCGACAAAAGAGACGAGCGAGAGCGCTGCCATTCCGAAAATAAAGATGAGCATGAAGTTAATGCTCGATTTTTCCAATCGATATCCTTCCCAGGGAGCCACTTTTTGCCTGATGGCGATAAAAGCAAGCATACCGCATATAACGCCTGATATGCCCATGAATCTATAACCCGTCATGACGTATTGAGCCGTATCGGAAACAATGGCGGTCAAGATGATAAAGAGAGCAAGCTTCCCGGCTCCTAGCATTCTTTCCATCTCTTTACCTAAAACAAGTAGGCAAAGAACATTAAAAATGAGGTGCAAAATATTGGCATGAAGAAAAATGGGGGAGACAAGACGCCACCATTCGCCCTCTTTGATTTTTTCAAACATGGGTGGAAAATTAATTTTCTCAATATCTCCGCGAACATACATGACAAGAGGTTCGTATAAGCCATGCCAAACTTTTGTCGAAAGGATTTCATCCTTAAGTTGAACGGCTTCTTGCGGCCAGTTATCAAGCCCATATTGGCCAATTAATTGAGTCACTTTCTCAGATCGAACCGGAAAATCGTAAAGGAGTCTTTGCTCAATCTTTGAAGGAACAAAATCAGGGATATAGGCCTCATCTTTGGTAAATGTAGGCATTAAAAACTGATCAAAGAAAAAAAGAGCTGCGCATAAAATCACAAGGAAATGAGTTAAAGGCGATGGAGCCTCTTCAATTTTAGCGACGATTTTTTGAGGCCGGAAAGGATTGAACTCATTTGGAGCGGAGGGTTTAAACTTTGGATTTTGCGGATCTTCGATGAACTCGTTCCATTCGTTTATGGCTTTATCATATAGATCTTCATCATCAATCCATATTTTGTAGGTTTGATGGCCATAGGAGGCGCTACCCCAATCGGTGACCTTAACCACTTCAAGCATATGTTCGATCGGAAGCGATTTTAAATAGGTAGAGAAGGATTTGGCAAGGTCAGGATTATCAAGCTCTATAAGGAGGCGCATTTCTTTATAATCTCCGAAGTCGATAAACCGGGCCCTCTATGGACAATTTCCACGCGACCTCCATTTTTAATAACAGTGGGAGCTTCGATGCAATCGGCTCCGTAGTCTGAGCCGTTAACATGCACATGCGGTTTAATTTTTTCAAGGAGCTCGATGGGATCTGTCTCTTCAAACCAAGTGACGTAATCAACAAATTCAATCGCAGCCATCATCCTAAGCCTATCTTCTAAAGGAATAATTGGCCTCTTAGGGCTTTTATATTTCTTTATCGACGCATCGCTATTTAGGGCGGCAATTAAAACATCGGCCGTTTGCGATCCTTGATAAAGGATCTCTAAATGGCCGGCTGTCATCAAATCAAAAGAGCCATTTATCGTGGCGATTTTGAGCCCTTGGTCTTTAAGGGCTTGGACTTTTCTTGAAAGTTCTTGCGGCTCAATGATCTTTTTACGGTAGGCTTCTTTCCACTCTTGCATACTTCCTCAAAAGCAATTTTATATACATCGTCATAATGTTTGACGAAATGGATGTGAAGGTCTTTTTTTATCTGTTCAGGAAGCTCGGCATAATCGCGCTCATTTTCTTTAGGGAGAATGACCGTTTTTAATCCGCTTCTTTTAGCGGCAATGAGTTTTTCTTTAACACCGCCGATGGGTAGAACTTGGCCGGTTAAGGTAAGCTCGCCTGTCATTCCTAAATGTTCCGAAATCGGCTTATTCAATAAAAGCGAGATAAGCGATGTGACCATTGTAATTCCGGCAGAAGGGCCGTCTTTTGGAGTGGCCCCTTCAGGAATATGGATATGGACCTGCGATTTTGGGAAAAATTTGGTCTTTATGGCGTAGCGATCAATATGGCTTTGTAAAAAACTCCAGGCAATTTGCGAAGATTCTTTCATCACATCGCCCGCTTGACCCGTTAATTTCATATCAGGCTTTTCGGCGTCCATTTTAGCGGCTTCAATATAAAGGGTCGCTCCGCCCATGGCTGTCCATGCAAGGCCGGTCGCTACGCCTACAGGGGGTTTTTCATAAATTTTATCGGACGTGAAGGGGGGTTTTCCAACTAAATCAACTAAAGCGGATTCTTTGATCTTTGTTTTGGTGGTTTTTTCGCCTTTCTCATTTTTTTCAACGAGGTCGACTGCCACTTTTCTTAAAATCTTTTTGATCCACATTTCAAGCGATCTGACGCCTGCTTCTCTTGCATAGCCATTAATTAAATGTTTGATGGCGCTATCCTCAAAAGCAACGTCTTTGACTTTTAGTCCCATTTCTTTCATGTTTTTGGGAATAAGATAGCGGTTTGCTATTTCAAATTTCTCTTCTTGGATATAGCCGGAAAGCCGGATGATCTCCATACGATCGAGAAGAGGCTCGAGTATGGTATCAAGTACGTTTGCGGTAACAATAAATAAAACATCCGAAATGTCGATTCGAACATCGAGGTAGTGATCGAGGAATTCGTTGTTCTGTTCTTTATCTAGCACTTCAAGCAAAGCAGAAGAGGGATCGCCTTGGAAGCTTTCACCGAGCTTGTCGATCTCGTCGATTAATATAACCGGATTCATCGTTTGGCAATATTTTAATGCCTGAATGATTTTACCCGGTTGCGCGCCTACATAAGTTCTGCGATGCCCTTTAATTTCGGCTTCGTCACGCATGCCCCCGACTGAAAAACGGAAGAACTTGCGTCCAAGCGCACGCGCGATGCTTTTTCCTATACTTGTTTTGCCAACGCCTGGAGGCCCAACTAAGCAAATGATGTTACCCTTCATTCCTTTTGCGAGTTTCGCGACAGCAATGAATTCGACGATTCGCTTTTTAACTTCACTCAAGCCATAGTGATCCGCTTCAAGCGTTTCTTTTGCTTTGGCAAGTTCGACATTATTGGTTGTGTACATGTCCCAAGGTATGGAAGTCAGCCAATCAAGGTAGTTCCTTGTTACACCAAATTCAGAAGAGTGCGGTTCTAAAAGTTTGAATTTATCAAACTCTTCCTGGATGGTTTTTTTAGGGCCTTCGGGAATAACTTTATCTTTAATTCTTTCTTCAAACTTAGCGATCTCTACCGATTTTTCATCTTTTTCAAGGCCAAGCTCTTTCTTGATTGTTTTAAGCTGTTCTTTAAGGAAATACTCTTTTTGATTTTTGCTCAAAGTGGAATCAATTTGTTTGTTGATCCTATTTTGAAGCTGGCTTAGATCCAATTCTTTGCGAATCATCTTTAACGCTTTTTCAACCCGGCTTGGGATGTCAAGCGTCTCTAGCATCTCTTGCAGCTCTTCTCTTGTAGCCGTTGTCATGGAAACGGCAAAATCAGCCAGGCTTCCAGGATCGCTTAAGTCTGAGTGAATTAAAAAGAGTTGCAGTTCCTCTTTGAAGAGGGGATTTAATTTTAAAAGTTCTTTGATGCTGGATGTGATGCTAGCGGAATAGGCCTTCATTTCCCGGCTAAGAAGTTTTTGGTCGGTGTGGTATTCCACCTTTGCCCGAAGCATCTTTCCTTCTTTGACGAATTCGGTTATGACAATCCTTTTTTCCATATTCACGATGAGCTGAGCGCCGCCTTGATCCATCGGGATCACTTTTATAACCCGGGCCATTACCCCGATGTTATAAAGATCTGCAGGTTCCAGTTTGTATGGAGACGCTTTTTCATCTTTCGTCAGGAGGAAAGCAACCCATTTATCCTCTTTTTTGACCATTTTTTTGATCAATTCATAATAGGCGCCCGCTTCTAAAACGACAGGGGCTGCCATTCCCGGAAAAAAGGGCCTTTTTGCCACAGGAAAGATGGGTAAAATATCAGGGGGAGTGTTCATTTTGGGAAGTTCCTGCTGAACAAGCGATTGGATAAGCGCTTCTTTAAGCTCATCTAATTGGTGATTGTCGTTAGTCATACGGAATAATATAACCTAAAAGGGGATTTTTAAAGGTATTCTTGTGCATCTTTAAAACACTTTTGATACACTCGCAATAACTAAATTAAAAAATTAAAAAATTTAATTAGATAGTATCAAAGGATGGTGTAGATGATAGGTGGGATAAGTAATATTGGTAATAACTTTATTGCCCAGCCGCCTTTCAATATTTCGGAAAGTGAAGAGACCGAACCTATCGAGCCTGTTCTTGATGCTCCCGTAAATACAGTCGAGACAGTCGAAGATCCAAGTTCAGATGAAATTGAAAGTCCCCGTCCCTCAAAAGAGGATTGGGCGCCAAACTTTGACTGGGCTGTCAAATGTTTATCGGAAAATTTAATAAGAAGTGTAGATC
The DNA here is from genome assembly GCA_964483465.1 of uncultured bacterium. Classification (GTDB taxonomy): domain Bacteria; phylum Chlamydiota; class Chlamydiia; order Chlamydiales; family Parachlamydiaceae; genus CAZABG01. Next base: position 46,801 of record CAZABG010000002.1, read on the forward strand.
TTTTGACGCTTTCCAAGATCGCAAAATATGTTAAAGATAATTTTGATACTTATTTGAGGCAGGCGGAAGACGTTCATGCCTTTTTAGAAGACTCGAATATTCCAGCCATTGATCCATCGAAGCCAGTTCCCGCATTTGCTTTAGCTAAGGTCCGTTCCGCGTTATATAAGGAAATGGGGGGATTATTACGATATTTGAATGCTACCGGCAAATTTAAAGAATATGGAAACCTTATTCTGGTTGGCTTATTTGGCGAAATTCCTAAAAATCCACGTATAACACTTGCCTCCTTGCAGCCCACAAAAAGAATGGAGTTCCTAAAATTTTCTGTGATGTCGCAGCTCCATATCCCTTTTTCTGAACTAAAAGAAAATCGGCAAAGGGAAAGGCTTGAATATTATGATATGTTCTACACGCGACTTAATCAAAAAGAAGAGAAAATAAATGAAATACAGGAAAAATATTCAATTTACGCTCCTTCAGCAGTAACTATAGATTGGGATAATCGAGAGATAGCGGCATCTACTGCCACTTTTCAATCCATCGTCTACCTTGCGAAAAAGTATTTTAAAGATTTATTTGATTTTGCCATTGATCTCGAAATGGAAGTGCGGGTGGTCTATTTGATTCTCCAAGTGGTTCTCAAGGATAAAGCCTCGTTTTTCCATATTCCTGATCACCCTGCTGTTTTTGTTTTAAAAGATGCGATGGTTGATGTTGACGAGACTGTATTGGAACAAAAACAGTCTTCTGCAGAGTTTCTAATGAGCGATACCCCTTTGCAGCATCATCTTTCTAACTTTATAGATCATGTTCTTCTTAAATCAAATTCGGTACATATTTTTTTGGGAAAAGAGGAATTTCTATTAGGAGGCCCTGAAAACGATTTTCCGATTGATAAGATCAAATCTTACTTCTTGAAGGAGGTTGTTAAGAACAACCCACAAGAAATGGTGCGGAAGATTAAAGAATGTCCTGCGTTATCAAAGATACTTGGCAAGAAGGAGAAGCTTGGAAAATCTGAATTTTCAAATTTTTTAAAACGCGAATATGAAAAATATAATAATGCAAGAACAACGAAAGAGGGCAATTTCATTATTTACAGATTGAATCAGATGTGCGACGGGATTCAGTTCAATAAGCAGGAATTGAGGGGGCTCTCTTCAGAATTGATTTCCTGTATTGATTTTTTGTTTCCGTTGTTCTTGCTTCAGATTTTGGTAATGACAAACGATAATTTTTCCGATGAATTTATTAGGCGGTATCGAGCTAAGAAATGTGTAAATGGACATTGTGATAGTGTCAGTCATTTGCCAGAAGGTCTTGACGCCCATAAATTTATTTATCGAACCCATTTTTTAGAGGGGGCTGTAACCGGCTATTCAATTATAGGCACACTTTCCCTAAGCTCTTTTTGGGAAGAAGGCCTAATTAAAATGGTCCCTTTTAAAAAAATCTCTTTTTCGCCTTTTATTTCATTTGATACCTTTTCAAAACTTAGCGAAAATATCTTTCTTCATATCAAATACGATG
>CAZABG010000002.1:48343-68719 GCA_964483465.1 uncultured bacterium
ATTTGAATTGAATATAATGGAGCAATTTAAATTGATTTGCTCCGAAATGAATCAAGGCATCATTGATAACATCGACGTTTTAAAAGAGCGGCTTTTTGAGATTGTCTTCATCAAAAGTCTATTGGATGAACTCAAAGTCAGTGTTCATGTTTATGTAGATTGGCTATTGCGATTAGAATCTTTTGAGGAAGCGATTAGAGAGAAAATGTGGGTTTCAAGAGACCCTGAATTGAGTCATTATTATTTAAGGATATACGCAGAAGATGGATTTTTACGAAAAAGTCACTAAAAATGCTTATGAAGAGGAGAAGAAATCCTTTCATCATAATGCGGCCTTTTCCGATCGCCATGTAAGAAAGGTCCAAGAGCCTTTGGATCATCGTCTGCCTTACAGGCGCGATGTCGATCGTATCATCCATTCCAAAGCTTACCGAAGGTATGTCGACAAGACGCAGGTCGTTTATTTAGTGGATAATGACCATTTAACTCACCGAAGTTTACATGTTCAGCTTGTCGCCCATTTCGCAAAAGGAATTGCAGAGATGCTAAAGTTGAATCTTGATCTAGTTGAAGCGATATCGCTTGGTCATGATGTGGGGCATCCCCCTTTTGGCCATGAGGGAGAAGAGTATCTGGCTGAAATTGCAATTGCAAACGGTTTATCCCACTTTCAGCATCCTATCCAATCCTGCCGCCTTCTCTCTATGATTGAACCATTGAATTTAGGTCTTAATGTTTATGATGGGTTTCTATCGCATGATGGAGCTATGGATGGTTCAAAAATAGAGCCGCATTTTGGAAAAACCTGGAAACAGTTTTATGAGGATATTGAAAAGAAGCGTAAAAACCCGTCCATGAGCGTGACGCCTGCAACGCTTGAAGGGGCGCTGGTTAAAATTTGCGATACCATAAGCTATGTCGGAAGGGATTTTGAAGATGCGATTTCCATCAAAATCATCGAAAGAAAAGACATCCCCGAAACGCCTGCCGGAAAAACCAATCGGGAATGGCTGACTTATTTTGCTCGCGATATATTAAAGGAAAGTTTTGAAAAGCCCTATATAACCATGTCAAAAGAGGCTTTTCAGGCTTTAAAAACTGTTAGAAAGTTCAATTTTGAAAAAATCTATACTCATCCTAAGCTTAAGACCGAGTCGGCAAAAATCAAGGAAAGCTACGGCCTCCTTTATCAGCTGCTCATGAAAGACTGGAAGGAAAAAGGGGATCGCAGCCAAATGGCTACGAAATTCCTGGATTCTAAAAGCGAGGCCTATTTAGGCGGAACAAGCGATGTGGAAAAAGTCATCGATTATATCTCCGGGATGACCGATAATTATTTTGTGAGAACTTTAGAGAATTTAGTAATTCCGAAGAGGATAAACTTAAATTGATTTTATTTGTAGATACGGCTTTAAAAACTAATTATATAGCCTTGTATGACGGGGATAAGCTGCTAAAGCTGGCTTCGTTTTCCCAGGCAGATCAGCTAGTTGATCTGCTTCACGCTTTTAAACCTCCGCTAAAAGAGCTTACCGGGCTTGCGGTCGGGAAAGGGCCGGGTTCGTATACAGGTGTTCGGCAGGGGGTCATAGCTATGCAGGCAATGGCCTATTCACTGAATTTGCCTTTAACCGGAATCGGCTCCCTTGAACTTTTTAAAAGAGAGCCTAAAGAAGCGGTCATTTTGGACGCGCGGATTGGCGGTTTTTACGTTCTTCATGATGGGGGAGTGGAAACCATGACGAAAGAAAGGCTGTTTGACCTCCAAAAGTCTCATACAAAGCTCTTTATAATGGAGCCGGAAGTTCAAGTTAAAGTGCCGGAGATTTCATTTGAAAATGCGGTTTTGGATATGGAGAGAATGGGAAATAAAATTGGGGGCATTAAGCCGGGCCCCATTGAAATCCTTTATTTGAGAAATTCTCCGTACGGCTAAGCGCTACTTAAGTGTAGAATTTAAAGCCGTGCTTTATTATTATATGACCTTTAAACCCTAAAATTATTCATCAGGTGATGAGAAAATGACTATTGTTAAAGTCCGTCCAGGCGAGCCCATCGATAAAGCTCTTAGAGCGCTTAAAAAAAGACTCGATAAAGAGGGTGTCATGAAGGCTGTAAAAGCGCACCGTTTTTACTCTAAGCCATCGGTACGTAAAAGAGCGAAGTCGAAACTCGCCTTGAAATACAAAAAGCAGCGTTAATACTGCCCTTTCTGTAGTTTATCCGCACGGAACATATATTCCGTGCCACTCTTTATAACTTAAAAATTTTCGGGTCTTCTTATGGCTGATTATTATGAAATTTTAGAAATCCCTAAAACTGCATCACAAGAAGAAATTAAAAAGGCTTACCGAAAAAAAGCCTTGATGTTCCATCCCGACCGCAATCCAGGCAATGCCGACGCGGAAAAAAAATTTAAAGAAATCTCTGAAGCTTACGAAGTTCTCTCCGACGAAAAAAAACGGTCCATGTACGATCAGTACGGCAAAGACGCAGTCAATGCGGGTGCCGGCGGATTTGGCGGCGGCCAGCAAGGCTTCTCTTCTATGGAAGAGGCGCTTCGTACGTTCATGGGCGCATTCGGCGGTGGCGGCGGCGGCGGAGACAACATGTTTGAAAGCATTTTCGGCATGGGCGGCGGCGATTATGGCGATGGGGGAAGATCTCATCCCCGCCAGGGCGCAAGTAAGCGGGCTAATATCACGATTACGTTTGATGAGGCTGCAAAAGGGACGGATAAAGAACTTTCGATCACTAATTATGTAACATGCGCGACTTGCAACGGTAAAGGCGCTGAAAGTGCTGCCGGTATCAAAAAGTGCAACCGCTGCGGCGGAAAAGGACAAGTATTTGAGCAGCGCGGCTTTTTCTCGATGTCAATGCCATGCCCTCAGTGTCACGGCGAAGGAAAGATGATTGTCGATCCTTGCAAAACTTGTCATGGTGAAGGCGTTGTCAAAGAAAAGCAAAGAGTAAAAATTCATATTCCTGCCGGCGTTGATAATGGCATGCGCCTTAAAATGTCTGGTTACGGCGATGCGGGACCGAACGGCGGACCTCACGGCGATCTATACGTTTTTATTACCGTCGAACCGCACAAAATGTTCCATAGGGAAGGAAATAATATCCTTTTAGACCTTCCGATTACTTTCGCGGAAGCGGCGCTTGGTTGCAAAAAAGACGTTCCGTCTCTCTTTAATCATACCGTTCGCATCACCATTCCGGAAGGAACTCAAAACGGTAAAGTCTTCCGCGTTAAAGCAGAGGGCTTCCCAAATGTTCATGGTTCAGGAAGAGGTGATCTGCTTGTTAAAATCTTCGTCGAAACGCCAACGAAGTTAAGCCAGAAGCAAAAAGATCTCTTATCGCAATTCCAGGCGCTGGAAGATACACACAATACGCCTAACCGAAAAGGCTTTCTCGATAACCTCAAAGAACTTTTCGCTTAAACAGCGGGAGGCTATAATGCCTCTCAAATAAATAAACTTAGCAAGATTTATGGATCCTCTTTTAGCTAATTCATTTCCCATTGCGCCTGTGGATGGCGAAAATATTCGCGTTAAATTGACTTCTAAGGCAGTAGAAGTGATTCAATCAATTGTCCTCGCTAATCAAAATAGTATGGCCAATTGTCAAAAGGAATTAAAACTGCTCGATTCCGGGGTTTTCTATCCTGATGAGTACTACCGGATGCTTAAAATTCTCAATCAGCAAAGGCGAATTGATTTCCTTGTTACGAATGGCAATTTTTGGCATGGGTTTGCATCTCCCTCTCATTTCAAAATGATATCTAAACCTAAAACTTGCGAAACTCCGACGGGAGTTATCGGATGTTGTTTTGTTTTAAAAGAAGGGGTTCTCGCATCGGATGCGCTTGCTTCATTGCGTCAGAAAACGTCTCTTATCGGGTGCGCGGAAGTCGTTCAGATTGCCTATTACGAAGCGATAAAACATGTTCTCGGTGAAGCTAAATTCAATACTCTTTTTGCTTTCGATTCGCCTACACCTCTTACTCTTGGCCAATCTCGTTTAGTTGTTTCGCCTTTTGCTTTTTTAATTAAAGGGCTTCCTTCTAAAGGAAAGTTTAAAAAAGGGGATGTGGTTCAATTTAAAAATTCGCCCGTGTACAGCCTAAAAAACCCTACAGGAAGCGGATTTTCTTTTATTACGCTATGCTGCGATGATACTCTTGGAAAAGAGAGATTCACGACGCTCGGCTTAGATCCGAAAGGTTCGACGCATCAAGGCATTAAAGCGGCTTTGACGGAGGAATTCAACAAGCCTTCATTAGGAACTACAGTTCTAACTGACGATGTAGCGAAATTAGTATTTACACCTGAAAGGCTTTCAAAAGTAAAAGAGTTAAAAAATGCGAAAATCTCGGCAGAACAACTGGAAGAGTTGCAAGGGGGAGAAGTTATGTTTCATGCCGAAATTGCGGCAGAACTGATAAACATGCTTGCATCTGCTCCTGCCGAAATAGGAAGGATCATTTTGGATACCTGGATTGAAACGCATAGCAAGCAATTAGCCGGCCTCCGCTAAACTAAAGACTTTCCTCGAATTCATGCACGTCATAATCTTTCAAGTTTTGGTAGTAGAACGTCTTGTGCTTTAAAAAAATATCAATCCCGATCCCTCTTGCGAGACGGTTCGCTCCAATTCCGATACCCGGTATGTCTCCTGCAATATTGCCCTGGCTTAAGGTGGCTCCATGATTGAAACAGTAAATGTTGTTGTAAGGTGTTAGTTCAAATGATTCTCCTAAATAGGGCCAGCTGAGCGCAAAAGGATATTTTTTCTTCTCTTCATCAGACATATGGTTTCCCCACATATCGATATCGAGGTCTTTCAAAAAAGGAACCTCTTTAACATCTACTTTGAAGCCGGTCGCAAAGAAAACAAAATCGTAATCTTTAGGAATAACATTACATTCGTAAAGAACGTTAAGATTGGAATATCCTTTAATTCTTAAAATGGATTCAAAGGGAGGGGTCGATAATCCCTCAGCATGGGCTTCGGTAAATCTAAGTTTATCTTTATCGGATAAGAAATAGTATCCGAGCATGTAACCACTATAAGCTGTCGCGATCCCTTTATTCACATTATTGATTTTCTTTCCGCGGCACATAAGGTCCACTTGAGCAGCGCCGGCTTCCAGGGCTGCGCCTGCAGCATCAAGGCCAGAGGCTCCCGTACCCACAACAGCTACCTTTAGACCTTTTAGACGAGCAACATCATAAATTTCGGAAGTATGAATGTATTTATCGCGGGGGATTTGATCGATCCAATCAGGAAAGTTCGGTCCGCCAAATCCGCTTCTTCCCGTTGCAATGATAACTTTTGAGGCTTCAATTAGAGATTTATCTGTTTTTACTAATAGTTTGTCGCCTTTTACTTGGAGCTCTTCAACAAATTCCCTATTCAAAACTTCAAGTTCCAAAATTTCTCTAAGCCAAAAAAGGTATGCTTCCCAATCTTCATTGGGGATCTTATAAAGCGTTTCCCAGGCTGCATCGCCTTTCGCTTTTCTGAAAAAATTTTCAAAACTGTACTCAGGAAATTGGATTGCGGGACCAAGGAGCGTTTTTCCCGAACGAAGATGGCGCATTCTTGCGCTTGTAATCCACGGCCCCTCTTTTCCTTCTTCACTTTTGTCGATAAGAATTATCTTGTTTATGCCCAGTCGTTTAAGTTCAAAAGCGGCGGTAATGCCTGCCATTCCGGCCCCAATTATTACGATGGGTTTCATCTTATCTGGTGTCCAATCTTGCTCGAAGTGATTCATTTAACCTCTTTCATAACCTCATTTGCTTGCTAAAATCGTCCTTTCTCCGTGGATTTTTATCGCTCTCTCTTGCCGACTCTATAAGAGTCGTCTCGTTCGTTTGATCCGAAACTACAAGTAGTTTCTAAAAATCGACGGAAAAATCACCGATTTTTTCAAACAAAGCAGGCTATTCAAGAGATCTATTCTTGAGTCTAATAAATTAAAAATATAATTTATATTCTTATGCGTTGGCTTCTTTTCATTATAATCTTGTCCAGCTGTCTTCGTCATCCAAGACCTGATGAAGAAGCAGTTGTCCCTGAGCCTGTGGCGTTTGAGATAGAAGAAAGAACGGCAAGCCCTCTTTTTCAGGAGCTTGATAGTTGCGAGCCATGGTGGTATAGCCTTTCTGATACTGCTTTGAAGGGTTACATAGAAAAAGCGCTTGAAAGCAATCCAAGAAGCTTAATGGCCGACGTTAAAGTACGCCTCACAAAGGCAGAGGCGCTCTTTTTTGGCGCAAAAATGCTTCCTGAAGTTGAATATTTAGCCGACATGACCAATCAAAGGCTAAGTAAGAATGGTATTTTTGGTCTTTTTCCAGGAGTTCCTTTTAACTTCAAACAATATGAAATGGGTTTTCAGTTTAATTATGAGTTCGATTTTTGGGAAAAAAATCAGAATAGGATGAGAGCTGCGCTTGGAGAGCACGAAGCTGCTTGGGCTGAACGTGAGCAGGCAAGACTCATTTTATCTATTTCTGTCGCGGATGCTTACTGGCAATACCTAATATTACGTCAGCGAGAAACGGCTTATGATAATATCGTTCAGTTGCAAACGAAGCTTGTAGAAATAGAAGAAGAAAAAAAGAAGCGCAATATATCTTCAAATCTCCAGATTCTCCCTTTAAAAGAGGCGCTTGAAAGTTACATAGCGGCTTTGCATAAAGCGCGTCAAAATAAAGACGCTGCTTATTACCAACTTCAAGCCTTAGTAAATCCTAATTTTGACGAGCCTATAGAAATAAAAGAAATTTGGGTAGATGACTATCTTCCTTTGCCGATTCCAACCAATCTGCATATGGATTTACTTCATCGCCGTCCCGATTTAACTGCATTAAAATGGAAAGTGGAAGCAAGAGATAGAGAGCGTCTGTCCGCTCAAGCGGAATTTTACCCCGATTTTCAATTTTTGGGTTTAGTGGGAATTCAAACGATTAGTCCCCAAAAACTTTTTAGGGGAGATAGCTTATACGGAAACTGGGGTCCTGCTGTTCATTTGCCTATATTCACTGGCGGCGCCTTATCTGCTAACTATCTTGCCAAAGATGAACAAACCCTTCTTGCTATTTTAGAATATGAACAGGGAGTTCGTGACGCGGTTGCGGAAACGTTGATATCTTTAAGCGAAACCATTGAATTAAATGAAAGATATCAAGCCAATAGAAGAAGAGAAGAAGAGGCAACTCAATTTGAAACGCTAGTTATAGCTCGTCAAAAAAATAATTTAGCGACCACGCAAGATCGTATTCGATCGGCGATAGAAAAATATCGTGCGCGTGATGAAAAGTTGAAAATGGAAGGATTCCTATTTAGAGGAATTCTCGATGTTATAAGAAGTGTAGGCGGAAATTATCATGAATAATCGGCGTAATCATGTTCTTGCGAGCATTACGATAGTAATTCTAGTTTTAGCTCTGCTGATATTTTTATATTACCTTTTCTTTTTAAGACCTTATGTTACGACGGACGATGCTTATGTTAATGGGGATAGGATTTCGGTTTCTTCACAAGTTCAGGGAAGAACAATCGCAGTTTATGTGAATAACGGTGACTTGGTTATCAAAGGTAAGCCGGTAGTACGATTAGATCCGACAGATTATCAACTCAGCTATCAAAAGGCGCTTGATCAGCTGGCTCAAACTTCTCGTGAAATAAGAAGATTGCAATCTCAAGTAAAAGAATCGACGGCCCAATTAGCAATACGTCAAGCGGAGCTAAGACAATCAGAGTATAACTTCAGCAACCGTCGGGATCTGCAGTCGATCGATGCTGTCACGAACGAAGAAGTTAAGACAAATGAAACACAATTAAGTGCGGCCAAAGAGCAAGTAAACATCGTGCAGAGTCAATTGAACGCCTTGAAAAACTTGCTAGGAGAGGGTCCTATTGAAGAAAATCCTAAAATTCTGATCGCGGCAGACAATGTGCGCGCAAGTTATTTGAATTTGATACGCTGCGAAATAGTTGCCCCTATTACAGGAATTGTTGCTCAACGGTCGGTTGAAGTGGGCGAGGCGGTTGATCCAAGAAGGCCTTTATTTGCTATCGTTCCGCAAGATACAATGTGGGTCGATGCCAATTTTAAAGAGATCGAATTAACCGATGTGCGGATAGGTCAGCCTGCGGAAGTTAAAGCGGATATCTTTGGCTCAGATGTTATCTATAAAGGAAAAGTGATTGGAATAATACCAGGTACGGGTGCTGCCTTTTCCCTTCTTCCTCCACAAAACGCATCTGGAAATTGGATTAAAATCGTCCAAAGGGTTCCGGTAAGAATTTCGCTTGATCCGGAAACCCTGGAAAAATTTCCTTTACGTTTAGGCCTTTCGTGTAGAGTTTCTGTTAAAGTCACCGATACATCAGGTCCCTTTAATGTGGAAAAAGCCATTAATAAACCGAACAGTACCACCTCTGTCTATGAAATCGATTTTACAGAGCTGAATCAAAAAATAGACAAGATTATCAGGGAAAATGTCAACGAGCAGCACACCTCAGCATAGTTTCTTTGTCCTTTTTCTGATTACGATCGGATTGAGTCTTGGTACGTTTTTGCAAATTTTAGATACAGCGATCGCAAACGTTTCCATTCCCAATATCGCAGGGGATTTAGGCGTAAGTCCTAGCACAGGAACCTGGGTAATTACTTCTTTTGCAATTAGCAACGCGGTCGTCTTGCCCCTAACGGGTTGGTTGTCGAGTTTATTTGGACAAGTACGTTTATTTGTTTGGTCGACAGGGCTCTTTACTTTCGCTTCTTTTTTATGCGGAATCGCATGGAGTTTTGAAGTTTTACTTATATTTAGAATTATTCAAGGAGCCGTTGCGGGTTGTTTAATACCTATATCGCAAGGTTTATTACTTAATAATTATCCTGAAAGTCAAAAGGGCCTCGCGCTCGGATTTTGGGCCATGATTGTGGTAGTGGCGCCAGTTATTGGACCCGTCCTTGGAGGTTATCTTACTGACAACTATGGATGGCCGTGGATTTTCTTCATCAACGTACCAATTGGTATTTTTTCTTGCTTTCTGGTTTGGAAATTTCTTGAAAATGAAAAAATCGATAATCCTTTGCCCATCGATTATATTGGACTTCTTCTAATTTTGATAGCGGTCGCAACCCTTCAGATTACTCTTGATAAAGGGCAGGAGTTAGATTGGTTCTCAAGTAATTTTATAAGAACAACGGCGATTATTTCATTTCTAGGCTTTGTTTATTTCTGTGTCTGGAATTATTACTCCAAATATCCTTTGGTAAATTTTGAATTTTTCACTTCGCGAAATTTTAATTATTCCCTATTGACCTGTTCGCTTGGGTTTATGGTATTTTTTGGAACGACTGTGCTATTGCCCCTCTGGCTGCAAACTCAGCAAGGCTATACGGCATTTAAGGCAGGGGTAACCGTTACGCCGATCGCGATCATGCCGCTACTGCTTTCGCCAATAGTTGGAAAGTATATGGCTCATTTAGATCAGCGCTATCTTGTCAGTTTTAGCTTCTTCATGTTTTCGATCACTTTTTTCTGGTTATCGGGTTTAAATACCGATGTCGATATCGGTCACATCATTAAAATTCGTCTCGTACAAGGGCTTGGGCTTGCCTTCTTTTTCATCCCGCTCATTCAAATTGGCCTATCGGAAATACCTAATAAGGAAATTTCGAGTTCCTCCGGCATCTATAACTTTATCCGTTTAACCATTGGGGGAGGAGTCGGAACCTCGATTTACGTAACTCTTTGGGAGCGTCGTGAGATTTATCATCGGAGTGTGCTTGTCGATAACTTAACTCCATTTGATCCCACCTATCAAAGGGCATTCGAGATCGCAAAAGATCTTGGAGTGAGCGACCTCAAAGCTCAAGCGATTCTGGAAAGAGTTTTAGAGCAGCAATCGTATCTTCTTGCGGTTAACGACTGCTTTTATTTCTCTGCATGGCTATTTCTCGCCCTTATTCCACTTATTTGGTTGTCAAAGCCAATAAAAAGGGATGTAGAAAAGGCTGTAATAGCTTCAGAATGAAGTTAATATATCGTTAATTGCAAAACCTCTTATAGATAATTATCTTTAATACATGTAATTTTAAAGTAACAGGAGGAATGGTTATGGCTTCTGATAAAGCATGGGTCGTCGTCGCGAATAACGCTGAGGCTAAGATATATAAGGTTTCAAAATTTCCCAAACTTGAAGAGGTGGCCATGATGCGCAATACGCAAAGCCGTCTTCGAGATCACGAACTCGTATCCGATCGTCCGGGTCGTAACTTCAGCAGGACAGGAACAAGACGCCATGCTTACGAATCTAAAACCGATCCTCAAGATCATGAATTTGACAAGTTTGCCCGTATGTTGGCGCGCCAGCTGCATAAAGCTTATGAGGATGGAGAGTATGGCAGATTATACCTCTTTTGCTCGCCAGAATTTCTTGGCATATTGCGCCCTTACTTAAATGGCAGGCTGCCCATTAGGGGAGAGTACACAAAAGACCTTGTGAAACAAGATATAGAAAAAATCGAGCATCAGTTAACTGCTGTTGTTTGAAAGAAGTCTAATAATAAGAGATCAGTGAGAGGCTCGTTGTTCACATTTGAAACTTTTACAGAAATGTAATAGGGAAAATTTGAGAATAGCGAGTCTCTCACTGATCTCTTATATCTTTAAAACAAAAGTAACTTCAATTTGGGTTAACTCGCTTTACCTCTTTTTTCGAAGGTCATTCTATTTTCTCTTTGTTCCCTCTACCCCTCTCTTTCTCCCCGTCTCTGTGTTATAAAGTAGATAATCATTGAAAATTTTGTGCATTTTAAACAACGAGCAGGTGTAAGACTAAGCCTTCCTATATCTCTACAAGCTTTAGCTTTGGTGATCCTGTAACAAAACAAATAATAAATTCTTGCATATGGCATTTGTTACTAAGGAGTAGCTGGATGACCGTGTTCATCCTATATCTTTTGTTGTAAAAGGCATTTTAACAGGGTGTTCTCAAGCTAAAGCTTTCGGTGATCTTTTATTTGCCCTTAGAACACAGTGGGATACAACAAGAAAGTCGAAACAATTTCACTTTTCGAAGGTCTATTGACTTTACCAACTATAACTGGTATCATTATCATAATATCTATCGAGTTGTGCTGTGCCGAGAAGCGGTAAAGATGTTGCTAAATTATTTTATGAAGCTGGATATGTTTTAGTGCAAGGTGGCAAGGGCAGCCATATGAAATTAAAGAAGGCTGGACATCCTACTGTGATTATACCAAATCACAAGGAGCTGAAAAAAGGGCTTGAAAATGCTCTTATGAAACAATTAGAAAGCTTGAAATAAATAATAGGAATTTATTTCGTGAAATATCACTTCAAAATTCATAAAGAAAAAGAAGGATTTTGGGCTCAGTGTTTAGAGTTGCAGGGTTGTGTTACCCAAGCCGATACTCTGGAAGAACTGGAACAAAATATGGAAGAAGCCTTGAATTTATATTTAGAAGAGCCAGAATCTTCTAAGGATATATATTCATTTCCTGATGAATCCATTCATTTATCAAGAAATATTGTAGAAGTTCAAGTAGATCCTCAAATCGCGTTTGCTTTTTTAGTTAGGCAATTTAGATTAAAAAATGGACTTACACAAAAACAGGCAGCAAAAAAAATGGGATTTGATAATTTATATAGTTATCAAAGATTAGAATCCAAGAGATGCAATCCAAATTTGACGACACTTAAAAAAGTAAAAGAAATATTTCCTGAATTTTCAATTGATTATACTTTAAGCATTTAATTTGAGATTTAAATAAGGCTTACCGTCACATCTTGTTTCTCATTATTACGTAATTAAATTAAAAGTTCAGAGCAAGCGATACCGTATCCTGCGGAGCGACGGTCAGATTCAAATTGATACCCGCTTCTTCCAGGATGTTTTTAATTTTGGTAAGCGCTGTTTCATGCGTATTGCATTCAGAAGAAAGATGAGCGAGATAAACTTGCTTTAGTTTGTCGCAGGCGATTTCGCGTAAAAGCTCGCCGCAAGCAACATTTGAAAGGTGGCCGGTTCTGCCGAGCACACGCTGCTTATAAATCATAGGGCGAGAAGACGCGTGCACCATGGAAATTTCGTGATTGGATTCGATGTAGAGGTAGTCGCATTCGGTTAAGTTGTTTCGAACGCAGGAGGTAACATGTCCAAGGTCTGCGCAAACACCGATTTTGATGTTGTCCATTTTTAGAGTAAACGCGACCGGATCGAGCGTGTCGTGCTGGACGGTAAAAGGATGGATTTCAATATCAAGATATTGAAAGGTTTCTCCTGTCGAGAAAATTTTAAATTTAGGGCAGTCGTGAAGGTATTCTACAATTCCTTTCGCCGTTTCGTGATTGGCAAAAACAGGAATGCCGTGTCTAAAGGCAAGTGTTTTTAAACCGGCGATATGGTCGGTATGCTCATGGGTTATGAGAATGGCATCGATGTTTTTTATGCTCTCGCCGATCTGATTTAATTTTTCTTCTAGCGCTTTTGCGGAAATGCCGGCGTCGATAAGGATTTTAGCTTCGTCTGATGCGACAAAAATGCTGTTGCCTTTTGACCCTGAGGCGAGGGGGCAAAACTTTTTCAAAGGGCCCTCTTGGGAGAAGTCAGGCAAACGAGTCCAAAAAATATGGACAAAGCTGAAAGCATATAGATGCCCTCTGCCGTTTGTTTCGTGTAAAAATCAGAAAAATATAAAAGTAAAGAGACGGTCGCTCCAAAACCAATAAACGCTTTTCCCATTATTTCAAGTCGCTTTTTCAATCGTAGTCTCCAAATAGGTCGTCGTCATTCTGTTTCGAGTTCATGCGGGGAACAAGGATCTTGCGTGCTTTTGCTCCCTCTTGCGGTCCCACGATTCCTCTTGCTTCAAGTTCATCAATGAGGGAAGCCGCTCTAGCATACCCAACTTTAAGTTTTCTTTGAAGAAAAGTTGTCGAAGCATTACCGGTCGATAGAACGGTTTCTTTTGCTTGATCGTAAAGCTCATCGGTCGGACCTGTATCATCGCGCGCTTCCATTTCAAAGGTGTGAAACGATTGGATAAGGTAGTTTGGCGGCGCCTGGTCTTGGCAAATCTTGATGACCGCGTTGATATCTTCGTCCCGAATATAGGCGCCTTGCGCGCGGATGAGATGAGAAGATCCGGGAGGAAGGAAAAGCATGTCCCCGTTGCCTAGAAGACATTCAGCGCCGATCTCATCAAGAATGATCTGGCTGTTGACGCGGCTTGCGACTTTAAACGCAATTCTAGTCGGGAAGTTTGCTTTGATAAGGCCTGTGATCACTTCACGCGAAGGGCGCTGAGTTGCAAGGACTAAATGGATTCCAACCGCTCTTGCCATCTGGGCGATGCGAGCGATTGGGGTTTCAATATCGCTTGCAGACACCATCATCAGGTCGGCAAGCTCGTCAATAATGCCGACAAAGTAGGGCATTGTTTCAGGAATAGGAATATCAAGGCTTTTTTCAAGAGCAAGATCGGGTTTTCTTGAATTGAAAGATTCGATATTACGAATTCCAAGGAGTTTTAAAATTTCATAGCGCCTCTCCATCTCTTTTACGAGCCAGTTAAGGGCGAGGCACGCCTCTTTCGGCTCGGTAATAACAGGAGCGAGCATGTGGGGGAGTCTCGTGTAAGGTGTAAGCTCTACTTTTTTCGGATCAACCATTAATAAGCGGATCTGATCGGGGCGCGCGTTCATCACAATCGACATAACGATCGTATTGATGCAAACCGATTTACCGGAACCGGTAGCTCCCGCAATAATGCAGTGGGGCATTTTGGTAAGGTCGCTAAAAACGTTTTCGCCGTTAACGGCTTTTCCAAGAAGCACAGGTATTTTTAAACGGGTCGTTCCTTGCTGATAGGCAAGAAGCATTTCTTTAAAACTTACTTCCTGGGGTTGAGGATTCGGCACTTCAATCCCTACCGCAGCTTTTCCGGGAATAGGCGCGATAATCCGGATGGTTTTCGCCTCCATATTTAATGCGATGTCATCTTCAAGCGTTTTAATTTTTTGAACTTTAACCCCAACGGAAGGATGGACTTCAAATGAGGTAATGGTCGGGCCGCAGTTGATCTGGCCTACTTTGGCTTCGATACCAAAGCTAAAGAGCGTTTCTTCTAAAATTTCGGCTTGTCGGTTTAAGTTCTTTTCTAAGTTGGTGGAGTCAACTTTTTTAGGGCTTGTGAGTAGTTGAGCGGAAGGAAGCTCGTAGTTTTTTAGCTGCGAAACAGGAAGAGGTTTTTCCGCTTCTTTTGCAGGTCTTGTTTTTACTTCTTGAAGCTTTACTTCTTTAGGGGCAAGAACCACCTCTTTTTTAATCGGGGGAAGTTTGCGCTCCTTTTTGGGAGGTGCTTTTTCTTCTTCATCTTCCTCTTCGTCGTCCTCCTCTTCCTCCTCTTCCACTTTTTGCATACGGAGTTTCACTTCCCGTTTAATGACGGTAGATGAGGAAAGAGGGGTTGTGGTTTTGACTTCTACAATTGGTTTTTCGTTAAGCTTTGGCCAAGCCCAGGCCTCTTTTAACTTTTCATATACGGCAAGCGGAGAGATCTTGAAGAGAAGTAAGCAGCCTGCAAGCAGGGTAGAAAAAAAGAGGATAAAAACGCCGACATGATTAAGCGTTCGGCTTAAATTGATGAAGGGGAGTTCTGTATATAAATAGTAGAGAACGGTTCCTCCCAAATGATCATGCGTCGTCAAAGCGGGATAAAAAAGAAAACGGATAAAATTTTCTGTTTTAGGCATCTCCTGATCAACAATCGTGAGAAGCATTGAAGTCGATACCACAATCGCACACGCGTATAACGATTTCAATTTGATCGAATTAACGGAGTTTCTAAAGAGAAGTCGAAACCCTATCCAGAAGATGAACGCTATAACGAGATAGCTTGATAAGCCAAGCAGTTTATTAAGGATCCAGCCTAAGCTAAAGCCGATAAGCCCGAGCATGTTTTGACTTTTCGTGCTGTAGCTATAACTCAAGAGGCTTACAAAAGCCACAAGCGAAAATGAAAGAAGATAAAGCCCTTTAATTTCAGGTCGGATCGGAGTGGTCGTTTTTTTTTTAGCCATATATATACAGTGTTACTAAACCTAAAATAAGGCAGTAGACTGCAAAGGGCAATAGATTCTTTTTAGAAACACAAATTAAAATCAAAAGCGCGGCGATTCCACTAACAAAGGAAATGAAGAAACCAATTGTAAGAGGCAGTATTCCTATTGGGGTTGAATTTGATTTTGTCGCAAGTTCAACGATAGAGCTGCCAAGAATGGCAATGATTCCTAAAAGAAATGAGAAGGAAATGGCATCAGGCATTGGCCAGCCACGAAGGCGAGCGCCAGATATAGTCGATCCTGATCGGGAAACGCCTGGTAATAAGGCAAGCCCTTGAAAAATTCCAATAGTCAAAGCATCAAGAAGATAAGGTTTTTTATTTAACGGTTTGTCATAACCTTTTTTAGTTCCCCACCATAAAATAAAAGCGGTAATTAAGAAGAAATATCCAAGGAGATCAACGCGATCGAAAATAGCTTTAATGGGTTTTATGACTAAAACCAAAGGGAAAAGGGGGAGCGTCGCGACAAAGAGCTCAAGCATGCGGTTTTTGTCTTTAAGCGTCGCAATGACGTCTTTATGGAAGATCACTAAGATCGAGCATAAAGTACCTAGATGACAGATAACGTCAAAAAATATAAGGCCTTGTAAGTCTTTAAATCCCAGTAATTTCTGAATTAAAGTTAAGTGGCCGGACGAAGAAACGGGTAAGAATTCAGTGAAACCTTGAACAAGACCTAGTATCAGGGCTTCCAAATTATTCATATGATGGGCGATCGACGGGGCTCGAACCCGCGACATTAGGATCCACAATCCTACGCTCTAACCAACTGAGCTACGATCGCCAGAAAACGACATATTTTTACCTTATTTTGACGATTGATGTCTAGTAAAAAAGTCCCTTTTGGCATTAAATGGAGGTATGGACACCCATGTAAAGGATTATTTTCGGCAGTTTTCCGAAGAGCATCCCAGTGGGACATTTCATCATGTAATTCCGCTTCATGACGGCCCAGACCTAAACTGGAGCGATATTCACCGTAAAGTTCCCGCTTTGCCAAAAGGGTGGTATGAGCTAAGCCAGCTGCCTATTAACGATCGAATCGAGATGTTAAAATCCTTTTGGCTTATGAAAATGCCTTTTTGCCCCCATTTCCTGGAAAGAATCGATCGCTTTTTTCAAAATATTGATGATATAGGCATATATCTTTATCAGGCAAAATATGACGATCCCTATCATGCCGAACTTGTTTACAGTTTAAAGAATAATACAGGTTTTTTTAGAGGGGGGATACCTGCAACCGAGGATCAACTTTTAAGTTTACAAAAACTATTTCACGATACTATTCTTCCCGAAGATTATATGGCTTTTTTAAGCATCCATAATGGCTTTTCAAAAGCATCGGATACGGGGATTATCCCCGTTGAAAAAATGAATTCCAAATTTAAAGCCTTCCAAGACTCCTTTATTTCCGACACGATGCTTTTTACTCCAACGGGCGAGCCGGTCGATCCTAAAACCCTAATACCTTTTTATGAATCATTCGGAATGCCGTTTTATCAGTGTTTTTGGACGGAATGGTATCCTGAATCTGAAATGGGAAATGTTTACTATTCCGGGATAACCCAAACGATTTCAAGCGTCAAGTGCGCCGATCCCAATTCGGATAGCATGGCGTTCTATTCTTTCAGCAGTTGGCTAATGTTCTACCTAGAAACAATCACCTAAAATATGTACCGCGTAAAAGATCTCTACGAAAACCACAAAGACTTACTTGGGCTTGAGCTCATGGTTGCTGAAGGTTTAACTCAACAAATTAAAGTTCCTGAAGCGCACCGTCCCGGTTTAAGCTTGTGCGGATTCTTAAAGAACCACGCCGGAAAGCGTATTTTAATTTTCGGCAA
Source organism: uncultured bacterium (assembly GCA_964483465.1). Taxonomy (GTDB): domain Bacteria; phylum Chlamydiota; class Chlamydiia; order Chlamydiales; family Parachlamydiaceae; genus CAZABG01. Next base: position 65,372 of record CAZABG010000002.1, read on the forward strand.
AGTGGAAATTCAATATTTAAAAGATTTAAAAGCTCCAGTTCGAATTGAACGTCTCAAGGCAATTCTCGATTTTCCAACACCTTGCGTCATGGTTGGAAGAAGTTTGAAGGCCCCAAAGGAGTTGATTGATCTTTGCCAAAAAAATAAAATCGCTCTTTTTAGTTCTACGCTTAATACGATGAATCTTATCAATCAGCTGACACTGCTTCTTACTGAAGAGTTCTCTCCTCATAAAACATGTCATGGAACACTTGTAGAAGTGTTCGGGGTGGGGGTTTTAATTCAGGGGGATTCTTCGATCGGGAAAAGCGAAACGGCGCTTGGGTTGATTGAGAGGGGCCATCGCTTGATCGCGGACGATTGCGTTAAAGTTAAGCGTAAAGAAGGGAACTATCTTGAAGGCTCTTGCGCTCCCATTACAAAACACCACATGGAAATCCGGGGGATTGGAATCATTAACATCGCCCACCTCTATGGAGCGGTATGTGTAAGGGACAGCAAAAGTATTGATATTGTTGTGAAGCTTGAATCTTGGGACGACAACCATTTTTATGATCGCCTTGGAGTTGACGAAAAGGTTATTAATTTACTTGGGATCGATCTTCCCTTTCACGTACTGCCGGTAAAGCCGGGCCGCGATGTGGTTTTATTATTAGAAACCATAGCGTTAAACCATCGCTTAAAGCAGATGGGATACCATTCAGCAAAAGAATTTCAGATGCGATTCAATGAAACTGTCAAGCAAAGTAAAAGTGAAAAATAACATGGGACTACATACCCGTCCCGCAACTGAGATTGTAAAGATGCTGCAGGGGGTAAAGTCGGAAGTTTCATTCACCTATAAGAATGAAACGGTCAATGCTAAAAGCATATTGAGCATTTTGATGCTCGCTTTAAAAAAGAATTCAACCCTTCTCGTAACGGTAGAGGGTTTTGATGCCGAAGAAACTTTAGAAAAGTTAATCCTTGCCTTCGAAACCCAATTCGGGGAAATATGAATCACATCAAACAGGAAACACGTTTAAACGGCGTTCCTATTTCCATGGGCGTCGCGTACGGCCCTATCTTTTTTTTCACCCAGCAAGAATCGATTAAAAAAGAGGTGAGGCGTATAACTCCTTCTCAAGTGAAAGGAGAGATAAAAAGGTTTTTACATTCTCTCAGACAAAGCCGCGATGATATTGAAAGGCTTAAAAGCGAACTTGAAAGGGAAAATATAAAAGAAGGGGTGATGATCTTAGAGGCTCACTTGCAGATGATGCAAGATCCGGGGCTAATTAATTTAACTGAAAGTAAAATCAAGGATCATAAAGGAGCGGAATGCGCCTTTCAAGAAACAATTGAAACTTATCTTGAACGCTTCGAAAAAATTGAAGATCCTTTCTTTAGAGAAAGAGCAAAAGACGTCCAGGATATTGGCAGAAGGGTGATGAGCTACCTGCGAGATATTAAAAGCAATCCTTGGGATGGCCTTGTAACCCCGTCTATTATCATTGCCGATGAAATGACCGCTACCTGGGTCGCTGAATTTAATCCTGAAATAATTTTAGGTATTGTAACCGAAAAAGGTTCGACAACTTCGCATGCGGCGATTGTTGCGCGAGCAAGGGGGATACCCTATCTTTCCGGAATCACGTGTTCGCTTATTTCTTCTTTTCACGAACACGAGGCAATCCTTGATGCAAACGATGGGAAATTAATCCTAAATCCAAGCGAAAAACGATTGGATAACTTCCGAATCTATAAAGAGAAAGAGTCTAAAGAATTAAAACTTCTTCAGGATGCGGTTCCGCTAAAAGCCGAAACGTTTGATGGCTATTCGATACGTTTATCTGCCAATGTAGACGTTGATTCAGAACTTGAAATGATTCATCAGTTCGGCGGATGCGGCGTAGGACTCTTCCGTTCGGAATATGTTTTTCTTGCCCATGGAAAGTTTCCGTCTGAAGATGAGCAGTATGAAATTTATAAATCTATCGTCGATAAAATGGGCGGACTTCCGATTGTTATACGTACGTTCGACATCGGCGGAGATAAAGGCGGTCTTCCGCTTCAATCGCGCGAGGCAAATCCCTATCTTGGGTGCCGTGCTATTCGATTCTTATTGAAAGAGCAAAAAATCTTTAAAACACAGTTGAGAGCTATACTCAGGGCCGCTTATCATGGCAATGTCAGCATCATGTTCCCAATGGTGTCGGGACTATCAGAGCTCTTGGAAGCAAAAGCCATGCTGCTAGAGGTAGAACAAGAACTTGCAAAAGAGAAAATTCCCTATAAAGAGGCGATTCGAATTGGCTCTATGATTGAAGTTCCATCGGCCGCTATTATCGCCGATCTAATCGCGAAAGAATGCGACTTTCTCTCTATTGGAACAAACGATCTCGTCCAATATTCGCTAGCGGTTGATCGCGGTAATCAATCGATGAGTAATTTTTATACGCCTTCGCATCCTGGCGTGATACGGCTTATCAAAATGGTTGTGAATGAAGCGAATCGTCAGGGAATCCCTGTCACAGTCTGCGGCGAAATCGCTGCCGATCCGCGCTTTACTCCGCTACTCCTTGGCCTTGGCGTCCATGAACTTTCCGTTTCCGCGAGGTTTATTCCTCTTATCAAAGCGCGCGTGCGTTCGCTTTCAATCGTGCAAGCGGTTCAGCTTGCGGATGAAGTGCTCGGCATGTCAACTCCGCAGCAAATCATGGAGCGCCTCGAAGAAAAAGTGCTTGTTTAAGGATATTTAAGACACGATCTTTTTTTAACAGTGAGACCAGTGAGAAGCAACATGAGGACTGTGAGAAGTTCACAATTCTCAAAACTAAATTAAATGAATAGCGATTCTTTATGTGAAGTAAGGAGGAAATATCATGTCTATTCCCGGTGGAATTCGAATGCTGGAACAAGGTCAATGGGTTTCATTTAAAGATGGACCACAGATTCCTGATTGTTTAACTAAACCGATGATGGTAGCCGATTACACTAATATTTCAGATTTTGGGGTGACGTGCCTTTTTATTGATCTTATGGGTAAAGTTTATCGTTACAGACCTAAGGAATCTACAATTATAAGTGAAGATTTTAGCTATAATTTTAATGCACGGCGGTATGAAGTCTTTAAGCATGATCAAAAAAGCGTAGCTGCAATTTATGGTCAAAGATTTAATGAGCGAGTTGATGCCGCTCTTAATGCTGCCTGCGATTCGTCATGGGTTTTGAATAAGTACCGAGCGACCCTTAAATCAAAGTTTATATTTCCAACAACCTAGTTAAACGCCTGAGAGAAAAAGTGCTTGTTTAAGGATGAAGGCGGAAGTTGCTATGCTGGAATCGTAGTCAAAGATAATTTTTACT
>CAZABG010000003.1:0-61774 GCA_964483465.1 uncultured bacterium
GTCAAGGATGCTGCTATCAAACTTACGACTATCAAAACATTCCTGAAGGATCTCGCATGAAGGGTATTGTAGCAACAAGAAATGTTCCGAGCGCTTAACGAAGTAGCGAGGGTCTCCGAATAAAAGGCCTGCCTTCCCCTGCAGATGATCAAGATGAAACACAATAAGACGTTATTCTAGAAGCTGGCCAAAGTCGATAACCTTGTCAAAATACCCCTCATCTAAAACACCGTCTTCTACTCCATTTACATGAATTAGAGCTGGTCTAATTGAAAAGCGTTTAGGAACCTTCATGCGCTTAATTTTTTCTTCCATCTCTTCAATAATCCGCGGCCCTATAGGATTTTTAGCAAATTTTACTTCACAAACATAAAGAGTATTAAAACGAGTTTGAACCATTTGATCGATTTGACAACCTGTTTGTCTTGCGGCTGAATTTTGAAAAAAGGTCCATCCATTACAATTTCTTACGGTGGAGTTCCCATCATCTTCCAGAGGGCTTTACGATTATGGATCACAAGATTTTCGAATTGCAATCCCATGACTCTATCCAATCCCGAGAGGTTTGAAAACATTAAATTCAAGAACCCCCCTCTGTCAATTTTTGCCTGATTAGGAGCAATATATTTTAGATAAAATCTTAGATAATTATCACTTAAACGATAGCGGCTTAATTTACTCACTTTTCCACTTTTTAAATGCCAAGAGAAATCCCTCTGCACAAAGCCGGCTTTTACAAGCTCATCTAAATGTTCGCTATATCCTCCCCCCTTGATGCTTCGCTAATTCTTTACAGATTTGTGTAAGTTCTTTTGGACCATCTGCTAGACAGTTGATGATCTCCCTATGAGTTGCAATACTGCGAGAGAAAATGTCCGAAAATATTTCCTCAAATTCTCGGACGAGTAGGCCTCTTTTCGTGAAACAGAGGTCGCGGATATTTTGCTCTGCAGGCAGATCAGGTCTAATTTGCTCTAAATAGAGAGGCACTCCCCCAGTGATGGAAAGAATTAATTTTTCATAAGAAGAAACTCTTTTTTCTTTGGGATGCCAAAAGGCATTACAAACATTCAAGGGAAGTCAAGACCTAAATCAATCGTAATTCTGCCGACAAATCCTGTGTTGCTTAAAATGTTTTCTTCAATCCAAGAAGAAATTGAACCGCATAAAATAAGGATAAGTTGAGGGTTTTTGCTTAAATACATATCCCAAGAATTCTTTAATATTCCTAGGAATTCAGAATCTTTACTTACCATCCATGAGATTTCATCGAATACAATTAGAACTCGACCCCGCTCAGTATGCTTGGAAAGATGCCAAAACATATTTCCCCAATCGTCTGGATGAATGCTTGGGATCCCAGATCTTGAAAGCTGACGGACAAATTCATCGCGCTGCAACTGCGCTGTAGTTTTGCGGCTTGGTGGCGTTCCGGTGAAAAAGAAACTTTTCATCTCTTTCCAAACTCAGCAAGAAGCCTGCTCTTGCCGATTCTTCGACGGCCACGAACTACAATAAGGCTTGCACTTTTCATTTTTAAAAGTCCTTTAAGCCTATCCATTTCGGCTTCTCGACCAATAAACGGGGATTGATGCATCGTATCTCCTTTTTAAGCTCTAGCATAGAAAGGGGCTTGAATAAAATCGATCAGCAAATATGCATTTACATATTTACGGCCGGATTTTAACTTATCAAAAAAGGCCGCAAATCTGTTTTTAGTGATTTTCGGCCATTTTTTAGCGACAAAAAATCGATCAGCAAACTATCAAATGTCGATATGCTGCTTGATTTTTGCATTAAAAAAATCATCTGCAAACAGTAAAACATGCTGTTTAATGCTCGAAAAAAGGGTCATCGAATTCAAAAAATTATACACGTTCCCTGCTGTTCAGCTTTAAACGTTAGCGATCCCTAAAATATTTCATTCAGTGAATGCATATTCTTTGGCAACGATCACTTAAATAGGTAATTTAATAATCATTTTGCCAAGTTCTTAAACTTTCCCCTATTTTGCAAGGGAATTTCCCGGGGAATGTTTGAATTCTCCATAACCTTCCCATTGGATTTCATTGGGTAGGTTTGGATAATACGCGGAAGCATGTGGCTATATTTATATAAATATGACAGATTTCCAAAATCGTATCGTAAAAAGTGCCGTAAAAAATTTATTATTACATAAAACGTCAAAAAGTGGCCTTAAATCGGCTTTTTGCTATTTTCGGCCATATTTTATGATTAAAAAATTAATCCGCAAATCGACAATTTGTCGATTTGCGGATACTTCTTGAAGTATACAAAGCATTAGAAAATCTTAAAACCGGCGGATAAAACACAAAACAATGGTTCTTCCGTCGTATTTAGAGATAATGGCGGAACACGCTTTGCTTTTGACTAATTACCTTCTTTTGAATTGTGAAGCAGCTATTTCACAAATTCTTAACTGTTATTTTTTTGTACAACTATAATAAGGTAATTTTTAGTAAAGCTGTCCTCTTTTTCAGAGGTACGCTGAAATCAAGCACTCTTCGACTCAAAAATGGCGATTTTCTCGCCGTTGATATCCAATTATCCATTTTCCCCAAAGTAAATCGCATTTTAAGCCTTTACCCTTTGGGAGAGCATGGGAACCTATAATTTTGAGAAAAATCAGCAGAAGGACAAAGCCGTATCCCTCATAATGATGGCGCCGTGAAATTAGATGGTTGGATCAATGTCCTAACTGGGCTTGGCATGCGAGGCCGAGATATAAATGTCAATGCCCACTTCCGTTTAGAAAAAATATTTGAACATGCCGAACTGGATCAATTGTAAAGATCTGATGGCGTCACCCGACGAATCATGGATATTGTACCATCCGAAATGGTTAGACAAGGATGGGAAATCGAAGGCGCCTCGGATTAAGAGATCAATTCTAAGGTGGAATCCATCAAAGCCAACCTTAATTTGGTCACGTTGCTTCGGTGGGCGAGGTTATATGGAGGGTCTCTTTACGTCATGGGGATTGCCGACGGACTCCATCTTGAAGACTCTGTGGATGAGAGAAACATTAGAGATGTCAAATGGCTTCATGTGTTTGATCGCTATCAATCTTTCAGCAGTGATGGGACTTTCGAAAAGGATCTGAATAGTCCGAATTATGGCTATCCAATAAAATTGTTCGGAAGCCAAAATGCTCAATTAATTAGCTCTCTTCCAGCACAAGAACTCGAATAGGTCGCACAGATCGTCGAGAGGGGCTTGCAGGAGGGAAGTAGATTCCACTCAATTACTCATTCAATCCAAGAAAGATTCGGAATTACTAGACGGCGCGCGAAATTAATCGCGAGAGATCAAACATCTAAATTGAATGCTAGCCTAACAAAACTTAGGCAGCAAGAAATAGGTGTCGAGGAGGTAAATTAGCTCGATACGTTCTTCAAATTGCCGCCTGCAACTCCTCAATAAAGGGATTGGCGGTACATATTTTTGTACAAGAAGATTCAAACCGACGCTGGATAAAGATTGATTCCACAAGCGATGTAAACAAAATACCAGGAGCCATTCACGCTGTCGCAAAAGATTTTACCGATTGGGTTCAAGTACCAAGCGAAGAAGTGCGAAATAATCCACTGATCTACGGCACTAATTTTTTGGACTTAACTGTCTTATCGACTAAAGGCGACGGCGGCAGAACAGATTTTGAATCGAAGCTCGAATTCTTTGATTTTGTCTTAAAAAATTGTAGAAGAATTAAATATGAATCCGATCTTAGTTTTGTTCAATCTTACAAAGATCGCATTCTTCTAATAGCCCCCAATAAAAAAACAATAGATGAAGTGAAGAGCCTCTTTGAAAGATTGCTTATTTTAACGAGCCCAAAAGTATAATTAGCCCTTTTTATAAGGGGAAATAACGTCCTTCCTAACAAACTCCTTAAAACAAAAGAGAAATGAAGCAAGATTCGTCATAAAGGGGATGATGATGTAGACCGTTCATTTTTGAAACATTCTAAGCGTTGGATTGGCTTCGGTAGGAGCGTCGAAGTTGCTGTAGCCGCCATAATAGTGGGGCATATCCTCAAATCTAACGTGTGAAGGGAAAAAAGAGGGAGGAAGATTTGTGCATGAAAGAATCTCTTTATTAACGCTGAGAGTTTTGTAACCTAACAGCGCATTCTGAAGATTTTTCCAAAATTTACCGCTGCATGGATTCGTAATTATCTTTGAAATTTTATGAATTCTTTCGCGAAAGGAATAGCTTTTATACGTTTCAGTAATTTTATATTTAGTAGCTGTTAGCTCGGTTTCATCATATTCGATATGGTTATAGCTATAATTGTGAATATTCATAAAATGATTTTATCAAATAATAGTTAAGAGCTTATTAAGAATTAGTCGCTCTTAAACTGGCTGTTTGTAAGGCGGAATAATATTTTCTTTGCATAGATCCCGAAAGCATGAAGGAAAAGAAACGCCATCAGGCATTTTCCATTCAGGGACGCATAAAGCGTTTTTGGGTTCGATACCCCCAAGATTTTTTACGAGTGGGGTAACTTCAATAGCTGTAGTAATTGATTTGCAGGTCGTTATCAAATGAAGGTTAACATTCTGTCCGGCTCTTTCTTGTATAGTTTCTAACTGCTTTTTTGCGTGGCGGGTCATGAAAGGAATAATGACATACACGTTTACCGGTTTATTTTTAAAAGCGGCAAAAGCTTGAACCTGGATTAGTTTTTGAGTGATTTCATAAACCTGGCTGCCCGAATAGCTGATATCGTCAAAAAAGACGAGATCGGTTGCCGGATGTTTAATGGAAGTTGCTTGAATGTCGACAAAATGGTCGGAATAAAGGCCAAAAGCATTAGCAAAGTCGAGGCCAAAGTAGTCTCTTGCGATTTTAGCAAGCCACCCCTGGCTTTTTCCCGCTAGAATGCCGACTTGATAAGGGCGATTATCGACAAGCTCTTTAAATTTTTCGATACAGCCGTTCAGTCCTTCAAATAATTGGTCGTAGGATATATTTTCTACATGATTGGCTAGATGCAAAAAGATTTCGTGCGTAAACACGGACTTGGCTTTTTCAAGATCGAACTTATTCTTTATAACGTTTTTGTAAGGATGTTCAAATGAGATGGGCTTTAGTGCGGTTTCATGTACAGAGAGAATTGACGTTTGTTCTTTTTTAATTACAATTTTACCTGTGAAAATACTTTTGACATCCTTCCAAGTATCGTGCGAGAAAAAATTACAGAAATCGGCGAATATCTTTTTGACAAGACTGGTTATTTTTTGCCATCTTTGTTGAACATTATAGTAATGTTCTTCCGCTTTAAACCGCGTTTGGTAATCACCATTAATTTCAGCGATAGTTAATTGTTTAATCATTAGATAACACCCTAATAAATCTATCATTAAGTGGGCCGTGTTCAGATTCAGAATAGGTCATTCTGAATAGGGGACCTTTTAGCGAATCAGGAGCGGGTAATCTTCTCATTGATTTGATCGTTTTTACAGAATTAATCGTTTCATATCCAAGTAGAACAATTTTGAATTGCTTCCAAAAATTCTCGCAAGTAGGTTTCTTAAACATGTTCGCAAGGAGGTTAAATCTCTCTTTAAAAGAATAAGACAGATAAGTTGTCTTAGTTTCATAATCGACTAAATATAGTCCTTCAGTGCGAGTATAGGTTGATGAGCTTGAATTAATGGTCATATAAAATATTATAACTCTAATTTGTTAAGATCTTATTAATTTTTCAATTAGTTGTTCAAATAAGTGTTATAATATTAGATATGCAAATAGATCTTAACACACCTGTAATACAAGATTTACAATCCGCCCTTAGAGAAGGGCAAAAAACGGCTCTTTTTATTGGCCGCGACGATAGACAAAGCCTACCCGTAGAAGAGGGGTGGCGGTGGTTTAGCTTAAATGAAACAGTTAATGTTGATCCACCTCTAGCAACTCACATCGTCATGGATTTCAATGATGAAAACGCTATAGCTCGTATCTATCACTTATTCAATAAAGTGGTATTCGATTGGAGTACGGTAAAATTCTGTAGTAAGCCGATGGCTTTAGTTCATAATTTATTAATTAATGACGAATCATCGGAAGCAGTATTAGAACAATTTGCGAGAACTCTATTCTTAAAAACAGATCCTCAATATTTTGCCGAAAACTTGTACTACAATGTTGATAGCATAGAAGACTACTCATTATTAAAACAAAATGAGAGCAGATTTGATGAATGGAAACTACAAGTAGGTGAACAAGAAGTTCAAAAACGAAAAGAGGCATTAAAAGCGGTATGGGATGGCTCTTGTTTTGCACAGGAAGATCTTGAACATGAATTTAACATCGAATTTATGTATCACATATTGGAAACTGAAAATCTAGAGGCAACGCCCTTCGATCATGCTAGTGTATTACTAAATAATGCCGAGCTTATATTAAGAGACAAGTATTTTAATTCTGTAACTAGTTTTACAGGTCTTTATCCCCATAGAGATGACGGAAAGTTAGGCAGAGTTTGGATTTTGAAGGCGCCAAAGTCTGTTAAACAATTTATTTTAAATAATTCGCTTAAAAAGGCTGAAAACTGCCTCGATAAGCTATTGTAAAGACATCTTTATAAAGGGTGTTTTTTTGCTAGAGTTACGGCGTTTAAATAAAATAATTACTACTATTGATTGATGAATGTAATAAATAATTGCAATTAAAAACAAAACTTTGTATAATATTTATCGTAAGTTAAGATTATATTTGTTTTAAAACAAATTAATAACATAATATATAGTAACTAATTTTTATTATTTTAGTTTTGGAGGTTTTTTTAATGTTTACGAACGAACAAGTGGAGACACCATTGGAAGTTCAGGGCGAGAAAAAACTGGTTTCGATCACTGAAGCGGCTAAAATCAATAAGGTGACCCGTCAGGCAATCTATGTCGCAATCAAGTTGAACAAACTGAAAGCACAAAAAGATTCAGCTAGATGGACTATTCATCTTGATGATCTCGCTGAGTATCGTAAACATAAGTATTCTCGTGCTAAGTCAATCCATAACGGAGAGCTTATTTTCGACAACGGAAGAGGCTATTTCTCTGTAAATCAAGTTGCAAGGATGCTCGGGGTTCCGCCTCAGAAAGTCTATTACGCAACAAGATCCGGTAAGATGACTGCTACCCGTAAAGGCGCTGCCTGGGTTATTCACGAAGGTCAAGTTGAAGAATACCGTAACAAGTATCTCAACAAGAAAAGAAAACGCAAAAAAGTTGCTTAATTTTCTTTAATTGTAAGGGCATAATCGCCCTTACAATTTAATTCTCATATATCACGCTTGCTTTTCCTATTAATTCCATCCCGCTTTTTGTTCTATTAATCGTTAATCCTCCGCCTTGCGTCACAATCTCAAGTTTCGATCGGTTTACAATCGATGCGCAAGAAAGCGATCCTGTACCGCAAGATCGTGTCAGTCTTTGAACGCCTCGTTCGTATGTTTTAACAAAGAGCTCTCCATTCCCAAGTTCATGCCAGGCATTTATATTGATCCCTTTCGGGAACAAGTCCTTTTTACTATTTAGGTCTCTTCCTAAGGAAAAAAGGGTAGATTCGCTGATATCTCCCTTAATTACTAAGTGAGGTTCGATCATTTCAACGTAGTCATAATCAAACTCTCTTTTAAACTGATTGGCGTCCGCTATAAACATAGGGTTTAAATCATACTTTGGGTTAGGCAGCGATACCGAGTATTGATCATTGCCAAGATATTTAAGAGCATGCTCGCCTTGCGAGGTTCTAAGGTAGTATCGTGAAAATCCGGGATAATTTTGGTGTAAATAAGCGCATACGGCTCTTGCGCCATTTGCGCAAAATTCACCGAACTGTTTATCACGGCCAAGTATTTGATATTTTACGGATAGAGATTCGTCTTTATAAAACGGCTCGCTTAATATAAGGGCGTCATCTCTATCTTCAATTTCTAGAATCCTGTGTAAAACGGATACTTCTGTGAAAGGGCTCTTCAAACTATCAGCTAGTATGAATGTGTTGCCTGTAGCTTCTGCTAAAAAAGTTCTCATTTTCTTCTCTCGACATGAAGCGTGATAATTTTATTGTGGGGAGAATAATTTCCCGTTACGTTGAATACCGGTATTAAAGTTTCAGCAAACGGGCTATTTGGCGCGTAAATTGTTTTATACTGTTCTGGATAAAACACAGTGCTTACTTTTACGGGTTTGTAAGCCTCTTTTCCTAGACTTCTAATATATTTATGAAAATCAAGTTCTCTCAGAGAGGCACCGAGTTTCATGCCGTTCATAAAATATTCAGCGCATTCGCAGAAGGTTTTTGCGCCTTCCTTGCTGTTTAGGAATTCAATCTCCGGATCCGATAAACCCTTTAACAAATCGTGTTTTAAGCTTCCTTCGCACAAAATAAATTTTGCGGGTATCAGCGCTTGAATTTTAGCGTCTTGAAATAGCGAGAGTACGCTCAGTTCCGTGCTATCTATAATGCTTCCTTGTATGTATCGAGATTCGCTATCGGAAAAATCAAATACAGCAACCGTTTGAAGGAGGGGATCGCAAAGGGGAAGAGTGGCTTTTGCCTCTTTAATTTCCCTCTTTGTAAACGGATTTGTGGGGATAAATGCTTGGCAAACCCCGTTTTTAGTAAAAATATCCTGGACGCGTCCCTCAGTTGGGGAAGTTTCAAGAAAGGTAAATGTTCTTATGAACGACGTTTCCTGCGATTTGAAAGTAAGCGAAAGCTCATACGCGCTTTCATGAAGCGGTTTGGTCGAGAATGACACGGAAGTAAAATTGGTAATCATGAATAAAAATTAACAAATATTGCATATTTATGCAATATAATGCGGTTTTATTCAGTTTTTAGCTTGACTACCGTTTCGACATGCGCCGTTTGGGGGAACATATCAAATGCCTTAACCGCCTCAATTTTATAGCGCTCTTTGAGTGATTTTAAGTCTCTTGCAAGCGTTGATGGCATGCATGATATGTAAACTAATTTCTTAACTTTCTTTTCAAGCAATGCATTCAGGACCTTACTATGCACGCCTTCCCTTGGAGGATTCATAATAACGGCGTCCATCTGCGTCTTTAATGCATTGTCAATCAGCTCTTCGACCAAACCGGTTTCAAAGTGAGCTTTTAATTGATTTCTTAAAGCGTTCTCTTTCGCAAATTTTACAGAATGTTTGTTTGATTCGATTGCTGTAACATCTTTACCCTTTAGCGCAAGCAAAAGAGAGGTGATTCCAATTCCTGAATATAGATCCAAAATTTTATGGTCGGGTTCTAGCCATTCTGTAATATCGCGATATATATTCAGGCTTTGCTTGTAATTGTTCTGGATAAAAGTTTGAGGCGAGTATTCAAAGTTTAAATCGTCAATGGATGAATGCAGGGTGTCTATCCCTCTCTGATAAGTTTTCCCATTAGATTTAACGTGAATCCCTACGATTTGTTTATAAGATGCGGATTCGTCAATTATGGTTTTAGGGGATTTGCAATTTTCTAACTGTCCGAAAATCAAATAACCGTTCGATTTATCCTTTGTAATTTGGAGCCTTCCCGATAGATTGCGAAAAATGTTGTGCAGCGTTTTGAAAAATTCGGGATCTTCTACAAAAATGGGGCATGTAGATATGTCTAGGAGGCTTATGTTGTCTTTAAGAACGTAGCCCATTTTCCCCTTTTTAAGATGCAGAGTGATGCGCTCTCTATACGCATATTCTTGGTTGGAGGGGACGATTGTAACGTTTGGAATATCAAGTTTTCCGATTCTTACAAGAGCGTCTTCGACATTTTTGCGTTTTATTTCAAGCTGGGCGCTATATTCGATATGCTGAAATTGACAGCCCATGCATGTCCCGAAATAGGGGCATTTAGGTGTAGTTCTTAAAGGGCTCGGTTTGACGATTTCAACGATTTTAGCTTCGCCATATCCTTTTTTGAGAAGAGTGATTTCAGCGACAATTTCATCTCCAGGAGCAGTAAAGGGAACGAATAGAACAAATCCCTCAATTTTTAAAAGGCCCGATCCGCCAAAGGCGATGTCGTTAATGGATCCCTTAAGTTGCTGGCCGATTCTTAGATTTGTCGTTGTCATTGATGATTGCTATCTCGCGTATATGAAGCTGTATGCTTGAGGGGTTAACATGAGGGGTATAGGCGATGCGAAGCGTAAGATTTTTTTTCCTTAAAGCCTGGCTTAAATGCGATTTGCCGAAGGCCATTCCTTCAAGCATCCTATCGCCCCTTACGAGAAAGAGTTTAACATTTTTCCCAAATACTTTGGGGGCCCAAGCCTGTTTTGCGGTCGTATATAAGGCGGGAGGGGGATTTTCGTTGCCATAGGGCTCAAGAAGCTTTAGAGATTCCATAAAATCAAAGGTAAGGTCTTCAAAGTTGACTTCAGCGTCCAGGTTAAGCTTAGGAATGACATCTTCGGGAGATAGCTTACTGTTTGCTTCTTCAACAAATCTTCTTTTAAATTCCTCGATATTTTCAGCTTTTAAAGAAAGGCCTGCAGCAAAATCGTGGCCTCCAAAGTTCAGTAAAATATCGCTATTAGCCTTTAGAAAATCTAATAGTGGAAAGGGATGTATAGATCTTAAAGAACCTTTGCCAATATCCTTTTCAATTGCGATAACAGCGGCAGGGCGGTTGTACTGTTTAGAAATACGAGTGGAGAGAATGGCGATGATACCAGGATGCCATCGATCTGAATCAAGCACAATGGCTCTATTTTTTAAAATTTCCGGATGAATATTGAAAGTCTCTTCAACGTCAGAAACCATGACCTTCTCAATTTTTTGCCGTTCAAGGTTATTGAGATTTAATTCCTGAGCCATTTTCTCTGCTTGAGTGGAATTGCGTATGAGAAGAAGTTCTACCCCTTTTTGCGGATCGTCGATTCTTCCTAAACTATTAAGCTTTGGTGCAATTTTTGATGCGATGGAATAGCTCGAAATATCCGTAAGCTCAACGCCTGAAATTTGAATTAACTTCGTGAGGCCGATTCTTTTGCCTTTACGCAGTTGCTGAAGACCATAGGAAACAAGTATTCGGTTTTCTCCGACAAGCGATCCCATATCCGACACGGTCCCTAAGGCAACAAGGTCTAAATACCTTTTTAAATCGACTTTCTTAGGGGGGATTTTACCTTCCGCAACTAAAGTATTTGTAATTCCATGGGCTAGTTTAAAGGCGGTTCCCACTCCAGTCAAATCGCGGTTCGGATAGGCGTTATTAATTAGTTTTGGATTTAGCGTGGCTATGCAATGCGGAATAGTGTCTGTCGGTTCGTGATGGTCGGTTATAATGACATCCACACCCTTGATTGCCATTTGATCGATTTCAGCTGCTGCCGTAATTCCGCAGTCAACGGTAATAAGGAGTTTGCATTCATTCTTGAGGGCATATTCGAGAGCTTCGACAATAAGGCTTTGCCGTCTCATACTTCTATTCGAAATGAAGAAAAAGACGTTTGCGCCTAAAAAGCGTAAGAATTCTACAAGTAAAGCGGTCCCCGTCATGCCATCAACGTCGTTATCGCCGTAGATTAGGATATTTTCCTGCTGCGATAACGCTTGAATCACCCTCGTTGTGGCTTTATTCATTTCCGGTAAAAGAAAGGGGTCGTGCAAGTTGGGCAGGCGAGAATAGAGGAAGTCGTGAACCTCCTCAATAGAGTTATAACCTCTCGAAACCAGAACTTGAGCTATGGCCGGATGGATCTTATACTCTTTAATAATTGCTTCTTTTAGGGCTTCATTTTCTCGGGGGAAAATCCATTTGGGTTCGTTCACTTTCTACCTCTCTCGGGCAGAACGAAAGAATTTGGGTGCGGGCACCATTCATATGACTCCAAAAAATATTAAATCAATTTTAACTTGAACTAGTTGAATGTCAAGGAATTTATATGAACGAGAGAGAATAAGGAAGAACGAAGGATGAATTTCAGCATTACTAATTTAAAAGCTCTTTAGAGCTTTTAAACTAATTTTGCAGCTATTCATCCTTCAGCCTTCCGCCTTCATACTTCTGTTAGTTATGTCGGCTGGCAAGTTCCGCTTGTCTTTCTTCTCTTTCGTGCATCCACATCACGACAGGTGATGCGATAAAGAGAGAGGACAAGGTGCCGATCAACACCCCGATCGTCATAACGAGCGAGAAGGCAAAGATGGTTGAACCGCCTAGGAATACAAGCGCAAGAAGCACGAGAAGCGTTGTCCCCGATGTCATTAACGTACGGCTAAGGGTAACATTAAGAGCATGGTTAACGGCGTCTTTGAAGCTTAAGCGCTTAAGGATCTTCAGGTCTTCACGGATTCTATCAAAAACAATGATCGTATCGTTAAGCGAGTAACCGATAATCGTCATGATAGCGCCAACTACAGTCAAGTCGATTGTAACCGGTAAGCCCATGGCGTGAAGGAAAGCTAAAATGCCTAGGGTAATGATCACGTCATGCACTAAACCGACTACTGCGCCGACCGCATACTTAAATTCGAAGCGGAAGGTGATATAGAGTAGGATCGCGGCTAATGCTATCGCCAAGCCGATGATCGCGTTATTTCTCATCGCGTCAGACAATTGGCCTGAAACGACCGCCCAGTTATCGCCAATTTTTTCTTTTTCAAAGTCGGAGATTTTTAAACCGCCGGCTTCTAATGCTTTAACAGTCCAGTTGATGCGAGGTATATTTTGGTAGTCGAAGGTAAAATTACCATCAACACGATCAGGCATTCCATAGAAAGGATGACCCTGTTCGTCCATGCCTGCGCCAATGCGTAGTCTAAGCTGGTTAGGAAGCGTAAGCTCGCGTACTTCAACATCAGTCGTTGACGCGCCGGCTTTTTGCAGGGCATCAAGCGCAGCAACTCGGTAGTTGATGTCGCCAATTTGATTTTCAACTTCAACATTCAGCGAATAACCGCCCGTGAAATCCATGCCGAAAATCGTTTTACGCTCGTTGTAGAGCATATAGGATCCAAGCAGCATCACAATAAGCGAGATGATGATGGCGGGTTTTGCTTTGCTAAGGAAATCGAAATTGGTATTCGAAATCCAGTGGGACATCTTGAGCTCTTTATTTTTGGGATTTTGGACCCATCCCGCAAAAAAGTAGCGGGTCATAAAGAGGGCGGTAAACATCGAGGAGAAGATACCGATGATCAAGGTGACGGCAAAACCTTTAATTGGTCCTGAGTCAAATTGAATCAGGATTAAAGCGGCCATAATGGTTGTAATATTCGAGTCGAAAATCGCGCTGAACGCTTTTCTATAGCCGGCCTGGATGGCGGAGCTAATTCTTCCCGATATCACAAACTCTTCACGTATTCTCTCGAATACAAGAACGTTTGCGTCAACTGCCATACCGATCGTTAATACGATACCCGCAATTCCAGGAAGTGTCATCGCGGCATCAAGGTTTTGGAGTACGCCCCACATAATGAGGATATTGAAAAGTACCGCAACTGTTGCGACAACGCCGGCAAAACGGTAGTAGCCGATCATGGCGATGGCGACAAGCCCGATCGCCACAAGTGACGCTACAATACCTTTTGTTCGCTCTTCAGCCCCAAGCTCAGCAGATACGTTTTGCTCCGATAGAATCTTTGGAGTAAAGCTTAGCGATCCAGCTTTTAAGTCGGCTGCGAGCTGGCTTACTTCACGCTGTGTGAAACGGCCGCTTATCGACGCGTTATCTCTTAATGCCGCTCTCAATACCGGTTTAGATATGACAGTGCCATTCAAAATAACCGCCATTCTCCAGCCGTGGCCGCCGCTATATACCTCTTTATTCGTTCCCGCGATTTTATCTTCGGAGAAATGAGAGGTCCAAGTATAAAAGTCGTCTCTTGGCGATCCTTGAGGAGCATTTGAGCCTTCATAGGAACGTTTTACCGAGAAGCCCAAATGATTCCCTTCCGTTGCATCATAACCTACCTGAATGTTGGTCAGGCTCGACCCTTCAAGCGCATAGTTATTAAAGACAAAGATAAGGGGATGGGTTTGACCTTCCCACTGCGAGAAATCATCGCCTCTTAAAACAGCGATAGTAGAAACTTCGTCGTTAAATTGATTTGAGGTTTTTGCATCTCTTGGATTTGCAAGCTTTAAGCCATTTTCAATCAAAATCTTTGCAGATTCGCTGATAGGCTGGCTTTGCATATCCCCGTAGAAAGTTCCGCCAAGGCGCTGCCAAGCGATTTCATTCACTTGCTCTACGCTCTTACGGTTTGTTACTACCGCTTCGTTCCAAACTTCTTGCAAGAATTGGTTAACGGTATTTCTCATTTCTCGGTTTAAATTGCCGAACTTCTCGTTAACCACATGGAATGTCATGGTAGAGGCTTTAACAAGCTCATCCGCTGACAATGCCTGAGATCCTGGGAATTCGAGGATAATATTGTTATTCTCGATGCGTATCGTTCTTTCTGATACGCCCATCTTGTTGATACGGGTGTAAAGTTCGTTTACGGCTTGCTTTACATCATCCGGGTTTGTGACCGGCTGATTGTTTCTGTCGCGAAGACCGATGCGAACCGATTTACCGCCCGATAAGTCTAAGCCCCATTTCAGGATTTTGCGGTCATCACCTCTGAAGTATTTTTTGAAGCTTAAGACGAAGTTTGTCCAGAAAGGGTTTTGAGTGGGGTGCGGGATGTAATATTTTGCGATTGGATCGAGATCGACTTGCGCGGTTGAATATTCTTCTTTCCACTTAAGCAAGTCTTCCTGGATTTTATCGTCAATGCGGTTTCTCGCTACAATTCTTTGTTCCACATCAGTGAAAGGAAGAATCGCTTGCTTTTTGTTGCCTTTGACGGTGAATGCTTCTCTTGTTGCTTTGAGCAAGTTTGAATAGTAGTCATCAAGTTCAAAGATATAGTCTTTAGAATAGGCTTTATCGATGCCGTAGGAGGCGCCGCTATAGCCGATGAATCCATTCTGCGTGAGGATGTTTTTAAGCGATTCAAGGTCTTGCGAAAGAGCTTCGTTCAAGCCTTTGTTTTCGCTTGTTTTCGCTTTATCAAGGATCAGGCTTAAGTTTCTTGCGATCACATAGATAGAGCTTTTTCTAAAGCCTTTTGGAGCTTCCGCATCGCTCATCGATGGAGCGTAGATAACGAGCCCCACTTTTTGAGCGTCAGCAGCTTCTTTCTTAAATGCGTCGAAATTTCTTACAGGATAGGCATTTGCGCTAAGCTCTGGATGGGTTGTATGCCAGTTATTTTTAATTTGAGTCAGAAGGCTTTCGCTTTGTTTTTCCGCAATACCGCCAAGTTCCATTGAAAGGAAGCTTTGCGCGTCAGGAAGAGAGGATAGTTTTACGGCAAATTGATTGTCGTTTGGCTGAATCTCTTCATCCGTTTCTCTTGATACGGTTACAATTTCGTTATAAAGGAGGCGGTTAAGCTCTTCCTGGGTATACGCTTCTGTTTCCGATTTAACTTCTTTCAGTCTCGCGGAATCGATATCATTGTAGAATTTCAAGCTGATAAGGTCGCTATCTAGATCGATTATCAAAGCTTCAACAAATGGATTCGAATTCTTTAACGAGAGGATCATCGGCTCGCGCGAATACTTAAGAGACTGAAGATTTTTTCTTACTTCAGCTTGAGTCAATGCGGTAGATGACGCTTTAATATCAGCTTCGTTTTTCTTTAGAATCTCTTTTGCTTTGTCGAGTGTTTTGATGCTGCGATCAATTTGAGCAAGCTCTTCGCCCTTAGCTTTTTCTTTTTTTGCTAAAAGACGTGTTTTGATCGTATCAATTTGTCCTTGCCACTGGGTTAATGCACCCGTTTTGCTTCCTTGAAGAAGATGCGAGTAGTATCGTTTTGCAAGGCTTGGAATTCTTTGAAGCAATCTGTCGTTTTGAACGAGCTGTTCTGAAATATTTTGCACAGCCTCTTCGGCATTTGCACCTTTTTGCTCGGATGCAGCATCAAGAATGGCAGCGAATTCGCTCGTGCCACCGAAGCTTGAAGCAAGCGTTTCCGCTCTGTCGTAGACGAGATCGAGATAGCCTTGTGAATAGCTGCCTTTTTCGTTCATCTTTGGGATGAACTTAAAGAGTTTTTTCAGGTCGGCATCGTTCATATTAACGCCGATTTGACGGGCAATAAGAACGGACTCTTTATCGCTTTCTCCGGAATAGAGTTCGAGCTGGGCCGGAACGAAAGGAATCATTTTCCCCGCATTTGGCAAAAACCGTCTAAAACGGTCAGCTTCCTCTCCGTTTTGGAAAGTCACCGAAATGAGTTTTGGATCTTGTTCATTAAGTGTAATGGCTTTCGGTTTTACTCCCAGTAGTTTTGAGAAGGAGTAGAGCCAATCTATTGCTTCGGGCTCGAGTGTATTGACTCTTGATGCGATTTCTGTCGCAACGGTATATGCTCTCTCATTATTAATAGGTTCATGAAGCGGTTTTGTGTAATAGAAGAGAGTAGGCAATATATTGTATAGAGTCAAAAGAGTGACCGTCACGATGAGCCAGAACTGCCAGCGCTTTTGTTTTTCCATCTTTAGTCGATTCCTTTAAAACGGATTGAAGGATTGCACATGAGCCAAAGTCAATCACACTGAAATTCTTTGTGATAAACTGAAACTCAAGGTATTAAAATATCAAATATTTAACGATTATGTCCAGTCTTACCCTAAAAGAGATGCCGCTTATCAAGAATTGGCTTGAAAAATTGGGCTCGCCCGCATCTGAATATAGCTTTGCCAATCTCTATTTATTCAGGGATGTGCACGATTATAGCCTAGAGACCGATTATTTACCTCTGATAAGAGGAAAAACACGGCAAGGCGATCGATTTATCATGCCCCTTTCAAAGCCATACCTTCCCTATTTAAGCCTTCTCAAAGAGGGGGAGTATTTATTCCCAATAACCGAGCTCGATGGGCTTGAAGACTATCCTCATAAAGCCCTAGAAGGGGAAAAGGACTATATGTATGAGGTTAATAAATTAAAACACCTGCCGGGAAGAAAGCTTGCATCCCGCCGTAATTTACTTCACCAGTTTGAGAATGCAGTTGATCCCCGTATAGAAAACCTCGCTCCTGAACGAGTCAACGATGCCCTGACAGTTCTTGATAAATGGCATAATGACAAAGAAGGAGATTATGAGTCGTGTAAAGAGGCGCTCATTTTAATGGAGGATTTGGGGCTTTTTGGCATCATTGTTTATAACGCGAGCCATCCTATCGGATTTGTTTTAGGTGAAATGCAAAATCAAGAAAACTACCTTATGCATTTTGCGAAAGCGGATCATGAGCAAAAGGGAGTGACGCCCTTTTTATATCAAACCGTCGCAAGCCGCCTTGATGAAAAAGTAAAGTGGATGAACTTAGAGCCGGATTTAGGGATTGAAGAGCTTAAGCAGGCTAAAGAGGCTTATCAGCCTGATTTGTTGTTGAGTAAATTTAGAGTGTATAAGAAGGATCAACAATTGTAGCGTTCATGCCCATTCTTAATGGGAAAAGAAAAAGGCGGTAAGATGAACTTCATCTTACCGCCTTTCGGGAAGGATTATTGATCCTTCCGCCTTCAAAAATTTAAGTCGCTGCAGGCTGTGGATCTTTCGACTTATCCGCAGGTTTTTCGCCGGTAAGGGCAACAAACTGACGGTTAAGCGAACGAACCGCAACAATCCATGCGCCGATAATCACGAAGAGGATAATCGCAACGTATGGAGTGATCGCAGAGATCGTACCGAACAACACGAGAAGGCCTTGCTGGACAAGTGATCCGCCTGATTTACCGAGACGAGCACCGACCACGTCAATTGCCGCTTTACCTTTCGTTTTAGCTTCTTGGTCAAGCGGAATATAGGCCATTTCTTTTGTTGGGTCGAAGAGCGAGTATTTCGCAGACTTACTCATGATGTTCTGAGCCGCGCCGAAAAGTACCGCAAGCATCAATGGGCTGGTTCCCATGTACGCGATGTAGCCCGCTACAAGCGTGCTGTCACGGAAGAGAACGAACGCAAAGAAGCCAACGCCCGTGATAAGAAGAACGACCGGAGTGATCATAGCAGCAAAGCCCCAGCCTTTTCTTCTAATAACGTTACCACCTACGAAGAGCATCATGAAAATAGTTACAAGACCGGTGAAGAACGAGAATCCGCCCATGAACTCAGAGTACTGGTTCGCGTTAGGATACTGAAGCTTCAACTGGTTTTTCCAGGTTACTTCAACGAGGTTGATCGAGATACCGTAAGCGATTACGAGGATCGCAATGCCAAGTACGTATTTCGATGAAAGAAGGTATTTAAAGCTTTCAGCGATACCCATTTTTGGTTTCGATTTCTTCGCCTTTTTCTCTTCAGTTGCATCAAAGAAGCGAGGATCGGTAAGAACGTTACGGTTCATCCACCAGTAGATCGCAACAACTGATGCACCAGCGACGATAACCATCGTCATAAGGTAGTTTAACGAAAGCTGCCATGCCGCTTCTTTCTCAAGGCCGGCTTGCGCTCTGGAAACCCAGATAATAGCAGGGCCCGATACGAGAAGCGCGAGGTTTGCGCCCAAACCGAAAAGGCTGTAGAATCTTTTCGCTTCGCCAACGCGAGTAATGTCATTCGCAAATCCCCAGAAGAGGAGCGAAAGAACTACGGAACCCCAAAGTTCGGAAAGGATGTAGAATAAAGAGAGGGTCCAGTCGCGGTAGCAAGAAATTAAGCCCGAAAAACCAACAGGAAGAACTGACTGTAACCAGTCGGCTGAAGTTGTCGGTTGGAGCATTTCGCGGTTTGGATAAATGAATACGGCGAATAAGCCGAAGAAAACGAGGAACGGCGCGATTGTCGCGTAGAACAGGTTTTCTTTGCTAAGCATATTGCTCAACTTAGCATAAACTAGCATGAAGAGAATAGCTCCAGGAACTACGCCCCAGAACTTCAAGAATGGGATCGTCTCAGCGCCTGAGGCGGTTACGACGAGCGTATCTTTTGTATCTCTTAGGATCGTGTAGTTAAAGGAAATAAAGAAAAACAGGAAAAACATAGGCAAGAGTTTTTTAAGCTCAAAATTGTGCACCGGCCAAAAAAACTTTCGCCACTTGCCAAACTCCTGTTTGGTCTCTTGTGACATAAACACCTCGGTTATAGTTAAATTCTTGAGAGGGGTCTACAAACTGCTATCTTTCAATATCGATGCCGCATTTTGCGTCGGAATAGGAAGTCGAAATTGAAATATAAGAGTTTGTAGACGCCTTCTTATATCTTTGGCAATGAGTATAGTTAATAGTTAGCTTAAGGGCAAGGAAAAAATAAGTTTACAGGCTTAGCCCAGAGCTTTTTTTTCTGAATTGAAAGCGGCCTTTTTCAAAATAATATTTACCATCTTCCCAGATGGCTAAATGCTCTGTTAAAAACGGCTTATTAAACCCAATTGCAAATTGTATAAATTTATTTTTTAATTTTGGTGGGATAGTCCCTAAATTTAGTCGATTTAATGCCGCACGAATATTCTGTTTTTTAATTGATTTTAGTGATGTTCGTAATTTAGCTGTAAAATCATTAGGGATATTAAATTGTAAATAAACTTGGCCAGAGGAGGTTATATCGATATTTCCTATAGTTAATTCTATAGGGGGGTAGTCAAAAAGCTCAAATTCCTGATTTAAATCGATAATGTCATTGCCGTGAAGATCTTCAAGCCAGAATAAAGGAATCGATAGTGATTCTGGCTCAAGCCATTCTGTTCCAGGGTAGGGGATTTGAAGGCGGGATATATCATCTATCGTCTCTTTAGGGATAAGGATACATAATAATGCCCGCATAGTTAGGATTCCCCCCTTTTAAAAGGGGGAAAAATTATATCGTTTGAGCTACCGACTCAACGTATGAATGCCATAGTTCTTCGTCGGTGCGGTTGTTTTTAATAGAAGCGATTAATTCTCTTTTAATCGATTTCAAATCTCTTTTTGGAGAAAGTTTGCGGATAATTTCTTTTTCGCCTGATTTGCGTGCAAGTCCAAGAAGAAGATCGATATCTTGTTTTGAAAGGGGAAGGTGATCTTTTCTTTTGCGCGAACCTCTTGGGGCTCTTGCTTTTGGAGGTTGTTTGTTTGGGCTGTCTAGGTTGATGATGAATTTGTTAATGAGGTGCGAAAGTCCTTCTGGATCTTCGTGTTTCATTTTTCTCATGGAGAAGTGGTGGATATATCCTCCTTTAGGACCGGGAATATATCTGCAAATATCGTTCTCTTTTTTAACGCCTACTTTTTTAATTGCGCGTTCGATCAATTGATCCAATTGTTTGTTTTCCTGCTTTTTTTCTGTGGCAGTGCTCATTATTTAGTTCCTTCTTTATACTACACGTCAATATCTATTGATATTGATCAATTCGTTAATTTCACCCGTGTTCAATAGTTTCTATTGGTTGTAATTTCAACCCAAAAAATAAAACCATTTCACTAATCTATTAGGCTCGCCTAATAAATCAGGGGAAATTTAGAAAATATAGAGATTTAATGCAACATACTTGCTTAAAAAATGAATAGTATTTGCAGATACATCATGATATATTTTCCAAGTGTTATGAGATTACCTCTTTATTCAAATAAGATCGAAAATCGTTTCAGAAAAGTAATTGCTGTCGCTGCCGGAAAAGGCGGAGTAGGTAAATCAACAATTGCTTCCACGCTTAGTTATGCGCTTAAGAATGACAAAAAAAAAGTAGGTCTTCTTGATGCGGATCTTTACGGTCCGTCCATACGTAAAATGGTGCCGGCTGATACCCAAGCAAATACATTGCAAGGCCGTCACAATCCAGCAAGTTCAAAAGGCCTTTTATCTCTTTCATTTTCTGATTTTAAAAATAGCCTTCAAACTAATTCAATGCGTGCGCCGCTTGTTGATAAATGGATTCGTGAGTTTACGAATAATACAAATTGGGGCGAACTTGATTGTTTAATTATTGATTGTCCGCCTGGAACGGGCGATATCCTTTTGAGTTTATCGCAGCAAATCAAAATAGATAATGTAATTGTTGTAACAACTCCTCAAGAAGTTGCTTTAATCGATGTAAGACGGACGATTAAATTCTTTGAAGCGATGGATGTGCCGGTTTTGGGAATCGTTGAAAACATGATCTACTTACAGGTGAACGATGAAAGAATCGAGCTTTTTGGATCAGGCGGAGGCGCTTCTTTATCAAACGAGTTTAAAATTCCTTTAATTGCAAAGCTTCCTTTTGTTCCAAAAATGGGGGCTCTTGCCGATAAAGGATTTCATATTTATGAATCTTTAGATCCCGATTTCGAGGGTTTAAAAACGGAAATTGGCAAAATTATGTCAAAAATCGGATTTGAAAAAGACCAGGACCCTGTTTTAGCGCTTCATGGCCCTAATGCATTTTCAATAACATTTGCCGATGGGCATAAAAGGGTGTATCATTTAGGAGATCTACAGCAAAGCTGTCCTTGTGCAAAATGTCAGGAAGAGAAAGCTCCTTTTAATGCAGATCTGACTGCAAAAGGGGTTAGCGCAGTGGGAAGATATGCGATTAAGGTGGATTTTGATAAGGGATGCTCAAACGGCATATATCCGTTTAAGCTTTTAAAAACTTTGGGAACGCCAATATGAATATGAAATGGATAGCATGCCTTTTAACGATTTTTTCTGCTTGTTCTTCAGAATCTAATAATAAAAGCGAACTTAAGTCATGGATGGAAACATCGGATGAGCTAAAGGTATTGTCAACGACTGCCATGATTGATGATATGGTTAAACAAGTTGGAGGAGATCAAGTTAAAACGCTGATTCTCATTCAAGGCGATTTGGATCCACATAGCTATCAATTGGTAAAAGGCGATCAGGAAAAACTTTTGACAGCCTCGGTCATTATCGCGAACGGCCTCAATTTAGAGCATGGAGCAAGTCTTAAGAATTTTCTAAGCACAAGTTCTAAAGCCTATTTTGTCGGTGATTACATCGCGAAACAAACTCCCGAAAAGATTTTAAAGTATAAAGGCGAAACAGATCCGCATATATGGATGGATATTTCCTTATGGCAATCCGCCATTCCTTTAGTCGTGCAGGCGCTTTCCGAGGCGCGTCCTTCTAAAAAAGAATATTTTGAGCTGAGAGGAGAGAAGTTAAAAGAACTCTACTTAAATAAGCATGATCAAGTCAAAGCAATCCTTGCCGAAGTTCCTTCTTCAAAACGCTATTTAGTGACAAGCCATGATGCTTTTAACTATTTTGCAAGAGCCTATCTTGCCGAGCCAAGTGAAATTGCCGACAATACATGGTCGGAAAGATTTCAAGCGCCGGAAGGCCTCGCTCCGGATAGCCAATTATCTTTAAATGACATTCGGCATATTGTAGAACATTTGAAGAAATACAATATCAGAGTCATTTTCCCTGAATCAAATCTTAGTCCCGATTCTTTAAAGAAGATTGTTGATGCAGCAGGAAGAGAAGGAGTAAATGTCTCGCTTGGCAACCCCTATCTTTATGGCGATGCGATGGGCCCAAAAGGCTCCGATGGTGATACCTATTTAAAAATGATTGAACATAACGCGAAGACTATCCGCGAAGATATCATGGAGGCGGCTCGTTGAAACCTGCGCTTGATATCAACCAGCTAACAGTTAATTACAACGATATTCCTGTCCTGTGGGATGTGAGTTTGTCCGTACCCATTGGAAAATTGGTAGGCATTGTGGGTCCGAATGGAGCAGGTAAATCGACTTTACTTAAGGCTATCTTAGGATTAGTGGAACCCGTTTCAGGGAAAATCTCCATCCTCGGGGAAAGCCTTAAAAATATTAAGAATCAGATCGCCTATGTTCCTCAGCGGGAATCGGTAGATTGGGATTTTCCGATTACGGTAGAAGAGCTTGTTTTGATGGGAAGATATGGCCGGCTTTCATGGGGAGAAAGGCTTCGTGAATCAGACTATGCAGCTGCCGATCATGTCTTAAAGCTAGTTGAGATGTCCGACTTTAAAAGCAGGCAAATCAACGAGCTCTCGGGGGGGCAAAAGCAAAGAATTTTTATAGCAAGAGCGTTGATTCAGGACGCGAGAATTCTTTTTTTAGATGAGCCTTTTGCCGGAATTGACCTGGCTTCGGAAAATCTTATTTTATCGATTCTAAAGAAGCTCACGCAAGAAGGTAAAAGCGTTTTTGTCGTTCACCATGATTTACCTGCAATTGAAACCCATTTTGATTGGGCCATTTTACTCAATTTGCGATTATGCGGCGTTGGACCTGTTCATCAAGTTTTTAATCCCGTTACGCTGCAAGAAACTTATGGAAAAAGCTTTCATTTGATTGAAGAGCTTATGAATGTAAAGAGGCAAAAAGAGAGATGAACTATTTTACCGATGCGGTTTTAAGGGCTCCGACACTCGGTTCGATGTTTATTGGAGCCATGGCGGCTTTGATTGGCGTTACGGTCGTTTTAAGAAAGGAATCTCTTGTCGGGGAAGCTTTATCACACGCGGCATACCCCGGTGTAATGGCGGGAGTCATCTTTTGGGGCCTGGGTTCCCTATATAATGAGGGAGCCATTCAAATCATGCTTCTAACAGGTGCCTTTATCACTTCATTCATTGCTTATTTATTGATCGGCCGGCTTGAAAGAATTTTTAATATTCCCTCTGATTCTGCCCTTTGCTTGATTTTGTCTTCCTTTTTTGGGATTGGTGTTTTTTTCGCCTCCATTATTCAGTTTCAGTTTTCTTCCCTTTATAATCAGGCTCAAACCTACATTTTTGGCCAGTCCGCTACTTTGACCGATTTTCAAATGAGTCTTTTTTTTATTTTACTACTCGTGATAGCCGGCTTAATCTCTTTCTTCTATCGTAAAATCAAAATTTATTTGTTCGATGCGAGTTACGCAGAAACGCTTGGTATTAAAACGCACGCGATCGAAATGCTCCTCTTTTTTTTAACGACACTTGCGCTTGTAGCCGGAATTCGGGCGGTAGGAGTTGTTTTGATGTCGGCATTAATGATTGCTCCTGCTTTGTCTGCGCGGGAGCTTACTAATCATCTTGGTAGAATGTATGCGATTGCTGCCCTGCTTGGTGCTTTATATGCCTTTGGAGGGGTTGTTTTATCGAATGAGCTATCGATTCGTTTAAGTTCGGATGATCGCTTTTCAATGCCAACGGGGCCAACTATTGTTCTTGTTGCTGCCTTTATCACAGGATTAATTCTGCTTTTCAATCCAAAAAGAGGCCTTGTCTTTAGGGCCATTCGTACCGTTCATTTTAAAACTCAGACGCTGTACGAAAATATTTTAAAGACATGTTTGCAATTGGATAAGCCGATTGATATCTGCGAGTTGCATGATTATTTGCATACCCATTCACTTCGATTAAGGTGGTCGATTAAAAGACTTGTGAATGAAGGGTGGCTGAAAGAGATCGAAGGACGCTACTACTTAACGGAAGAAGGAAGGATTAAAGCTAAAAGAATTCAGCGTCTTCATCGTTTATGGGAAGTGTATCTTGTAGATTATGTAGGTATCAATAAGGAGAGGGTTCATAAAAGCGCGGAAGAGATGGAGCACTTGATCAATCCTGAACTTGAAAAGGAACTGACCAAATTGCTTAAAGATCCAAAAGTTGATCCGCACGAGAAACCGATTCCGGGGCTAGATGAAGTATGAATCCTTATTACGATCAGAACTTCTTTTCTTTTTTTAAAGTCCTGCTAGGGAGATTGCCGGCTATTCTTTCCGGAGACGTTTTACAATCGGATGAAATTCAAATCATCGTTTTATCTCTTGTAGCTCTTTCAGGCGCTTTAATTGGATCTTTCTTGGTTTTAAAGCGGATGACGATGATCGCAAATTCGTTATCACATACACTGCTTATCGGAATTGCTTTCGTGTTTTGGCTTTCTTTTCATTATGGAAGCGAAGTGAGCATGACGGCTTTAATGATCGCCTCTTTAGTTATGGCCTTTTTGACGGTTGGCTTAACGCGCTTTTTGATTAATGTATTAAACTTAAAAGAAGACGCTGCAACAGGGCTTGTTTTCACTTCGTTATTCTCTCTCGGGATTATATTTGTAACCCTTTTGACTCGCTCAGGCCATGTAGGAATGGAGTCAGTAGTCGGTAATGTAGATGCTTTGGTTCAAGTGGATATTCAACCAGTACTCATCGTGACTTTTTTGAACATTGCCATTTTCTCCTTTCTTTTTAAGGAATTTAAATTAACTTCTTTTGATCCTTTGTATGCGAGGTTTCTTGGCTTCTCCCCCCTGTTTTTTGATTCTATAATATTAGCTTTAACGGCGCTGACGCTAATTTCTTCCTTTAGAGCTGTGGGTGTGATTATGGTCCTATGCTTTTTGACGGCGCCTGTCCTATCAGCAAGGTTCTTTTTCAAAAACCTTTATTCTTTAATATTATATGCAGGGTTTTTAGGAGTCGCAACATCGATTGTTGCTGTCGCTTTATCTAGGCATCTTTTGTCGGAGAATAATTTAGCTGTCTCAACTTCAGGCTTAACCGTGCTATTATTAGCTGTGGTTTTCCTTATACACTCTCAATGGTTTCTTTTTTGTAGGTTGCAGCGAAAGAAAACACCCCGGCAGACGCAATAGCGAATCCAAGTAGGCATATAAGAACAATACCCGCTGTGGGGATGGGCAAGAACACGCCTGTAATTATTAGGGAAAGACCGCATATAGCGATCATGGCTGAAATCGCATAGAGGGCTGCTTTTTCAGTTAAAGTTTCTACGTCCCTGGTTTCTTCGGATGAGTCGAAAATTTTCTCTTTACGCATATCTTCAACCCATTTAGGAGGGTTTTTTAGGATTTTACCATAGTCAATGGGTTCAATTTCTTCATTAATTGAAGAGCTTGCGCTAAAAAGACTTCCTATGAGTTGCATGAGCTTATTTTACAGGATCGATGTTTATAAAATGTTAAAAATACGTTAAGATTTATCCTATGAAGAAATTGATCATCCTGGGATCTACAGGTTCCATCGGCCTATCAACGCTAGACATAGTGGATCATTTAAAAAATGATTTTACAGTTGTCGCCCTTGCCGCGAGATCAAACATAAATGAGCTTGAAAAGCAGATAAGGAAGTATCATCCCAAATTGGTAGCGGTTTTCGATCCTAAACAGGCTATGGAATTGAAAAAAAGAGTGTCTGGAGTAGAAATCGTTTCAGGAATGGAGGGATTAAACCAAGCGGCGTCCTTTAGCGAAGGCGACATGGTGGTATCGGCGATTTCGGGCACAATGGGACTTGAGCCAACTTACCACGCTCTAAAAGCAGGAAAAAAGATAGCGCTTGCGAATAAGGAAGTTCTGATTTCAGGCGGATCTTTTATCATGAGCCAAGCGGCAGATGGCCAGATTATGACGGTCGATTCTGAACATTCGGCCCTGTTTCAATGCCTGGTTGGAGAGAAAAAGGAAGAAGTAAGGCGGCTTATTTTGACCGCATCAGGTGGGCCGTTTCGAAATAAAAGTTATCAAGAATTAGAGCAAGTGACGGTAAATTGCGCCCTTAATCATCCCACCTGGAGCATGGGCCCAAAAATTACCATAGATAGTTCTACCTTAATGAATAAGGGACTTGAAGTCATTGAAGCCTACCATCTTTTTGGAATCAGCGAGATAGATGTAGTCATTCATCCTCAAAGCGTTATTCATAGCATGGTGGAGTTTAAGGATGGCTCGATTAAAGCCCAGATGTCTGAACCTGATATGAAGCTGCCCATCCAATACGCGCTTACTTATCCCGAGAGAAAAGAGGGGTTATTAAAACCTTTTGATTTTACAAAGTTCAGTAAACTGGAATTTTTTCCACCCGATACGGTAAAGTTTAAATGTCTTAAGCTTGCCTTCGATGCGCTTGAAGAAGGGGATTCATTTCCGGGTACCCTTAATGCGGCAAATGAGGTTTTGGTCGAGCGTTTTTTGAAAGAAGAGATCTCATGGATCGATATCGGAAATAAACTCGAATCGTTGCTTGCAAGACATAATAAATGCGCGATAACCGATCTTTATGCCATAAAGGCTGTTGATGAAAGCGCGCGTGAACTGGCTAAAATAATATAAGGTAATCATGTTGTCTTTGATACTTGCCATCTTAGGATTGAGCTTTTTAATATTTATTCATGAACTTGGCCACTATCTAATGGCAAGACGCGAAGGGATGAGGGTAGAAACATTTTCTATCGGATTTGGAAAGCCCATTTTTTCGTGGATAAAGAACGGTGTGAAATGGCAGCTCGGCTGGATTCCTTTTGGGGGATTCGTCAAAATTGCTGGCACCGATACAGACAAAAAACAAGACCTTTACGCTGTCAAAGATGGGTTTTTTGGTAGAGGTCCCTGGGCAAGAATCAAAGTCGCTTTAATGGGGCCCCTCGCAAATATCATATTTGCTTTGATGGTTTTCGCTCTTTTGTGGGTAAACGGGGGAAGGGATAAATCCTTTGTTGAATACACACATAAGATCGGCTATGTCGATCCTCAATCCGAGCTATATCAAAGAGGTATTCGTCCCGGTGATGAAATTATAAGCTATGACGGTAAACTCTTAAAAGGTTCTGCTGACCACGTTTACGCAACCTTATTTGGATCTGACGTGATTGATGTTAAAGGCAATCGGGTCGACTATAGAGACAACAGCCGAGAAACCTTTGAATACAATTTAAAATCCTATTCTCATCCTAGCGAAAAGAAATGGAAATCTATCGGTGTTCTAAATCCTGCAAGTTACATTGTCTACGACAAGTTTCCAAACGGCAATGAAAATCCTCTTGTTAAAGGATCTCCTTTAGAAACAAGCGGTATTCAATATGGCGATCGTATTGTGTGGATGGATGGATATGTTCTCTTTTCTGTTCCGCATATGCATGCCCTTCTCAATGATGGCAAAACCCTGCTTACTGTAAAGAGGGGAGATCAAATCATCCTCGTTCGTGTTCCACGAGTTAAAATAAGTGAATTAAGACTCGATCCGGAAGTGAAAGAAGAGTTTACAGACTGGCAATATGAAGCCAATGTCAAAGGGGTAAAACTTCAAGATCTTTATGCTATCCCTTATAATCTAACTCAAGACGGCGTAGTAGAGAATCAATTAAAATTCCTCGATAAGGACATGGAAGAAAAGATTTTTCCAAGCTACGTCTCATCTTCTATCGAAAGTCCTCTTCTTCCTCGTGATAAAATCATCGGTGTAGACGGAAAACCTGTAAAGTTCGCCTACCAGATTTTTTCAGCCGTACAAACGAAAGCGGTTTCTATCATTGTCGAAAGAAAAGAGGCGCCTAAATCACTTCAACTTTGGACAGAGGCCGATAAAGCGTTTGATGAAGATTACAATTTTAAAAATATTGATTTAATCACGCATTCGATTGGCCTTGAAAAGCCGGTTACCCATAGCGGATCTTACGTGCTTCTTGCTCCTGTTACGCCGAAAATGCAATCCCAACTCGCTCTTAATCCTAATCTAGAAGCAACAAGAAAGAGAATTCTTGATGCGCTTAATGCGGAAGAAAGGGAAGCGGTTGAAAAAAGATGGAGCGAAACCGATAAACAGTATGTAGTTGGTTTTATCCCTCAAGATAGAAAAGTTCAGTACAATCCCGTTCCTACAGAGCTCTTTTGGAATGAAATTACCCAGATTGGAAACACTTTAAAGGCCCTTTTCACAAGAACAATATCTGTAGATTCCTTGAAAGGACCGGTTGGCATAGTGAGTATCGTTCAATCTGAGGGAACTCGCGGCATCGATGAAATTCTCTTTTGGCTCGGTTTTATCAGCTTGAATCTAGGGATTTTAAATCTTCTGCCCATTCCTGTTCTTGACGGGGGTACAATCATGATGTCGCTTTTTGAAATTGTGACAGGCAAAAAGATTCAACCTAAGACCATGGAAAAACTGATTTTACCTTTTGCGATCCTCTTGATCCTTTTCTTTGTTTATGTCACGTTTAACGATATAAGCAACCTTTTGAAAAGTTATATCCCGTGGTAGAAAAGTTAGAAGTATATATAGGTACGGAGCCAGATTTCTGGCTCCCTACCGAAGTGCTTCGCTATAGTATTCTTTCCAGAACCAAGTCCTTGATCGAATTTACAGAGATTAAGGAAGTCCCCACAAAGAAGTTTATTTCTCCTTATTCGGGTTTAAAGCGCTTTTTTGTTCCGCAGCTAAATAATTACAAATCTAAAGCTCTCTATATTAATTCAGGTTCGCTCGTTCTTTGCGATGTTGAGGAACTTTTTAATATGGATATGAAAATCCATGGGGCTTTGGCCCGTCCTAAGCTTTCAGGCGTACATGGTTTTTATACAGGGGTTATGCTGCTTGATTGTCCCCGACTAAAGTGGAACGGAGATGCCCTTTTGGAAAAAACCGTAAATCACGATGTTTATAACAAAACGGTGTGGGGGATGGAGGGAGGGCTTGTCACGAAAGACCTAGGTCCACTTCCTGAAGAATATAACCATTTTGATCAGTATGGACCCGCTACAAAAATTTTAGTGTATAGCGAATACGCTAATGCCCCTTGGAAAAATAGGCATCATCCACACGGAGAGTTGTTCAGGCAAGAGCTGAAGAAAGCAATTGCCGATAAAGAAATTCCACTGGATCTCGTAGAAAATGAAATTGCAAATAATAGAATAGCTCCAGATATCTTGGATTGATTTTCATTTTAACCCATTATTAGATTATAGGGATTGACTCTAGTTCCATCGATAAGTTATCTGAATAAAGTCAGGAGATCGATTTTTAATGGAAACGATTATTTTATGCGGGTTGCCGGGAACTGGAAAATCAGCCGCCGGTAAGATATTATCCGCTAAGTTAGGTTGGCAATATATCGATACAGATCTTTATCTTGAAAAATTTTACAAAGGTTTAACGGGGGATATTTTATCTTGCCGAGATCTTTATAAAAAAATAGGTGATGCTCATTTCCGCGATCTAGAAAATCAAATGCTATCTGGAATGTCAAAAATCGAAAAAAGTGTGATTTCCATTGGAGGTGGGACACTAAATGATCCGCGCAATATAGAAATTTTGCGAAAGTTGGGCACTATTATTTATTTAAAGAATGATCGAAAAGTTATTTTTGAAAGATTAATGTCGAAGGGAATGCCTGCTTATTTAGACCCAAAAAATCCCTTTCAGTCTTTTGAGTCAATGGCAGATACACGTGAAAAGATATACAAATCGGTTGCTGACATTACCTACGATACGGGCAAACTATCCCCTGAAGAAATTGCGACAGAACTTATTAAGCTATTATAATTTTTTTCTAGAGATGATCCGTTTCGCATGTACTAAATGACACGGTATTTAGAATAGACCTCTTTTGAAATTCCATTAGGTCGCGATAGTTCTATTGCAAAGTTTTTTGATCTTATGTCGACATACACTTTTCAAAGATTCGTTGAAATTATGATTTTGACGGATATATCATAGAAGTGCACGATGATATTTTTTGCTAACAAAGGATGTTCGTAAGCCCTTGATTATAAACAAATAGAAAAACTAGCTGGAACCGCCTAAAGAAAAGAGAAGTTCTTCGCATAATGCGGCAAATTTAGCCAAAGAGGTAATTCTAATGAGCACTTATCGGGTAAGAAAATCTGGCGTAAGGGGAAGCATCTCTGTACCCTCTTCAAAGTCGCACACGATGCGGGCTATTCTCTTTGCCTCTTTGGCAAAAGGACGATCGGTTATTTGGAACTGGCTGAAATCAAGTGACGCTGAGGCGATGATTAAAGCCTGCCGCCTTTTTGGATCGGATATTGTTCTACATTCTGATCGCCTCGAAATCACAGGTTTAAATGGAGAGATCAAAGACACAGAGGATGTAATCAACGCGGGCAATTCTGGGATTGTTCTTCGTTTTATAAGTTCAATTGCGGCTTTATCTTCGCATTACACAATCATCACAGGGGATCACTCGATAAGGCATCAGCGTCCTATTCAACCTTTATTAGACGGGTTATCAATGCTTGGTGCGTTTACAGCATCTTCAAGAGGAGATGGTTATGCACCGGTCATTATACGCGGTCCCATGAAGAGCGGAAAGGTAACGATTGACGGACTTGATTCACAACCCGTTTCAGCCTTATTGATAGCTTCGGCTTTTTTAGAAGGAGAGACTGATATCAAAGTTATAAATCCAGGGGAAAAACCATGGATTTTACTCACCTTGGATTGGTTTGATCGTTTGGGAGTACAGTATGAAAATCATGATTTTGAAAGTTATAAAATTATAGGAAAAGCAAGGTATGATGGATTTGACTATACCGTTCCGGGAGATTTAAGTTCGGCTGCATTTCCTATTGCCGCAGCCCTAATTACAGATTCAGAATTGACGATCAATAATATCGATATGAATGATAGGCAGGGTGATAAGGAATTAATCTATGTTCTTCAAAAGATGGGGGCAAAAATTGAGATTGATGATAAAACAAAGTCGCTAAAAGTCAAGCGAGGAGGAAGGCTGCGCGGGATGGAAATTGATATCAATACCTTTATTGACGCAATTACCATTCTTGCTGTGATTGGCTGCTACGCTGAAGGGGAGACCCATATCACGAATGCGGCGATCGCAAGGCATAAAGAGAGCGATCGTCTCCATGCCATTACCACAGAACTTCAAAAGATGGGGGCAAAAATTACCGAACGGCCTGACAGCTTGATTATCAAACAATCCGCTTTAAAGGGAGCCGTTGTTTTTTCTCATCATGACCACCGAGTTGCCATGTCGATGATGGTAGCCGCTTTAGGAGCAGAGGGGGAAACCTTAATTAACCACGCAGAATGTGTAGCTAAAACATTTCCAGACGTCGCCCAGGCATTTCAGACGTTAGGAGCAAATATAGAAATTAAAGAGGATTAAAGTATGGCAGCCAATTCTTTTGGAAAACTATTTAGAATTACAACCTTTGGAGAATCCCACGGAAAAGCCATTGGTGTAGTAATAGATGGCTGTCCTGCAGGATTGGAAATCAATGATGAGGAAATCAATTTAGAATTGGCTCTACGGGCTCCAGGGAGAAATGCGTATACCACTCCTAGAAAAGAGACGGATAAGGGAGAAATTTTATCGGGTCTATTCGAGGGTAAAACGACAGGTGCCCCGATCTGTATTTTAATTCACAATAAAGACCAAGATTCGAGCAAATACAGTCCTATAAAAGATCTTTTGAGACCGGGCCACGCCAATTATACTTATTTGCAAAAATACGGAATTTTTGACTATCGCGGGGGCGGACGATCATCTGCAAGAGAAACGGCTTGTCGTGTAGCTGCAGGTGCAGTTGCAAAGAAAATCCTTGCTCATTATAACATCTCGGTTTCGGCTTATATTAAACAAATTGGACCGATAATTGCAGACATTCACTTTTACGATGCCAAATCCTTGCGGGAAGCGACTTACAATGATCCCGTTTTTTGTCCAAATGCCGATGCCTCAAAAGAAATGATCGCCTCTTTGCAAAAGGCAATGGATGCAGGAGATTCTCTTGGGGGGGTAATTGAGTTTATTGCTTTATCTCTTCCTGCAGGCCTTGGTGACCCTGTTTACGAAAAGCTTGAAGCTAATTTAGCGGCAGCAATGATGAGCCTGCCTGCTACTAAAGGCTTTGAAATGGGTTCAGGATTCAAGGCGGCCTCGATGCTTGGATCGGAGCATAACGATATCTTCGAATCGGTCGATGATCGGATTGAAACTAAAACAAATTTCGCCGGAGGCACGCTTGGTGGGATTTCAACCGGAATGCCCCTTGTTGGAAGAGTCGCGTTCAAACCTACTTCAAGCATCAAGAAGCCGCAACAAACGTTAAATCTTGAGGGGGAAGAGAAAACTATCCTTCTGCCTGAAGGTTCAAGGCACGACCCTTGTGTCACCATTCGCGCCGTGCCAATTGTAGAAGCCATGACTGCCCTCGTTCTTGTCGATGCGCTTTTGTACAATAGGTGCGTCAAGCTATAAAAAATTTAAAATAATAAAAAGTCTAGCTGAGCTTTAGTGAATATTACTTTCGTAACTCTCAAAGAGCATATAGAGAGATAGGAGTAGAATCGTCCTGCTCTCATGTGAATTAGATCAGGCAAAAAAAAATAATCTCATTTAGACATAGATAAAAGAGCTTCTTTTATAGTTTTTCTATCGATATCATCATATTTTTCAACTTTCCCGATTTTGCGGGCTACGATCAAATTGATTTTTCCTCCCGAAGCTTTCTTATCCCCTGCCATCAATTCTATCAATCTATCTAGATCTATGTCCTGTGGGAGCTTTATGGGCAGTTCAGCTGTTAGAAGCAGTTTTTCTTGTCTTTTTATGAAGGAATCATCAACTAGACCAAGCTCGCGGCTTATATAAGCTTCAGAGCAAATGCCAATAGAAACCGCCTCTCCATGCAAATACTTCTTATAACCCGTTATAGTTTCGAGCGCATGGGCAACCGTGTGTCCCCAGTTTAAAATGGCTCTTACTCCTTTTTCTTTTTCATCTTTCCCGACAATTTCGGCCTTGATCATGACAGTTTTCTCAATCAAAGGTCCCATTTTACTTGGACCCTCCTTCAGGATAGTTTTAAGATTTTCTTCTAGATAGTGAAAAAAATCTTCATTCCAAATGACCGCACTTTTAATAACTTCCGCAAGACCTGAATGAAGTTCTCTTGAAGGAAGAGAGCCAAGAAAATGCGGAGCAATAAGGATCATTTTAGATTGATAAAAAGTCCCAACTAAGTTTTTTCCTGAAGGTAGATTTACCGCTGTTTTGCCGCCGATTGCCGCATCTACCATTCCCATCAAGGTAGTAGGAATTAGGAGGCTATCAATTCCTCGCATATAGCAAGAGGCGACAAATCCTGATAAATCGGTTACCGCTCCCCCCCCTAATCCCAATACAAAAGATGTCCGTTCGACGCCATAAGCATGCATTCTTTCCCAGCATTGCTCTGCAGAACTTAAACGTTTAGAGGTTTCTCCAGAGGGTAGAATGATAGATTCAACTTGAATTTTTGCCTCTTCAAGAGCTTGAATTATTTTTTTGCCATGCAAAGGAAAGACATGAGTATCAGAGATTAGAGCGGCTTTACTGTTTGCGGCATAGTTTTTTTTAAGATAACTGATAAGTAGATCAAGCTTTTCATTCTCTATGACAATTCGACTATTGAAAAGGGTAAAATCAAGGGCCATATTCATTTTTTAGTATAGATAGCGATATATTACAATTACAGTTTAATACGAGGCTTTGAAACAGCTTAAATTTAGTAGGGTGAATATGAAAGGCTTTGTTAATGAACAGAAAAAAATCACGAATAGGGCCAAAATCAAGGAGAGTAAAATGATGGAAATTAACCTCCAATCATGATGATATCTCTATTGTTTTAGTTAAAGAAAAAATCGGATTAGCGAGTTACTTAGATTTGAAATTTAAAATTAAACGCGTGAATTCTTACCGGTTAAGTCTTTTAAATATCTATTACACTTTTTAAAACTTTATCATTTGAACATAAATGCTCAACTTAATTCATATAAATAAAACTTATGATATACGGGGTAGGTGGAAAGAACACTATTTCGACATCTTAGAAGTATTTATAAAAAAAATATTAGCACCCTTTCCATTAGTTTTATTCTGATAGCGCTTGCGAATATACTTCTTATTTCAAATCCGTTGATCATGCGCTATGCGATTGAGAACCAATTAAATCCCTGGATTGTTGCCCCGCTGCTATTGGGTGTCGCATTTGTTTCCGCCTATTTGCGCTACAGTATGCGAATCTCTTTTGTCAAAGTGTCGAGAGTTGAAGAGAAAGATATGAGATCGAGAATCTATAAAAGAATTTCCTCTCAGACGATGACTTTTTTTGATCGGCATGGGATAGGAGAGCTTACTTCAAGGCTGTCTTCTGATATTTCTTCCTATCGAGATGTTTTAGGACCGGGGTTATTCTTCCCGGTCTATTTTTTGACAACAGTCATACCTGCAACGATTGCGCTATTTTGGCTTGCGCCTAAATTAGCGTGGATGGTCTTGATACCTATCATAGCAGTTCCGTTGATCAACGTGGTTTTAAGGGGCACTGTTTTCCATTTATCCTCTAGATTTCAGTCGCTTCTTGCTGAAATGAGCAATTTTGTTCAGGAGACCTTTTCTGGCATTCGTATTGTTAAGGGTTATCACGCCGAAGAAAGCTTACTGAAACAATTTTATAAGTACTGCGATCAATTTGTTCATTTAAATGTTTCTATTATGAGCTTTCAAGGGTTAACCGCGCCCTTTTTAACCATGATCACAAGATTGACGACGACCGTCATGGTTGTTGTTGCAGGGTTTTTGATTCTTAGCGGCAATGAAGTCATTACCATTGCGGATTTTGTCGCGTTTATGTGGATTCAATCCTATATCTATTTTCCCGTCTTGATTTTAGGGTGGGTGATGCCGATGTATCAGCAGGGGAGAGCTTCCTATGACAGACTCAAGAATATTTATGAAGAGCCAATAGAAATCGAAGAGGGAGAAGGGGATGATAAAATACCATTTGGCTCGGATATCGAATTTAAACATCTGACTTTTACCTATCCTCGCCAAGAGGCACCTCAAATCAATGATTTAAACTTAAAGCTTCAGGGAGGCAAGTTTATAGGCCTTACAGGGCCTGCAGGAGGAGGAAAAAGTACGCTGTTTAAACTCCTTAATAGGGAATATGAAATACCGAGAGGCATGATCACTATAGGGGGAAAAGATATACACGATTATCCCCTTGAAAGCTTCTATCAGAACATCGTGACCGTGGAACAAATTCCTTTTCTTTTTTCAAAATCGATTAAAGAAAATGTCGGCTTCGCGGATGAAACCGCAACACAAGAAGATATTGTTAAAGCCTCTTCTCTTGCCGATCTGCATGAAACCGTTCTCTCTTTTGATGAAGGCTATGAGACTTTAGTTGGCGAAAAAGGGATTATGCTTTCAGGAGGGCAGAAGCAAAGGGTAGCGATTGCCAGGGCTTTTCTTGTGGAAAGATCCATATTGCTTTTGGACGACATATTCTCTGCGCTTGATACCGCGACCGAAGCCAAAATCTTTAAAGCTCTAAAGGAAAACTACGACGGAAAAACAGTCATTATTACGACTCAAAGGATATCGATTCTTGAAAAAATGGATGAAGTTATCGTACTTGCTAAAGGCAGAGTCATCCAAAATGGGTCGCCGGACGATTTACTTAAGCGAGAAGGCTATTTTAAAGCCATGAAGGAGCTAGATAGTTTAGCTATATGAAATCCGAATACGGGCTATTTAAAAGGCTTTTAGGTTATTTAAGTCCTTATAAATATCAGGCAGCTTTTGCTATTTTTCTAATTATTCTTGCAAGGGGCATAGATGCGGCTGTTCCCTTATTAACAGGTCAGCTTGCCCAGAAAGTGCTTCAGCACAATAGTTCGATCGAGACATTAGTTAAGGAAGGCCTATTTCTCTTTTCTCTTTTGTGGGTCGGTTATGGCTTTGATTTTTTAAACACATGGGTAAAAAGTCGTATCGGTTCAAAAGCGCTTGTAAAGATGCGTATTGAGGTTTTTAACCATATTGAAAGATTGCCCATATCCGAGTTTGATCGAGAGCCTGTAGGGCGATTGATGACGCGGGTGATGAATGATGTCGATCAAATTAATCAGATGCTTTCTGAATCGATTGTACCCCTATTTGGAAATCTAGTCCTTTTTTTGATGATATTGGGAGGGATGTTTTATCTCGATTATCGAATCGGTATATTAGTGCTCGCGCTTTTGCCGATCGTTTTTCTTTTGACCGATTATTTTAGACGTATTCAGAGGGCATGCTACGATATCATTAGAACAGAAGTTTCCCGAATGAACTCATTTGTGCAAGAACATCTGTCAGGCGTCATGGTAATCCGCCATTTTCATTTGGAAGATAGGGAATATGAAAAATTTGACGAGATAAATTCTGAATTGTCTAAAGCCTATCTTAAGACGCATGAAAACTTTAGTTTTTACATCTCGGGAAACGATTTTTTACAAAGTTTAGCGCTTATCGGCGCCTATTTTTTGCTGTCTAATCAAATTCCTTTTGATGCCGGGACCTTTTTTACCTTTAGCCTCTACGTGATGATGATTTTCAGGCCTCTTGCCGATCTTGCGGAAAGATACAATGTCCTGCAAGCCGCCTTTGCCGCATCTGAGAGAATTTTTGAGATGCTAGACCGGCCAATTGAGAAAGGAGACGGGATTGAGATATCGGATATTGAATCGATTGAATTTAAAGATGTGTGGTTTGCCTTTAGGGAAAATGAATGGGTTTTGAAAGGATTTAATCTAAAGCTGAATAAAGGCGACACTCTTGGTGTCGTAGGTAAAACAGGATCGGGTAAAACCACTTTAATGTCTTTGATCCTCCGTTTTTACACAGTTGAAAGAGGAGAGATCTTAATCAATGAGATTCCTATCAAAGAAATATCTTTAGCTTCATTAAGGAAAAAATTCGGCGTTGTTTTGCAAGACCCTGTTCTATTTTCAGGCACCCTGCGAGATAATTTGACTCTATATGATCCACGCATATCCGATAAAGAAGCTATCAAAGCGCTAGAATTTGTGGGGCTATCAAAAGAGGATCTGGATAGAAAAATACTTGAGAGAGGAAAGAGTTTAAGTTCTGGAGAGATGCAGCTGATTTCTCTTGCGCGAGTCTATTGCCATCGGGGAAAATTTTTGCTTTTAGATGAAGCGACGGCCAATATTGATCCCGTGACTGAAAGAAAAGTTCAAGAGGCTCTTAATAATTTATTAAGAGAAAGAGGCGCGCTTGTTATTGCCCATCGTTTGAGCACGTTAAAAGATGTAAGCCGAATTGTGGTTATGTCAAATGGACGCATCGTGGAACAAGGGACTCACGAAGAGCTTATGGCCTTAAAAGGAATGTATCAGAAACTTTATCTGCTTCAGTTTGCTGTTGAATAAACATAGGGTTGCTATCCGGTAAGCCTCTTTCGCCATTTGCTTTCATATAAGGTCCAATTTGAGGCCTTTCTGATTTCAAGACATGTTTATAAAATAGATAACGGATAAAATCCCACGTGCGATGATAAATTAAATCAAAAAGGTTTGGGCCGTCTGGGGTGTTTTCCGTTTGTATCCAAAAGCAATGGATTTTGTCTTTGCCGGCTTTTTCATCCTCGCTAAGTTGATCCCAGTATTTTCCGCCGACGATCTTTCTCGTAGCTTTGTCATAAGCAAAATCGCCTTCATGGAATAAAGCTTCAGGAATTAATGATCCCATGATGTGTCTTTGCTTTTCACCCTGATCGTAATGGGACGAGTTTCTCGCAATCGCATCAAGGTGCTTGAGAATGAATTCATCGTCATCGCGAATCACTTTATGGGTTCCTACAAAGAATTCTGTCATCCAATGGTCGTAAATTTCTCTATTTCCATTTGAATACTTCCAGTAAACCGCGCTAATGACATGTAAAAGTTCTTTGTCTCTATCGACAATCGCACGCGCGCGCCGGTTCAGGTAAGTAGTAAAATTGTTCATGAAGATTATGAGTGCGACTTCATGCTCTTTAGAGGGTATAAAAGCCACTGCACGAGATAACTTTTCCCTTAAAAAATTATTTAAGGGATTGTGCTTATGCTTGCTTGCAACGTAGCTAGTAATTGCCTGTAAAGCGACATTATTAATCTGAAGGGTATAATCGGCTTCATGTAACAATGAGATAAGGCTATTTCGATCCCTTTCGCTTGACGGCCAGTATAGGCCGTCGTTGCCTTTCTTAACGTACTTATGTCCGCCGACAGAGCTAATGTGAAGCGCGACATAGTACATCGCATCATTTACTTGCATAGTCATCTATTATAAAATACATCCTTAAAGGTTCGATTAAGAGACTATTAAGGACATATTATAGGCAAGAGATATAGCGCAAGCGATCATAAAAGGAATCTTAACCGGTTTAAACGACCACAGCCGATAAGCGATGTTAAAGAAGCAAAGCACAATCAAAGCCGGGTAAGTTATCGTTAAGAGGGGTAATAAGAAAGCTTTTATACCGCTAAATTTCAATAGGGATATAGCAAAAGTGGTTATAAGCGTTATCCCTAAACTGTTTGCATACCCTAAGCGTCCTTGTGATAGCTCATCATTGATATAGTCGGCTATGATCGTACCTATCGATATGACCGTGGTTAAACAGGCGAGCAATACGATTATCGCTGAAATTAGCGCAGCTTCATTCCCGAGCAGATGCCTTGCCAGCGCGTTAAATAGCTCTTCTTGATGAACGCCTGCCATGCTTGTAGCATGATTAGCAGAGGCCATGCTTAAACCAACATAGCTTAAGGCGAGTAATGTAAGGCCTATCAAGGTCGCGTAAAATGTCTTTAAGATAGTTTTTTTAGGCTCTTTTTCTTTCTTATTGAAAGTAACGATTACGATCGAGGAAAAGAATAGCGCCGCCAATAGATCCATCGTCTGATAGCCTTCTTTCAGCCCCATCAAAAACGCGTCTTTATGTTCATAATGTGATTCTAGAGGGACATTAGGCGTAACAAGGCCCATGATGATCATATACACCATAAAAACAATCAGAAGGGGTGTAAGTACATATCCCAATAGATCTACAATGCGCATTTTTCTATACGATAAGAAAAATACTACCGAACAAAAAAGGGCGGCAAAGACCCAAAAAGGGAATGTGTCAGGAAAATTGCCATAAGAGAAAGCGATGCAGCGCGGCATTGCGCCGAACGGTCCAAGGAGCGCGATTATAGCGCCGATCAATATTCTTGACGGAATTTTGCCGAGCCTGTCGAAAAAAGATCGGTAGTCGCCATGAAAAAGAATCATCGCGACCATGCCGAGTAAAGGTACGCCGATAGATGTGACAAGCAGGCCGAGCATCGCGTAGGTTGTTTCAGACCCAGCGATTTGGCCGATGGTTAGCGGGAATATTAAATTGCCCGCGCCGAAGAACATCGAGAACAGCGCAAAACCTGTGCCGATGGTGGATAAAGTGTTTTTATACATAAAAGTTCCGTCATTTTTATTTTTTAAAGGGGATGAGTGTGGGGCGAAAAAATGGTTTGTCCTTAACGGACAATAATGACAGAACGAATTACGACAGCAGCAATGGAAACAACATTAGCCGAATAAGCTGTATTGTGGTTGTTTGTTTCCATACGCCGAATATAACTGTTCACATTGATTTTGGACAATGTTTTTTTTGTTGTCGGGGGACACCCCCCGCGCCCCCGTGCGGCCATACTCGCTTTGCAGCTTTGACCATCGCTCGGGTCGGCAGGTACAACCTAGACCTCCCTTCGTTCACTTCGTTCACCTCGCGATAGTCAAATCTGCTTTGCGATTCTGGCCTGCGGGGCGGCTGTCGCCGCTTGACACACAGTCGCAACTAAAGTTGCGGTCGGAGAGCAGCCTTCAGCTGCAAAGAACTAAAGCGCTATCGCGCTTGTAAACGCCTACTTCGTGGCGTTGTAAAAGCGAGCCTCTCACCGTTCTCATGTTGCTTCTCACTGGTCTCACTGTTAAAAAGCGCCTAATTCAAGCGAGCCTCTCTGTGGTGAAAAAAAGGGACGTGGAGAACCCACTCC
This sequence comes from uncultured bacterium, assembly GCA_964483465.1. GTDB lineage: Bacteria > Chlamydiota > Chlamydiia > Chlamydiales > Parachlamydiaceae > CAZABG01. Next base: position 40,634 of record CAZABG010000003.1, read on the forward strand.
CAATTTCGTTGAAATTTATAAATGTGCTAGATACATAGCGAGCCTCTCACCGTTCTCATGTTGCTTCTCACTGGTCTCACTGTTAAAAAGCGCCCAATGCAAAGCGAGCCTCTCTGTGGTAAAAAAAGAAATGGGTGAAGGACGAGCCTTCACCCAATTAGATTTAGGACTTCTTCTCGTTGTCGTCGATGATTTCGACTTCAGCTTCTTCGATGTTATCTTTCGAATTGGAAGATTGCTGTTGCGACTGTTGCTGAGGTTGCTCGGCTTGAGCCTCAGGCTGAGGCGTTGGGCCCTGACCTGCTGCTTTGTTGAGCGCCTCGCCAATATGCTGCATATGCGCTTCAAGTTCTTGCGAAGCCGATTTGATACGCGAGATATCGCTCGATTCGAGCGCTTTCTTTACCGCATCCACTTTGGTTTGGATGTCGGAGGCAACATCGCCAGGAAGCTTATCTTTATAGTCTTTGAGCGCCTTTTCAGCACGGAAGACAAGCGAATCCGCTTCGTTTTTCGCGTCAGCTTCTTCTTTCTTCTTCTTATCTTCTTCCGCATGCTCTTCGGCGTCGCGAACCATACGTTTGATATCGTCTTCTTTAAGGCCTGACGAAGCTTCAATACGGATTTTTTGCTCTTTACCGGTCGATTTCTCTTTCGCAGAAACGTGGAGAATACCGTCCGCATCGATGTCGAAGGTCACTTCGATTTGCGGCATTCCGCGCGGCGATGGAGGGATATCTTCAAGATTAAAGCGACCGATTTCTTTGTTATCGTTCGCCATCTTTCTTTCCCCTTGAATAACGCGGATCGTAACGGCCGGCTGGTTGTCAGCGGCAGTCGAGAAGATCTGTTTCTTTTGGGTAGGGATTGTTGTGTTGCGTTCTACAAGAGGAGTCATAACGCCGCCCATGGTTTCGATACCGAGGGTAAGCGGAGTTACGTCCAAAAGAAGGACGTCTTTAACGGAACCTGCAAGAACGCCCCCTTGAATAGCTGCTCCAATCGCAACTACTTCATCCGGGTTCACCCCTTTATGTCCTTCTTTGCCGAATATGCTCTTCACCATATCTTGAACAGCTGGCATACGAGTCATACCTCCAACGAGGATAACTTCGCCGATATCATCTTTAGAAAGACCCGCATCTTTTAACGCTTTAATGCAAGGCTCTCTTGTGCGTTCTGTGAGCGAGTGGGTAAGCTCTTCCAGTTTCGAGCGGCTTAAAGTGATCGACAAGTGTTTAGGACCTGATGCATCCATCGTAATGAACGGTTGGTTGATTTCGGTCGAGGTTGTTCCGGATAGTTCGATTTTAGCTTTTTCAGCCGCGTCTCGAAGTCTCTGGAGCGCCATCTTGTCATTTCTCAAATCAATACCGGTATCCTTTTTGAAGGTCTCAAGGAGCCATTGAAGAACCGCGTTATCATAGTCGTCTCCGCCGAGGTGGGTATCGCCGTTTGTCGAAAGCACTTCAAAAACGCCGTCGCCGATTTCAAGGATCGAAATATCAAAGGTACCGCCGCCCAAGTCAAATACCGCAATTTTCTTATCGGTTTTTTCCTTGTCCATACCATACGCAAGAGCTGCAGCTGTCGGCTCCGGAATGATACGTTTTACATCAAGACCCGCGATTCTTCCGGCATCTTTTGTAGACTGACGCTGAGAGTCGTTAAAGTAAGCGGGAACGGTAATAACTGCCTCAGTTACTTTTTCACCAAGGTAAGCTTCCGCGGTCTCTTTCATTTTAATAAGTACTTGCGCGCCGATCTCTTCAGGAGAAAGCTGCTTGCCTTGCACTTCGAATACCGCGTCGCCATTTGAATTCGCGACGACTTTATAAGGAACGTTTTTCGTTTCTGATAACACTTCGTTATACTTTCTTCCGATAAAACGCTTCGAAGAGTAGATAGTGTTTTCAGGATTTGTAATCGCCTGACGTTTTGCAGGGATACCTACAATTCTTTCTGCGCCTTTGAACGCCACAACGGACGGCGTTGTTCTTGAGCCTTCGGCGGATGGGATAACTTTTGGTTGGCCCCCTTCCATTACTGCGACGCAAGAGTTCGTCGTACCGAGGTCAATTCCTATGATTTTGCTTTTTTTTGTGTCTGCCATATTATTACTCACCTTTATCCGTCGGTTCTTTTGCCACTTTTACGCGAGCCGGACGGATTATTTTATCGCCTAATTTAAAACCTTTTAAAAACTCTTCTACTACGGTACCGGGTTTTACATCGTTCGTTTCAACCATTTCGATCGCTTCATGAATATGTGGATCGAAAGGCTTGCCTACCGCATCTACCGGTTTCACTCCGTTATTTGTCAAAACGTCTTTGAACTGGCTTAAGATCATCTTAAATCCGAGTCCCCAGTGCTTGACTTCGTCAGAGCTATTTTCCGTATGTTTTAGAGCATTTTCCAAATGGTCGATCGGATTTAAAAAATCAGCTAAGATATTTCCGATCGCGTATTGGGTCATTTCTTGTTTCTCTTTTTGAAGCCTTTTGCGCATATTTTCCGCTTCCGCAAGCTGCCTCAGGTACTTGTCTTTATAATCTTTCAGCTCTTCCGCTATTTTTTCTTGTTCAGTTTTTTCAGGAGGAGGGGGAGCTGCCTCTTCCTTTTCAGTATCGGTCATTTTTTTCCTTTATTTTCGAGTAATTTGAATTCGGGTCCATTCAAGAAAAGCGCGTTTTTAAGCGAAATTTTGAATTTGTAGAGGTTATGGGTCAAAAGATGGGAAGCCGATTCCGATATCGCATGCAGTTTGCCGATAATCTCTTTGTAGGGGATGCGTGTAGGACCAATAACGCCAATTACCCCGGCAGGTCTATGGTTAATGTGGTAAGGGATAGTGATAAGGGATAAATCGCCTGAGCGAAGAGAGTAGGGGGTTAAATCGCTTCCAATCCAAAGACGGACTGAGTTGTGCTTGATTCCATCTTTGCAAATAAGCCGAAGGGTCTGGTCATTTTCAAATAACGCAAGGCTTGCGCTTAAGGCGGAAGCATCGTGGAACTCAGGATAATTCAATAGCTTCGAAAATCCGGTTTTAAATAGTTTATCTTCCCAGGTATGGGTCGATCCAACCAAATATCGAATCATCGCCTCGTTGTAAAATTTTTGGGCGATCTTCTCTTCTTCGGGTTCAAGATTTTCTGGACGTGGAAGATTTAAAAGGCGCGATTTAAAATAGGATTCAATTCGTTTTGCGCCAAATGTGTGTATGGGTTTTTCAGAAAAGAGCGTTTCGGTCTGGATCTGGCCAAAATCGGTAATAAGCGCGACGAGAAGCCGGTTTTGATCGATGGTTACAACTTTTACATCTAAAATAGTGTCATGATCAAAGCGGGGCAGTGTAATGAATGTCGCAAGAGAAGATAGGCGGGATAATTCTTCCGCGATTGTTTGCAGGGCTTTTAGAACTTCTTTCGTCTCGATTTGGCCAAGCACATGAATTTCTTTCATGGTCTTCGCGTCGATGACCCCTTTATCAAGCATTTCCTGAGCATAAACTTTAAACGCAAGAGAGGTAGGGATACGGCCGCCTGAGGCGTGCTGCTGGGTTAAGTAGCCTGCATCTTCCAAGTTGGCGAAATAGTTACGCAATGTAGCGGAACTAAGATCGTCAAAACCGGCCTCTTTTAAAGTAGCCGATCCAACCGGTTTGCCATTCAGAATGTAGTATTCGATCAAGCCGAATAAAACCTTCTTTTCCCGATCGCCTTTGGCCGATCTTTTTGGGGTGGAAGGGGTCAATACTCTTACCATATAGCCTCATTATGTAAAGAGGGAAAATTAATAGTCAATCTTAATTTAGCACTCGAATTAATCGAGTGCTATTTCGTCTAGGGCGATCGGCAAAACATCGACAATAGATGGGGACCAGTCAAGCCCTTTTTTATAAACGAGTTGGGCTGCAATATCGACCGCTATAATCGCTTTTTTATGCGATTCCGGGATTTCGGACATTAAGTTGTCTTTGTACTTAGTCCTTAAGGTTTTAAGGCAGTAATGTAAAAATCTTTTTACTAAGGGGTCTTCCGGGTTATCGCTAAGCTTCTTATCCTCAAGAAATAAGAGGATTTGATCGGTAAATTTGTTAATTTTTTCAGATATTTTAGCCGAAATGAGGGTCAATTTTTCGCCGGTTTGAGCATGGGTCTTTAAAAGGAGGTTGGCTTCAAGGAAAGCAAAACCCTTTAGCCTCTCAAGAATTTCGGGAACGAGAATCGCTTTTTCTTTTAAGAAGGTTTCATCTCCAATAGCCAAGCCTGCCTGTACTTCAAAAGAAGAGCAGATAACGCCTGTTTTATTCGCAGAGGAATCTTTGATGATCAGGCATTTTAAGGCTTCCAGTTTTTCTCTTGCCGGAGGGGTAATATAAAGATTTGCGCCTTCAACAATAAGATAAGAAGTTGGTTTCCCTGCATCATCCAGGTAATCTTTCAGATTGTGATCGTTTAAAGTTTTGGGCCTTCCGCCGCCCGGAATAAAGACATCAGCCTTTGTCTTGTGTATAGTGGTTCTATAAACATGATTCATTTCAGATCCGTTTAACCACTCTTCAATAATTTTGCCTTTCTCCTTTTTATAGAGAAGCGTTTGGATGGAAAGGGCGCTATCCTGTTTTTTGCTTTCAAGATCAAGCAAAAATCCTTCATCGTTTAGTTTTTCTGGCGGATAGAAGCGAACGGGTTTTCTTTCTTTAAAAAGATTCGCAAGGATAGCTTTATCAAGCCCTTTAGGGTCGTAGATTGTCCCCGAAATGTCGGTGATGGCAATTATTTTAGCTGTATTTGGATAGTATTTATAGAAGTTTAGAATTTGATTTCCAGCGACATCTCCGTCAGGCCCGCCTGACATCTTAACGGTGAAAGGATCTTTTTTAGGATCTATGCCGGTAAATTTAAGCAGTTCTTCTACATATACATTCAATCCAAGCGAAGTCACCCCATATTCCTTATGGTTGATCCCCGCTTTAGGTTTGCTTGAGATAAAGGCGGAACCTGGCTTATAGCCAACGCTTTTGCTTTTGTCGGCGATCCATTGGATGATTTCATTATGCATGTTCTCATCAGGGCCAAGGTATAAATATTCAGGTATCTTATAGTAGTCGACGATGTTCTTTGTTTTAAGCGTGCCGTCAGGATAGCAATTTACAAGAGTTAATAAGCTATCTATAAAAGAGCGCTGCGATTGATGTAGGTATTCTTTTTTTTGCTCTGTTCGGAAGTGCTCCAAATTATCATCGATAGCGGTTTCATCGATTTTTGATAATTCAAGTTCTCGTTTAAGAATATTAATTTCGGTTGTGATTTGATCATCGGGTTTTAAGAAGATGATTCCTTTTGCACCCCCTTCCGGGATATCTTTATTCTTATATTGCTGGGTCAAAGCGAGATTATAACACTCAGAAAATATTTGATTTCTCTCATGCGTCACGAATTCGGGACGTTCGGGCAAAACGGTTCTAAGCCCGCCGCGCGCAAGATCTTTAAATCGTATATGGTAGCCAAAAAAGTGCAGCCCTTTAATGAAGAAAATCCCATAGGGGAGGATAGGGAATTTATGCGTCCTGTCAAAGGGGAGCTCTTCGAGATAAGCTGGATCCATTCTGAAGCTAATCGAGGAGTAATTTTGCGTATATATGTTGGTTTTAAGGCAGTAGTCGACCATCATGATCGCCATCATTAATATATTGCGCCGTCTCGTATCGGCATCTACATATCCGGTATCTAATTTATTAATGGCCTGGATGAACTGGTCTTTTAAAGCCTGATAGGCGTCGTTATTATGCTCTATGGGATGAAACTTTAACCTGAAACATTCTGTCAGACTCTGGGTAAGTTCAGGGTGGCGTATAAACGCCTCTTCAATATTTTCTACCGTATAGAGATTTGGATCGACATGAACCAATTCTTGATGGATAAAAAGGGTTGCCGATCTAAGAAAATTACCCATAACGGCGGGGATAATTTTTTTAGAGACAAGTTTTTCGTGGATAATATCGAACGTTGCAAAATATTTGCTTGTAGCAAGTTCTCTTAGGAAGTCGGGCATGTTTGCCACATCCCAGGCAGCCTCGCCATTTGCTCCATGTATGCTTAAAGCCATGATTAAGATACTGTCAGAGCTGTAAGGGTTAATATAAGTTGCATTTACACGGCGCATAATGAGGCCGCTGCGATGGATTACAAGCGCTAAACGATAAAGAAAGTTGTTTTTCGGCGTATTTTTCCAAGCCAAAACGATTTGCATCGAGGGTTTTCCCTCTTCCTTCCATTTTTCGTCATAACGGACTTCATATTGGCAATTGTCCCGAGTTTTAGCTCTAAAAAACATCTCTAAAGCTAAAATCAATCTGTCAAGCGGGAGGGAGCGGGAAAACGGCGCGTTGATTTGACCTATTAACTCCTCAAATTCATTTTCTGTAAGTTCCGGATTTCTTTTTTTTAATTCTTGATAAAGTTCTTTTTTGGATTCTTTCGGAAATGTTTTTTCAATGGGCTCATACGCTTCAGTAAAATAAATCATCCCAATACGGATGAGCTGATTTGTATTCGTTAAAGGTGTTTTAGAAACGTAAGTCAGGTAGTTTTTGATTCCGTAATCGGCATAACTGGATAAAATCCTTAAATCGGCATCGGCGGAATCAAGGCACATGACAATCGCCGCATGCTTTAAGTTAATGGTGCAAAAATAATCCTGGAGATCAAATCCCATTAAATTATGGGTTATCAGCATGATGTTTTCTTGCGACATTTCATCAAAAAAGCTTCTTGGCATGGCGCTTTCAAGCCAAAGATAGCACTCCTGAAATTTTTGGCTTTCAACTTCGATCGCTTTAGAAAGTTCTAGATGATTCATTCTACCCTGTATATTTGACCCGTTTGCTTGCCTTCAACGCTTCGGCTATAAGCAAGAGCTACTCTTGCTGCGGGAGCCGGTTCAAACCCTCTAAAATAGGGTCCATAATCTTTCATCGATTCAAGGATGACAGTGGGGCTAACGCAGTTAATTCTTTGGCCTCTTGGAAGCTCGATTGCAGCGCCTATAACAAAACCATTGATTGCCGCATTAACCATTGAAGCGGAACTTCCTGAAAATATGGGGACATTTGCTAAAATGCCTGATGTTAATGTAAAGGAGCCCCCATCATTTAAGTAGTCTCTTCCGGCTAAAACAACATTTACTTGGCCCATTAGCTTGTCATTCAATCCGATATAGTATTTTTCCTTGTCCATTCGATCCATCGGAGCAAATGCAATTTTTCCTGTAGTGACAACAATCGCATCTACTTTGCCGGTTTTTTTGAATAAAGAGATGATAGAATCGGGAGAGGTAATATCCGTAACAAATTCCCCTTTAGAGTGTCCTACGACGATGAGATCGTGTCTTGCTCCAAGCTCTTTTTCCACCGCTTTTCCGATGGTGCCCGTTCCACCGATAAGTATTATTTTCATGAATGACCTCTAACTTGATGTCTCTAAAAATTTTTTTAACTTATCTTAAGATAAATTGCTATCTATCTGATATTTACCGGTTTAATTTTTTAAACCATTTAATTATAGGTTGTAAGGATGGAGGTGAAATTGTATTAACTTCACCGGGTCCTTTAATTTTATCCCAATCTTCTTCAAGGCAATGAATGGCTTCATTTACTTTTTCATGAAAATTGGGGTTATCAGGATGGAGTTTTCGTGAAATAAGTTTCGTTAATAGATGCATATGAAAGGGTGTCGGATTCGCTATGTGCTTTAAAGCCTTTAAATAAACATCCGAAGGATAACGGAGCGGCTTTTCTTTATTCATGCCCTCATAAAAACGTGAAGCTTCGTCAGCTCTTAAAGGAAGTAGTTGGCATATTTCATATTTTTCTTGAAAAACAAGCGTTTTTTGAGTTGCGAAGATAAATTTCGCATTAGGATATTCCTCTTTCCAGTCTTTAAAATAAGAAATCTCGTCGAGTGAATTTATGCCGTCAAAGATAAATAGGAAGGGGATAGTTTTTAAAATTTCTTTCGCTGAAATAAAAGGATCTAGTAGATGGGTATGCTTTTTATCCTTATCTAAGTGAATGTAGGGGATAAAATTTTTACTATCGCTATAGCTTGTTATCAAGAGGTCGGACAAATTGAATAGGGAAGCCGTTTTCCCTGAACCTCTTCCCCCTTCAAGGACTAAAATTTTATAAGGCGAGTCTAAAAATCTCTCCACGACATCTTTAAGAGGTACAATATGATGGTTATAAATAACGGTTAAGGGAAAATAAAAAACCTCAATTTGAGGGTGAAATAGGATTTCACATGTCATTTCGTCTACGATAGGATGAAAGGGAAGCGCATCCCTTTTTGATTCATAGTAAAGCGCGGGAAAATAGGCTTCTCTAAAAGTGTCAGGAAACTGCCACCTTAAATTTAAGGCCTCGCTTATTTCAACGACTTTTTGCCTTAATGATGAGCTCCAGTAATCGTTATTATGCAAGTTTTGAATAGTGTTTAAAATCCAGCGAGATAGATTTGTCCCTTCATCCGACATAAACGGTTTTCTTGGAGGCAAAAGGGAGCGAATGTGAATGAGCTTTTGAAGTGTTTTTATACTAGGGCATGCTTCCATTTCGAGATCGATATAAATGGATAATAGCTGAAATAAACAGCTTTCCTTGTCTATTTCTAGCATTTTTGGCGCTGCAAGATATTCTTTTAATAGATGCGCTTGAAGCCAGACAGGAAAAACCGAAATGTCGGTATTATAAGCATACTTAGCTTGTACGACCTCTAACGCATTTGGGTTTGTTGTAAGGTATTCTAGATATTTGCTGGAAAAATAATAATCCAAATCATCCGCATTCACAAGACCTGTCAAAGTCCAGGGGATGGGATTTCCTCTTAAAATAAAAACTTCTAAGCAAGTTGTGGTGTATTCGAGCTTAGGTAGGTTCGCAATTGAGGAATGTCTTTTGAAATGAATTTCAATGAATTCATCAGATAAAAGATCTTTGAATTCATAGATTATTTTTTTGATGAATGCGGTGCATGCGTCGTAACGCTTAAGTTTAAAAAAAATGACCTTCATCTGAGGAACAGTCAAAATATTTAAAAGGGGAATGACTTCTAATTCATCGGTTTCTGAAAGTGGGTTTTCTTTAAAAAAAAATTTTTGGATGATTAGACGCCGAATATTCTCGCGCGTAAAGGGGGAGTGAATCTGAGCAAGTTCTCTTTCAATTCTGGGTTGAACGATTGATCTTGGATTTTCAAGGGAAGAAAAAGGGGATTTAGGAAGAACTTTAATACTATTATCAACGATTTCACATTCAAATTTAGAAGGATGATGAATGAAATCAAAAATGAGGAATGGGGCTAAAAAATCAGCTCCAAAATTAATTCTAAATGTTTTTTTTAGTTGAATTACTTTAGCTGTAAAAACAATGTGAGATGGAGCTATTTGAAAACTGAAAAGAAAGTGTAGTTTGTTATGGCTAAGTTCAAAGCTTTTTTTATCGCGTCTTTCAAGACAAAAAGTGTTAGGAACAATCGTTAAAGTCATCGTATGAGGGTTTATCTTATCTCATACTTTTATGGAAGGAGTCTAAGGTATTTTTTTTAGTTTATTGTCCATTAAACTGATCGAAAAAAGAAGCTGAAGCAGAGGGCGAAAGTGAACGGTAACTACGTTTCTAAGGTCAGGAAAATTCTTGACTTTATGCCAATTAGATCGCTTCTCCATCCATTTTTCAAAACTTATATCGTACGTGTAATAATGAAAAGGATGAATGACATAGTATTCTGACATGAAAAAGGTAATGAAGACTTCCTGCTCTCTTTCAAAGATATATTCTGATAATTGAATGTAACGATAGGTTCCGCAAAACTGGATAAGTGAGTTTTTGGGCAGTAATTGCGCATCCTCGTTATTCAGGCTGCTAGAGGGTTTAAACACTTGGCCGTAGATAAATGAAACACTTCGATTTATAACGCCATCATGGATTTTCCAGTGATGAAACCTTTTTTTACGGCATGTCGTATAGTGTCTTTCAAAAGGTCCTGCATTTATAGCGAGCAAGGTGTCAGGTAAAGGATTCATTTGAATGAATTAATAATGTTATAATTTCTAGCTATAGTAACATTTTTAATATTAAATTAAAACTATTAGATAATTATTCTAGGTTTCAGCATCTCGGAGCAGTTCGATAAGTTCATCGCGTGAAAGTGTTTTAATGACTTGAGAGTCGTCTGCGCCCACAATTTCTTCCATGCGCCGCGCTTTTTTCTCAATCATCTCATGGATACGTTCTTCAACACTATTAAGGGTGACTAATTTGAAGACCTGCACCCCTCGTGTTTGACCTATTCTATGAACCCGGTCGGTCGCCTGATTTTCCCTTGCTGCGTTCCACCAACGGTCATAATGGATGACGACCGAGGCCTGCGTAAGGTCGATACCAAGACCACCGGCCTGCAGGGAGGCTACAAAGACTTTACAGTTCGGATCGTTTTGAAAACGCCCTATTTCTTCCTTGCGGTTGATTGTAGAGCCTCTTAGAGAAGCAAAACCTACTCCAATAGAAGTTAAATAAGATTCAATAATATCGAGCATGCCTAGGAAGTGGGAAAAAACGACTACTTTTTGTTCGGAGGCAAGGGCCTCTTCAAGTAATTCTTTAAATAATTCCCATTTACCAGACGAATATTGTTCGTAGTTAGACGGCTCCTTTAAAAATAGGGCAGGATGGTTGCATATCTTCTTGAGGTTTGAAAGGAGCGCAAAAATATGAATATAGGGGATCACCTTATTATCGTCATATAGGTCCCGAACAGCACCTCTTTTGGCTTCAGCAATCAAATTGTGATAGAGGTTTACTTGATCTGGAAGAAGGTCAGCATGCGAGATCTCTTCGATCTTTTCAGGCAGATCGGTTAATACATCTTCTTTCTTACGGCGCAAGAGGAAGGGTTTAATCAATCTGCTTAAAGAAGCTTTAGCTTCCAGATTTTCACCTTTTTCAATCGGCTTTACAAAAGATTCGATATAGACTTGTTCAGACGGCATAAGGCCCGGTAAAACGATATCGAAAAGGGCTTTCAGCTCTCTTAAACGGTTTTCAAGGGGAGTACCTGTAAGGCCAACACGTGTAGATGCCTTAATTTGTTTAAGAGAAAGATGGATGCGCGATAAATGGTTTTTAGCGAGCTGAATTTCATCAAAAACCGCGAGTTCAAAGGGGATGGTTTTAAATTTCTCAATTTCGTTTCTTAAAATACCGTAGGAGGTGATCACAAGATCGGCTTTTGCCATTTGGCTAAAGTCTCTTTTTAAGCCATGAAAAGTAAAATGGGTAAGGGTCGGGAAATATAGTTTGAGTTTATCTTCCCAGTGGTGAAGAACGGAGGTAGGGCATACCACTAAAAATTTAGAGTCTTTTTTGTAGGTTTGAATCGAAGCCATTAAACCCATTGCCTGGTGGGTTTTACCAAGCCCCATATCGTCGGAAAGAAGGCCCGATAAACGGTGCGTATATAAGAACCATAGCCAGTTAACGCCTACTTCCTGATAGGGGCGAAGAACGCTTCTCAAAGCTTCATGATGAATGAGTTTGCTGGGTTTCAATTCCTGGAATTCTTTTAAAACGGGCAAATCGATCTTAACATCGGTAAGGGCGAGCAATTTTAAAATATCAAGGCTTGAAAAGTAGGGGCGGTTCTTTGCGATATCCTTCAATACAAGTTTTAAAGGCTCAAGTTCAATATCGATCAGGCCCGCTTTCGTAAAATGAAATCGTTTCTCTTTTGTTGGGATGGGTATTCCATTTACAAGCAATTCTCCCTTATAGCTTTTTGCGGTGTCGTCCCAATCAAGCGAAGAAAAGGAAAAGGTTATGTTTTTCGGATAAGCTAGAGTGTCATCTTTTGTCGAGATGTAGGGAGCAAGCGTCTTTAACGTTTCTCCAAAAAATTTCGGGTATTCGCTTTCATGAATTATAGTGGGAGCGCGATAAGCATTTGGCAAAAAATGACGGGGAGAATAAGGAAAAAAGCCTTGATTTTCGATATAGATATAGTCATCAAAGAAGTGATATTTTTTATTCTTAAACTCCTCTTCCCATTGATAGCGGGGAATCACTTCTATTCCCTCATTAACGGGATATATATCAAGCGATGCTTGTTCAATAGGAGGCCTTTCTAAGAAGAATCCAGGGACAAGCTTTAGCTCCCGTTCATTTTTTCTTATGAAAGAAGCGACTTCATGTTCTTTTATAGGCGTGTTTAAAGGCAAGTTTGTTTCAAAAGAGCTTTTAGAAAAGAATCCTTGTCCTTTGACGTAAATTAACGAACCGAATTCATAAGATGCCGGAAGCGGCGTTGACTTCATGCTGCTTTCTAAAGTCAAAGAATGGCGTTCGTCGACTTTATAAGATAAGACGGTTTCGATAGGCTGTAAATGGACTTTAAATCCTTCAAGACCGTTAAGATAGGCTTGATGCGTCATTACATAATCATACACTTTGTCGCGAGCAATTTTTGCCCCTTTTAAATGAGGAGGAGCATCGATAATACGCTTAAATTTTCCGTTTATGTAAAGCCAGTTTCCAAAGATCTCTCCCTCTTCAAGGTCCCCTGACTTTTGAAAATAAGGAGTAGTATGAAGGGTGCCTCTTTCAATTTTAATATCGGTGTGCAAGTGACTCGGGCTTGGATCGATTTGTATGAATTCCGAAAGATCTTGTTGGTATTTATCTAAAAAGGCGCCAACATCCGTTACTACCGGTTTGATCATTTCAAGCCGCTCAGGGTTGATGAAGCCTTTTCCTTTTTCAAAATAATAATCATGAAATTTTTTGTGAGATTTAAACGAAGTTTCTTTGTTCTTTAAATCTAAGTGGAGCGTTTTTTCTTTCGCATCAAAATGAACCTTTTCAACCTGGCTTGAAAAATCGCCAAAGAGTTTTAAATTCGAATCCACTTGGTTAAGTTTTGGGATAAGGCGATTAAGTTCTTTTTCGGTTAAGCGGTAATGAAATTCAAAGTCTTTGGTATCAACTTTAAGATCGAGAGGAATAGGATCGCCTGAGAAAATGATGGAAGGAGCGACTCCATTTTCGTGCTGAAGCAAAAGCGATTTAGCAAGATCGCTCCAAAAGGAAAATTCATAATGGATTTTAGGCGTCAGATGTCCATGCTTGATTTGAGCTAGCTCATCTTCAGTAAGGTCCGAAAATTTTAACGAATTTTCTTCAGTCGGAGGAACCCCTTTTTGAATAAGTTCTTTAAGGAACTGTTCGCCCGCCTTATTGTGAGCTTTAAAGGAAATATATTTATTTTTTTTCAGGACCTGGGGATTTGAACCCACTCTTTCATCAATGCTTAAAAAGAGTTCACGATAAAAGCTTTTTTCATAACGGATGTGTAGCGGCTCTAGATGGCCGTTATATATTTTTATAAAGCTTGCGGCGATGTGCGGGCATCCTGGTCTTTCGTTTTCTTCGGAACATAGGCAGAACGAATCGGCGATACCGCCCTTTTCATCAAGGTGTAAAAAAGCCCAATAGGCTTCTTTGGCTTCGGGATCATAAACGTTTACTTGATAAGTGCGTCCCGAAAACTCTAATGCTTTTATCGCGCCGCCATTAAGCCATTTAAGCGCTTCTTTTTTATATACTTCGAGGTTTTTGGGTAACCAAATCATTCTTATTCTTTTATAAAGCAAAATTTAAAAAAAGACCTGTTAAGATACGCTTAAGATTTATGATCCTACGGCTAAGTGCCTTATTTTTACCTATAGAGATCATAAGAGAGAATTCCACGCTGAGCGACGATAGAGAGGCTCGTTTCTTCTCAATTTATTGGCTGAAACAGTGATTTGTATTTCTATATTGATGTAACTTGAGGCTAGTAGAGAATAGTGGCCCTCTCTAATGACCTCTCTGTTCAGTTTTCTCTCTTGATTTCTGTGGGTAAAAATAAAAAATCTTTAAACCAGCGCAGCTTCGCGTTTCTGGAATTCCATCATCAGGATTTTTGATACGCCCTTCTCTTCCATAGAAACGCCGTAGAGTTTTTCCGCGACCCCCATAGTCTTTTTATTATGGGTAATAACGATAAACTGAGTACGGTCTTTGAAGTGTTTTACCATCTCGACAAAACGTCCCACGTTTGTGTCATCAAGCGGCGCGTCAATTTCATCGAGTATACAGAACGGCGATGCCTTGACTTCAAAGATAGCAAATAGGAGGGCAAGAGCCGTTAAGCACTTTTCACCGCCTGAAAGAAGGTTTATGGAACGCATCTGTTTGCCTGGCGGCTTTGCGTGAATCTCAACGCCTGCTTTAAGCAAGTCTTCTTGAGAAGTAAGTTCAAGGTCCGCGTCTCCGCCGTTAAAAAGGATGGCAAAATTCTTTTTAAAGTTCGCTCTAACCTTTTCGAATGTTTCAAAAAAGAGCGTTCTGCTTTCCCCTTTTAATTTTTCGATAATGGTTAAGAGATCGCCTTTCGTGCTATTTAAGTCGCCAAGATCTTTCGTCAGGACGTTTTTGCGGTCATGGTATTGATCAAGGGTTTCAAGCGCGGCAAGATTGACGTCTTTATAGTTTTCAAGTTCGTTTTTGCAGGAACGGATCTCTTTTTCAAGTTTATCTATAGCCGAGTCTGTAACTTTTAGCGGTATGCCGGGGAATTGTTCGTTAAACTGTGCAAGAAGGGTAGCTTCCATCGTTTCAAGCTGGCTGAATTGAATCCCTTTTGAATGGATGTGTTCGCTAGCTTTCTTAAGCTTCTCTTCTTCGTTTTCAACCCCTTTTTCTTTATCGGTAATCTCGGATTTTATCTTTTCAAAAGCTTTAAGGGCTTTTTCCACACCCTCTTTCTCTTTTGTTAGATTTTTGCTTCCCGTTTCACTCTCTTTCTTTAAAACAGCTTCTTTTTTAACAAGGGTTTCAAGCTGAATTTTTGCCGCTTTCAATTCTTCATCGTATTTCTTTGCGAGGCTATCGGCTTCCTGTGTTTTGACTTCCAAAACTTTTAAAATATGAGACGTTTTTCTTTGTTCATCAAGGCTAAGATTAAGTTCTTGCGAACGCTTGCTTAAAAGGGCTTTTTCCTTTTCAAAGGTTTCGTTGAGTTTCTTCAATTCATTTTCTATCGTCGTTTTTGTTTTTGCAAGCTCTGCTTGCTCTTTTTCGAGTTTTTCAACGATCCCTTTTTGCTCTTTTAAATCGAATTCTAATTTTGCAAGGGCAGCTTCATCTTGCAACCTTTTCTCTTTAATCTCTCCAAGCGTTTTTCTGATACGGGTGATATCGGCCTTTATCTTTTGAAACTGGAAATTCCTTTCCACAAGACGCATCTCTTTTTCACGAATTTGAGTATCGAGTTCCCGTCTTGATTTCTGCTGCGTTTCTTTTTTCTCTTTTGCCCCTTTTAAGTCGGCTTCAATCCGATTTAGATCTTTTGTGATAGAGGCAATGCCGGTAATTGCAGCTTTTAGTTCCGCATCACGCAAGAAAAGGTTTTGTCCTTGATTTGATCCTCTTGAAATTACCTTCATGCGATCAATATAAAAACCGTCCAATGTATACACTTCTTCAAAAGAAGATGCCTGGGCAAACGCTTCTTCCAGATCTTTTACAACGCCTTTTTGGTTTAAAAAGTGGGAGACTAACGCATTCGATTCGACTTTCTCTTTTAATGCAGATGTGAAAGGAGAGGCTTTTTTAGGAAGCAATATGCATGAAAAGTCGGTGATATTTTTGTCTTTTGCGTGTTTTAAGACCTTCTTTAACAATTCTTCCGATTCGGCAACTAACGTATCTCCATAAGATTTTAAAAGAGCCGCGCACGTATTTTCAAAGCCTGATTGAACTTTAAAATATTCGTAGAGCTTTTTTAATTCAGGAAATGCTTTAAGTAATGTTTTTGAGCCTGATGAAAAACCTTCCATCTCTTCTTTTAGCTTAGAGAGGGTTTTTTCTTTTGATTGCAAGCTGACGAGGTCGCGGCGTAAATTGCCTTGAGCCGTATCTTGCGCATCAATCAGTTCTTGATGGGCTTTGATTTCCTGATCTAATTTCGTAAAGCTCTTTTTCAGTTTTTCAATTTCAGAGCTTAGCGTTTCGAGATCTTTCCCTTGGTCTTTTTCAAGTTCGACTGATTTAGAGAGTTCAACATCGAGTTTTTTTTCGGTTTTGATCCCTTCTTCAAGCTTTTCTTTGATCAAGTCTCTTCGCGTTTCATTTTGTCTGTAAGTTCCTGCGATATCTCCCGATTCACGCGACTTCTTTAAGGAACGGTTGTGGATATCGATCAGCTCATCCCTTTTTTCAGCGACCTGCTTTTCACAGGTTTTGAACTTCGCTTCTTGAACCTGAAAACTCTTTTTAATTTCATCAAGAGCAATACGAACTTTATCTTCTTGGGTGAGCTTGTCTTTCATCTCTTTCGTACGTTCAAGCTGGGAATTTCCGAGTTTCTTCAGTTCGCCATCTAATCGTTCGATTGCTTTTTTTGTTTCTTCAATACGCTCAAGAACTGTTTCTTGCTCTTTAAGCTTCACATCGTTTTGCCCTTTCATCTCAAAATAGCGAGCTTCAAGAGCTTTTAATTCTTCGCCTTTCTTTTCAGCCTCTTCCCGTTTTTCGCGGAATAGATCTTTTAGTTCATTTAGATGTTTTTCTTGTTTGGCTTTAGTCTGATCTTCTTCGCTAAGCGTTTTTTGAAGGGCGTTCTTTTTCGTTTGGGTATGGTTAATTTTATTGCTGATCAATTCGATTTCAGCGTCTTTTAATTTTTCAGTCAGCTTTTTGAATTTAGCCGCTTTTTCAGCTTGCTTTTGGAGCTCTTCGATTTGCCCTGCTACTTCTTTTACGATATCTTCGAGACGTTTTGCGTTATTATCGACATCAAGCAGCTTTCGCATGGTTTCTTTTTCATTCATGAGGAAGCGCGATATGCCCGCAGCCGATTCAAATATGGTTCTTCTTTCTTCAGGATTTAACTGGATGACCTGATCGATTTTGCCTTGTTCAAATATCCAGTAGGCATTTTTTCCCATTCCGATATCGATCAAAAGAGCCTGGACATCTTTTAGGCGGACAACATTATTATTGATTAAGTATTCGGAATCACCGTTTCTATGGTATCTTCTTGTAATTTCAACTTCGCGGTAGGGGATTTCGACTTTTCCCAAATGGTTGTCGAAGGTGAGTGTGACTTCGGCTAAATTTAAAGGTTTTCTTTTCGTCGTACCGGCAAAAATAACGTCCTGCATATTGCCGCCGCGCATTGATTTTGCTGATTGCTCTCCCATAACCCAGCGGAAAGCGTCAGCGATATTTGATTTTCCGCAGCCATTCGGGCCGACAATGCCGTTGAGCTCTTCATCGAAGAGAAGCTCGACTTTGTCCGCAAAAGACTTAAAACCAGATATTTTAATCTTTTTTAATTTCATAAAATTATAGAGCCAATTACAAAACGCATTTGATTGCAAAAACGCCTTTTTAAAGTTGGTTTTCGTTTACTCTACTTGGCCAAACCTTATAGTTCGACCTTGTCTTTTAAACGACGGCATTTAAGCTGCCGCTATAAAAACGTCTTCAAAATCTTCGTTTTTTCAGGGCAAAGCCGTTTTGCAATTGTATCTAATTCTAACGAAAGAGAAGGAAATATTCCCAGTAAAAATGGCCATATGCCCTATAATTCAAACCTGATTAGGAGACTATATGTTGGATATCAAGCTTATAAGGAAAGATTATAAAGAGGTTGAAAAAAGGCTTCAGACCAAAGAACCTTCCCTTTCCTTATTGGATATTGTCGAGCTCGATAATGAAATCAGAGAGCTAAAAGCGAAAGTCGAAACCCTTAAGGCTAAACGAAATGAGGTTAGCCAGAAGATAGGGGAAATGAAGCGCGCAAAGCAGGATGCCTCCCAATTTGTCGAAGAAATGGGCCTGGTTGGAGATGAAATACAGTCGCTTGACAGGCTTTTAAGTGAACAGGAGCGGCATTTTGAGGACAGAATGGCCAAGCTTCCAAATCTTCCTATGGAAGGGATTAAAGTTTCTCAGGATCCAAAAGAAAATGTTGTCATAAAGACCTTTAAAGATAAGCCCGTATTTAATTTTCCTTTTAAAAACCATGTTGAATTAAACGAAAAACTTGATCTTTTCGATTTTAAGAGAGGGGCTAAAATTTCGGGCTCGGGTTGGCCGGTTTATAAAAACTGGGGTGCCCGCCTTGAATGGGCGCTCATTAACTACATGATTTCGATCCATATTAAAAATGGTTTTATGCAATGGATTCCTCCTATTCTAGTTCGTCCTGAGACGGTATACCATTCTGGACAGCTCCCTAAGTTCGAAAACCAGCAGTTTAGGGTAAAAGACGAGGATTACGACCTTTATTTAATCCCTACCGCTGAAGTGCCATTGAATGGCATGCACGCGGATGAGCTTGTAAAAGAAGAAGATCTTCCTTTTAGGTATATAGCCTATACTCCTTGCTTTAGACGGGAAGCGGGGGCGGCGGGCAGCCAGGAACGAGGCCTTATCCGTATGCACCAATTCAATAAAGTGGAGATGTTTGTATTTTCTCATCCTGATGATTCTGACAATCAGTTTGAAAAGATGTTGAAATCTGCCGAAGAGGTGCTGGAAGGGCTTGATTTACACTACCGTAACGCCCTTTTGGTGACGGGAGATATGTCTTTTGCCGCAGCAAAAACAGTTGATATTGAAGTATGGCTTCCCGGACAAGACCGATATTATGAGGTTTCTTCTGTATCTAACTGCGGCCCTTATCAGGCAAGAAGGTCGAATTGCCGCTTTAAGACTAAAGAGGGTAAATACGAGTTTGTCCATACTTTAAACGGATCCGGTCTTGCAACTTCCCGTTTAATGGTGGCTCTTCTTGAAAACAACCAGCAGCCGGACGGCTCTATTACGATTCCGAAAGTGCTTCAAAGCTATCTTGGAGGCATTGACAGGCTTGTTCCAGTCTCGTGAGGTGTTAATTGATGTGCGCGCGCCGATAGAATATCGGCATGCGCACATACCAAACGCTATAAATATCCCCCTTTTTGATGATAATGAAAGGGCTCTTGTGGGCGCTTGCTATAAGCAAGAGGGGAAGGATAAGGCCGTTGATTTGGGGCTAAAAATCGTCGGACCCAAGCTATATTCTTTAGTCAATCAAGCAAGAAATCTAAATTCTCCCTTAACTGTCTACTGCGCTCGTGGGGGAATGCGCTCATCAAGCATGCAATGGCTCCTTTCTTTTTCAGGTTTAAAAGTGAATCAAAGGCAAGGGGGCTACAAAGCCTTCCGGTCCGAAGTTTTAGAAATTTTGAACCGTCCTTATAAGTTTCATTTGATTGGCGGCTATACCGGTTCAGGAAAAAGCGAATATCTACGTCAGTTAAATGAGCAAACGCTTGATTTAGAGCATATTGCCAATCATCGTGGATCTGCTTTCGGAGAAAATGGAGAGCAGCCTTCAAACGAGATGTTTGAAAATAAGATCGCATGCGTCTTGAGCGCATATGATTTGTCAAAACCGGTCTATGTAGAAGATGAAAGCCGCATGATAGGTCAAAATAAAATTCCCGATCCCCTTTACGAAAAGATGCAAAAAAGTCCGATTACAGTAATCGAAGCCTCTCAAGATAAACGAGTTGATAGGCTATATGCGGAATATGGATTTCTTCCAAAAGATGTGCTTATTCGTAACATCGAGAAAATAAAAAAGCGGTTGGGCTCGGAAAAAACTGCCTTCGCGATTAATCTGGTAAATAAGGGAGAGATAAGGAACGCGATTGTCGAAATGCTCCATTATTATGACAACGCTTACCGTTATTCTTTAGAAAAACGATGCAAAACTTTAATCAATTCGTAGAAGAGAGCTTGACTGCCTATCATGCAGCGGAAAATATCGGAAAAATTTTAGAGAAAAAAGGATTTAAAAAGGGCCTTAATAACGGCTCTAAATTTTATATCTCCTTTGACGGAGCGGTAGCTGCGTTTATCAAACCGAAAAAAATGAAGCGCCTTAAAATTTTTCATGCGCATACCGATAGTCCCGCTCTTAAATTAAAACCAAATAGCCAATTCCATGTGGAAAATATGTCCATGCTGGCAGTTGAGGTTTATGGAGCGCCATTGCTTTCATCATGGACAAACCGCGATTTAAAAATTGCAGGTCGAGATGGGGAGGGTAAATTGATCGCTCTAAAAGAGCTCGCAACGCTTCCTCAGCTTGCCATTCATCTTGATCGCGACGTAAATGAGAAGGGGCTCGTATTAAATCCTCAGGCGCATTTGAATCTCCTGACAGGAATTAAAGCGCTTCCAAAAGGTCCATACGATCTATTTGCCGTATCAAATGAGAAGGTTGTATCCCTTGGCGATGATCTTGTGCAAGGGCCGAGGCTTGATAATTTAGCAAGTTGTTATCAAATCCTTGAAGCGCTTGAAGCATCGCCCGATAGTTTGATTGCGGCCTTCTTTTTTAATCATGAAGAAATAGGTTCATCAAGCCATCAAGGAGCGGAATCAGCCCGTTTTGCGCATATTCTCGAAAGAGTTGTTGGCGATAGGGGAGAGTATCTCGACCTTTTAGAAAACACCTTTGCCGTATCGATTGATGTTGCCCATGCCGTTCATCCAAATTATCCTGAGAGGCATGATCCGAGACATCCTGTCTATCTTGGCAAAGGGATCGCCGTCAAATGGAGCGCAAAGCAAAAATATGCGACAGACGCAACGGGCGCGAAATATTTTAAAAATTATCAAAATTACGTAAGCCGTAATGATATTCCTTCAGGATCAACTGTCGGCCCTATCCAATCGAGGCTTTTTGGGGTTAAGACAATCGATATCGGTATTCCTATACTATCCATGCATAGTATCCGCGAAATCATTTCATTGAAGGATCATATCGCCATGATCGACGCGCTTAAACGTATCATAAAAGAATAGATGCCTGTGACCGTGTTAGGTAAAGAATAGACCGTTACCGTCTTCGGTTTTTTTTGACAGAGAGCAGTTGGAAGACTACTCCTTCCTATATCTTCAATGTTAAAATTAAAAATTGTTTCTCTCTGCGTCTCCGCGTCTCTGCGCCTCTGCGTTAAAACTAAAAATTTATATGTCT
>CAZABG010000004.1:0-33282 GCA_964483465.1 uncultured bacterium
GGGTTGGGCAATTCCTAGCACCGTCGCTTGGTTTACCATTACGGTAATTTTTTTATATATAATCTGAAGGGCTGCCGCGTTAAGCGAAAATACCCAAAAAAAGATAAGGAATAGACTTCTTTCGAAACTTGGAAAAATTAGAGCTTTTTTCAACAGGCGAATGGAGTTTTGTAAGAAGACTAATGTTCTCATTCCCTTTTAAATGCAGGTTTACCTAAATTTTTTCTATGAATAATGAACTCGACCGCATAATGCCTCAGTATGATTTTAATGAAATCCATGAACGAATTGTTCACGCAACCCCACAAGATGCGTTTGATGCGCTAAAGAAAGTTGATTTTGCTGAATCCCCCTTTTTAAGAATCCTTTTCTTTATTAGAGGATTAAAACCGCATCGTTTCGATGAATTAACCAATATTTTTACCCCTCTCTACATGAAAGAAGGAGAAGAGTGGGACCTAGGGCTGATCGGCAAGCCCTGGACGCTGACTGGCCACATCCTTTATTTAAGCCCTGAGGCCTTTAGATCGTTTAACACTCCCGGCTACGCCAAAATGGTCTGGCATTTCTCTTTTATTAAAGAGGGAGATAACACCCTTGTTAAAACCGAAACGAGAATTTTATGTCTCGATGACAAAAGCCGCAAACGCTTTAAGTGGTACTGGTTCTTCGTAAAACCTTTTAGCGGTCTTGTACGCCAAAAAATCCTTTCAATGATCGAGAAAAAAGTCGCTTTTCAATCCTAAATCTCCTTAAAATTCAGTGTATGGATAAAAAAACCGAATCAAAACTGGTTGAAGCCTTAAAAAACCTTCTTCTTGAAAGAGAAGCCAATACACAAGATAGTTTATGCCACTCTCTCGAGAAGGCTGGCTTTGAAATCAATCAATCCAAAGTCTCGCGCCTTCTTAGAAAAATTGGCGCGACCAAAATTGTAAACGCAAAAGGGCAAACGGTTTATTCTCTTCCAAGAGAGCCTGCTCCCCCCACGCCTAACACCCTTTTAAGAGATCTTATTATCGATGTATCCGCAAATGAAAGCCTGGTCGTAATTTTAACAAGCCCGGGCTCGGCTTCCATGGTCGGACGCATGCTGGATTACGCCAATATTGAAACAGAAATCCTAGGCACAGTTGCTGGCGACGACACCCTTTTTGTCGCTCCAAGAACGGTGCATGATATAAAGAAATTAGTTGAAGAAATCAAAAAACACCTCTCTTTGTGAATATTTAGTCGTATTTATTGAATAAATATGCTAAACTTGTCCGCATGAAGATTTCCCTATTTTCCTTAGTCGTTCTCATGATTGCCGCGATCGACAACATGCGAAATTTACCCGCCGCTGCTTTATTCGGCAGCTCGCTAATATTTTTCTCCGTTCTTGCGGCATTGCTCTTTTTGATACCCACAGCGCTCGTATCGGCGGAACTTTCTTCTGCCTATCCTGAAAAGGGAGGCATTTATAATTGGGTGTCTGAATCGTTTGGCAAAAAGATGGGAATGGCTGCCATTTGGCTTCAATGGATCAACACCATGGTCTGGTATCCGAGCATGCTTTCGTTTATCGCAGGAACTTTCGCCTACCTGATCAATCCCGATCTTGCGCAAAATAAACCCTACCTCATTTCCTTTATCCTTATTGTCTTTTGGACGATGACCTGGCTGAACCTAAAAGGGATCCATGTCTCAACCCTCATCAATTCCATCTGCTGCATCATCGGAACCATGCTTCCCCTTATCATGCTAACTATTCTAGGAGGCGTGTGGATCTATCTTGGCAACCCCATCAAAATCAATTTATCGTGGAGCGAACTGATTCCCCCGCTTGATAAAGGCGCAAGCTACGTATCCCTCATTGCGATCATGGCCTCCTTTTTAGGCATGGAGCTTTCCGGCGTGCACGTTAACGACATAGAAAATCCAAAACGAAATTTCCCTAAAGCCGCTATCTTCGCCACCTTTTTTATTTTCTTATCGATGACGCTCGGCTCGCTCTCCATCGCGCTCGTCATTAGTCCTGACGAAATGCAGCTTATCGCAGGCGTAATGCAAGTCTTTAGCAGATTTTTCGAAGTATTTGGTTTAAGCGCCTATATTCCTTATCTCACAGCGCTCATCGTTATCGGCTCGATCGGAACGCTTATTAACTGGCTGATTTCTCCCGCAAAAGGGCTTCTCCATGCAGCAGAATATGGATTTCTTCCTCCCATTCTCGCGAAGAAAAATAAAAATGGCGTACCGGCTAACATCCTTATCCTGCAAGCCGTTCTTGTTAGCGTCTTCTGCCTTATTTTCTTGCTAGAGCCGAATATCAACGGGTTTTATTGGTTTTTGACAGCGCTTAGCACAGAACTTTATATGATGATGTACGTTCTAATGTTCTTGTCCGCGATCAGACATAGATATAAAAACAAAGTTGAAGGCGCCTTTAAAATACCTGGCGGCATGTTTGGCGTGGTTACGGTCGCGCTGCTTGGACTTATCGGCAGTATCTCAACGATTATTGTAAGCTTCCTGCCGCCTGAAAACGTCTCGATCGGAAGTCCTATGCTTTATTTTACCATGATTTGCGTTGGGAACGTGCTAACCCTAAGCCCGCTTGCATTCTTCTTCTTATATGAGAAAAGAAAGAGAGAACAAATCAATGTTGCTCCTCAAGTTATGCTTTAAGAGAGATTTAGGCGTTCGACGACCCTCATTTAATTCGCTTTTAATATTTTAAACCTATCTTTTTGAACGCGGTAAATCTGTAATCCACATGACGATCGATGGCTACACGCTAAACACTGAAATATCCGCTTAATTCCGGATTGTACAACTAAGAAGTTTCTTTAACGAAATTCTTAAAGATAAAGGCCATGCCGAGCCCTGCTAAAAAGCCGCCGATATGGGCCATATAAGCCACTCCGCCCTCTTCCGTGCTATAAAGCGAGGCGAAACTACTGAAGAATTGCAAGACGAACCAAAATCCAATTACAATCAAAGCAGACATCTGAGTGATCGAACGGCCTACCATCACATTTACTTTTGTGTGAGGGAAAAGAAGAATGTACGCACCAAGAACGCCCGCGATCGCGCCCGACGCTCCAAGATTCGGCACATCGGAATTCGGCGTGAATGCCATTTGAGCAAACGTGGCGGCAAGACCCGATACAATATAAAAGAGAAGATAGAGTGCTTTTCCCATTCTGTCTTCGACGTTATCCCCAAAGATCCATAGATAAAGCATATTACCTAAGAGATGCCCCCAACCGGCATGCATAAACATCGCCGTAAAAAGGGTAATAAAGTTGGAAGCAGGATCTTGCAAAAAGCGCGAAGGAATGAAAGACCATTTCATGATAAAGGCTTCGCCGCCGCTTAATTCAAGAAAAAATACAAGTACGTTGATAAGAATCAACGCATACGTAACGACAGGAACGGTCTTCCTCTTTGAGTTGTCATCGCTAAGCGGTATCATAAATCCTTACCATCTCTTTTGTATTATTTTAAATTCAATAGACTTCTTTCGGTTGATGGTTAGATTTATTGCAAAATTATGAGAGTCTATATAGACATATTGACGAGAAATTTACGACAAAGATGTCAAATCGATTAAAATAAATACTCCTATGGAAAGCTAAAATATGTTAGTAAAACTTGTAAATGATCACAAAGTGATCGAATCTCCTACCTGCGGAACGGTGAGAGAAATCCTACGCGGAAGCGAATATAAACCTTTCGGGCTTGCGGTATGTTATGACATAAAGCCAACTTGCGCCCATTATCATAAAACTTTTGATGAAAC
The DNA here is from genome assembly GCA_964483465.1 of uncultured bacterium. GTDB lineage: Bacteria > Chlamydiota > Chlamydiia > Chlamydiales > Parachlamydiaceae > CAZABG01. Next base: position 3,788 of record CAZABG010000004.1, read on the forward strand.
CTATTTTGTTTTAGATGGAGAGCTCGAGCTTGCTTTATACGATCCTGAAAAGGATAAAATTGAGCATCTAACCTTAAAAGCAAACGAAGCCGCTATTATTACAAAAGGAATCCACCATAAAATTGTCAAATCGAGTGAAAAAAATCGTCTTTGCGTTATTACAGCGCCTCCTTTTCATGCAGATGACGAAACCCCCTCCAATAAGCTATGAACGTAGACACTTTGCTAACTAATGGTCATTTCATAACGCTCGATGAAACCCTTCCTGAGTGCGAAGCAATCGCGATAGATGAAGGAAAAATTGTATGGATGGGATCAAATGAAGATGCAAAAGGATTTAAAAGCCCTGAAATTATCGATTTAAAAGGGGCTTATGGCTATCCCGGATTAATTGATTCACACATTCATATTTTATACTCTGGCATTATCCAAAAGACGTTAAGGCTTGAGGGATGCCAGAACCATGAAGGGGTTATCGACCGATTAAAAGTCCAAGTCGAAAAAACCGCTCCTGGCGAGTGGATTATGGGATTTGGGTGGGACGACTGTTCATGGCCAAAGGAAAGCAAGCTGCACGCCTCTCTCTTAGATGCCGTTTCGCCTCACAACCCTGTCGTGCTTCAGCGTTCAGACACGCATCTCCTTTGGGTGAACTCGCGCGCATTAGAGGAAGCGTCTATTGACGAAAACACTCCCGACCCCGTCGGCGGAAAAATTGTCCGTGATGAAAAAGGAAAACCCACAGGCGTTCTTATCGATACGGCAGCCTATTTAGTCAGGGCTGTAATGCCAACTCTTGATATCGACCAAGCCGTATTATTAACGTTAGAAGTATTAGAAGCGTGTGCGAAGAATGGAATAACTATGGTACATGACGCTTCGACCATCCAGCCGAATTTTGAAGCGTTTAAAGCCCTTGCGGCAAGCGGAAGCCTGCCTATTCGCGTTTATGCGATGACAACGATAAAACCCGATATGAAAATAGAATCGATTAAAGAGCCGCATCAAGAATCCCCTTTCTTTGAATCTAGATGCCTTAAATTCTTTATCGACGGCTCCCTCGGATCGCGAGGGGCTGCGTTACTAGAACCTTATGCGGATGATCCTCATGAAGGGTTTTTGCTTTGGAATAAAGAGGATCTCTTATCGCTTTTAAAAACGGCAAAAGAGAAAGGTTTTCAAGTTGCTTCCCATGCGATTGGCGACCTGGCAAACCGTTTTATCCTCGACGCGTATGAAGCCGTTGGGGTAAAAGGCCTCCGTTTTCGTGTTGAACATGCTCAACTATTAAGTCGTCAAGATATTCCTAGATTTAAAGCCCTTGATGTAATCGCCGCCATGCAGCCTCTACACGCCATGACAGACATGGCATGGATTGAAAATCGTATTGGAGCTAAAAGAGCTAGCGAAGAAGCCTTCTTGTGGAAAAGCTTGCAAGAAGCCGGAGCGATTATCGCGGGCGGCTCTGACGCCCCTGTTGTGAATCTTAATCCCCTCTGGGGAATTTACGCTGCGACAACCAGGCAAAATATAGACGGAGAGCCGAATGAGGGCTGGATTCCGCACGAAAAAATATCAAGGCTTGATGCGCTTAAAATGTACACGATAAACGCAGCTTTTGCCTGCTTTCACGAAAAAGACTTAGGATCTATCTCGAAAGGAAAATGGGCAGACCTTGTCATCTACCCTGAAAACATTTTAACATGCGATTCAAAAAACTTACTTATCATGCCTGTTTTATACACATTTATAAATGGCAAGATCGTTCATAAAGCATGAAAACTATTTTTCTGACATTTTTTATAATCTCATCTCTTTTCGGCGAATGGGCCCATTTGGAATTGGGTGCGGGAAACTATGGCGGAGTCGGTTATAGCAAAGCCTCTCAAAAAGAGGTAATCAGCCGACTTGAAGTGACTGACAAACCCAACTATGTTGATCGTCTTCCTGAAAAGGGGTATGGAAATTATGATCCCTATGAACAATATGCCGTTCTTTTTTGGACGTTTGATCAATTGGTTAAAAGATATGGAGATCAGGGCATATTCCATGTGAATGACATTTGTAAAGACTATGCAACTGAAGCCGCAAAACAGCTAAAAATCTATGCGCTTAAACAAGGATATAAAAAGATTAAAATCGATTCCATTCCGATAGATTATATGAAATTAGATCCTAATATCACTCTAGGGAATATCCCTTTAGGCAAGCTTTATGATACCGTCCATCTAAAGAATCCTGAGGTGACGCTTTTTAATGAAAAAATGGATGGAGACGATTTTTATTCCTCACCGAAATCAAGAGAGTCGGGAAGAAGGCTATTAAAAAAGTTAGCGGCTCTTTCAAAAACAGGCCTCGCTTTTTTCACACTTTACGATAATGTTTTCTTTCCTGATGCTGAAAAAAAAGAATATGTTGAAAAGGGACTTTTTTATCATGAAACCCTTGAATGGGAGCCTGTGCCCTACGTATTTCCAAGAGGCCAAATAATCCACCGAGAAAATGGAAAAGTTTTTTACATAAATGGAACTGCAAATTGAAGAGTTGATCCTTAGATACCCAGAAGAGGGAGATCTTGATAGATTAACGGCTTTTATAAATCGTAATAAAGATCATTTATCACCTTGGGAAACCCCTATTGAAATTCCTATCTATTCTCTTCTTTCAGGCTGGATTCGCGATGTTGAAGAGGGCCGCTCTATAAGATTTTTTCTTTTTCATAAAGATGATCCAGAAAAATTGATTGGAATGATCAATTTTACGCAAATCTTTAGAGGCGGATTTCAAGCCTGCTATCTAGGCTATAAAATTGATAAAGATTTTGAAGGCAAAGGGTATATGTCAAAAGGCCTAAAAAAAGGCCTTGCATACATGTTTGAAAAAGAAAAAATCCATCGCATCATGTCAAATTTTATGCCTCACAATATAAGAAGCGCAGAAGTCTTATTGCGTCTCGGATTTGCCGTAGAAGGATATGCCAAAAACTACCTAAAAATTAACGGAAAATGGCAAGACCATATATTAACGGCGTTGAATTATGAACAATGGACCTCAAAAGAGCCCGTAGATGCCAAAAAGGCTTTTAATGAAACCCTCGAAAATTTAAAGAATTGGGAAAAAAACATATGATCTATTTTATCCTTTTATTTTTCACGAGCCTTGCGGCAGATGTCCATATTGAAACTCTTAAGGGAAAAGAAATTGCCTCTAAGATAGAACCTGTCACTCAATACATCGATCAACTTTATCGCGAGCCCCCTTTCCTTTATGCCGGCAACGATCAAGAATATAAGACCTATCTTTTAGAATTTTCAAATGATCCTGAAGCTTATTTAAATCTTGTGCTGGACAATCAAAAAATTGTGGGCGTTGCCTTAGGAATTCCTCTAAGCCATTCTCGAGACCTTTATAAGCACCCTTTTAAAGACGTTAAAGGCATCTATTACATTGGGGAATTCGGTTTAAATATGCCTTATAGGGGCAAGGGGCTTGAAGAGTCCCTCTTGAGAAAACTTGAATCAGAGGCCAAAAATAAAGGGTATCATACGCTCGCAATCTGGGAGCTTGATAAAAGCCCTTCCGATAAATCACCTTTGCTTCCTTTCAGTTTTTGGGAAAAAGAGGGCTACCTGCAGCATCCAGAACTCTCATTTGATATTAGTTGGACGAATATCGGAGAAGAAAAAGAAAGTGAACACAAAGCCATTTATTGGTTGAAGACACAATAGACTTCTTTCGAAATTCCATTAGGTCGCTATAATTGCTCTTTTTGGCAGCTTTATCGGAAAATTTTTCGACCATATGTCTGCATATGCTCTCAAAATTTTGCAATAAATCTGCACAAAAATTGCTAATTATATCATCCAAAGCGAATTTCGAAAGAAGTCTAATAAAAGAAGGATAAAGGCGCTTTTATTTCTTATTGTTTCCGTTCATTTTCCAGGCAGCGTTTTTTAAAACAGGAAGCCATTTATCCCTTAAAGCATTGACATTGGAAACATCTTGCGTTTGATAAGTGAATAAAACCGTCCCATCTTCCGTGTTTATCGCTCTACCCCATCCATGCATTTTTTCTTCACCCTGCAATTTTCCGCTCCACTCATAGAGATTATCCCCGTCTTTGCTTTCAATCGATTTCACTTCAACGGTCATATTCGGATAAAGTTTTTTAAAACTATTTTGAATGGAGGAAAGATCGGAAACATCTAAGATTTGGGGGGTCGAAGATGCGGCAAAAAATTCTGTCGGATTCATTACCCCTTTTGGAACATATAAAAAGGTAACGGAACTGCCCCCTTCAGTTTGATTCTTTAACTGCCAATATTGCGTAGCATTAGGTAGGGTATAATCGACGCCTCCGATCGTATCTGCGAAAAGTGAAAGGACGCTCAAACAGAATATAAGTAATTTCTTCATGGCCTACCCCTCTATATTCCATTATGCACCCCTTTTTATATCCGCACAAAAAATTCCTTTGCTGTGATAGACAGGATCTTTTATCTCAATGCTTTATGAAAGGCTTTATCAATGTCATTTGGCCTGTTTTTTGGTTTTCGCGCCAAGCGCTTCTACTGTTTGTGAAAACAAAAACAAATAACAGGATCACGCATCTAGAGCTAAAGCTGCAGCGCGGGCAGGATAAGCACAATCTCTATTCTTATTTTCGCTCTTCTATGATTCCGTTTATCTTTTACCCAGGCGTTTATGAAAACAAAAACAATTAACAGGATCACGCTTCTGCAGCTAAAGCTGCATCGCTAAGGATCGGCCCTAAAGGGCCGGCAGGATCCGCGCTTACAGCGCGGGCAGGATAAGCACAATCTCTATTCTTATTTTCGCTCTTCTATGATTCCGTTTATCTTTTGCCCATTTGGATTTTGCTTTCGCAAAAGCTAAATGGGCAAAACTGCATATTTTTTATTTCGTAGAAATAAAAAATAGAAGCGGGATGGTGAAAAGAGAATCGAATCTAACGAAAAATATCCTGCCCGTGCGTAAGCACGGATCCTGCCGGCCCTTTAGGGCCGATCCTTAGCGAAGCAGCTTTAGCTGCAGAGCGTGATCCTGTAAAAAAAATCTGAGAATGAACCGCTTTCCAATAAAACATGACTTCAGTTAATTAGATACCTATGAAAATACTATTGTCCCTTCTCATCCTGTTTCAACTTAACGCGAGCGTCTTACAAGATCTGGACACATACATTGAACAAGAGCGCGTCAAACGAAAAGTTCCGGGAGTCGCTGTCGTTGTGGTAGAAGGCGATAAAATCGTCTTTGCGAAAGGCTACGGCATAAACGAAGTCAATAAGCCCCAGAAAGTAGATGAAAATACAATTTTCCAACTGGCATCCGTTTCCAAAACGTTTACGTCAGCAGGAGTCGGCTCGTTAGTAGATGAAGGGAAGCTCACCTGGGATGATGAAGTCATTCGCCACTTACCGGGATTTGCCCTCAAGGATATTTACGCAACTCGTTATTCAAGCGCAAGGGATCTTCTAGCACATCGCACGGGCCTTCCCGCTTTTACCGGCGATTTGCTCGGCATCATAGGCATTTCCCGCGATGAAATCCTTTATAGGATCCGTTTTGTCAAACCCGGCGCCTCGTTTCGCGAAAAGGCCCTTTATTCCAATTTGGGTTTTTTTACAGCGGGTGAGCTCGTTGCAAAACTTAGTAATTCTTCCTTTGAAGAGGCTATAAAAACCCGTCTATTAATCCCACTTGAAATGAACCGCACCGGATTTGCGGAACTTGTAAATGATACCAATATTGCAAAGCCGCATGCGATCATAAATAGAGAGTTAAAAGCGATACCCCGCGAAGACTCTAAACTATTTGCTGCAGCTGGCGGCGTCTTTTCAACAGCAAAAGATCTTGGCAATTGGATGATTTTTCATTTGAATGAAGGCAAGTTCAAGGGCAAGCCGATTTTAAAGCCTGAAACCATCCATGAAATGCATAAGCCCTCCATGGTTGCGGATGTTACTTTTACGGAAACGCCCCCTATCACTGAAAATAGCGGCTATACGTTCGGTCTTGGCTGGGATAGCTTCCACTTTCAAAACGCGCTCATTGTAGAAAAATCGGGCGCGCTGGATGGCGTACGATCTATTGTGACACTTGTTCCAGAAAAAAAGCTAGGCATTGCGATTATCGCGAATCTTAACCTGACGCCCCTTCCGGAAATTATTCGAGCAGAATATTTAAATCAGGTATTCGGCGTAAAAGCGAATTACGATAAAGCTTTCCAGGAATTTGACGAGACGATCGAAAAAATATTCGCGATCCCTAAACCTGATAAAGCGCTGCCCCTAAGCCATACGCTTGATAGCTTTATGGGTGTTTTCAATAGCGAGGTATATGGTAACGCGGATATTAAAAAAAACGGCGATAAACTTGCCCTCATTTTCGGACCTGTGAAGGCGACCCTTACGCACTATAGCGGCGATGTTTTTATACTCACTTGGCCAAGCATCGATTATGGGCATCAAAAAGTTACCTTCACGTTTGATGAAAACGGCCACGCGTATAAATTTGGCACCGAAACCTTAGGGGATTTTGAACGAAAAGAATGAATAAGCTGATATTCCTGCTGCTTCCCCTATTTTTATTTGCGGCAAGCGATAAAGAAGAAATCACTCGCATTCTGAACCAGTGGCCGGATGATTTTAACGCCGAAAGACTAGAGCCTGTATGCGCTCTTTTTGCCCCTGACGCCATAGCCAGCTACCCAAAATCGGCCGATCGCGATTATGCGGCTCTCTGCCGTAACTTTAGCGGTATATTTGCAAAACCCGATCTTAAATACACCTATGACAAGCCTGAGATCAAAGAAATTCTTATCAACGGCGATCTTGCTGTCGTCAGACTGATTTGGACCTTAAAAGTGACAAAGCATGATATTCTCATAGAAAAAGTCGTTGAAAATGGCCTCGATGTCTTTAAAAAACAGCCTGATGGCAGCTGGAAAATAGCCATTTCCTACGCCTACCCCATAGAATAGCTTTCTTCTTAATGAAGCCTTAATAATATGTTGCTATAATTATAAGAAAACAAATTTTAATTTATGCAGATATCAAACAATTATTTTAAACCTTTGAATAGCATTATTAATTGCAATTTTGACGAAATTAAATGTAATGCAATGAACGTGTTTATTATAGCAACTTATTTTAGTTTAATTGTGCCTGCTATCTTTTTGCTAGCCTCCTGTTTAAATGGAAGAGTTAAACCGATTCCTGCCGACACCCATTCCCCGCGAGATAAAGAACTATCTCAAAAAATATTGGAAGATAACGCTGTTTCTCCCAAAAAAGCTGATGTTACAGAACAAGATGCCTTATTTGAACAAGGATTGGAACTTCACAGAACGGGTAATCGTAAAGAAGCCCTCGCCTACTTCAAAAAGGCCGCCGATAAAGACCATGTCGAGGCGCTATACTATCTGGGTAAATATAATCAATTTGGGACCGAAACTAAAGATGCTCACTTACGCAATTGGGATCCGGCCATTCCGTATTACAAAAAAGCGGCAGAACTCGGTCATACGAAATCTCAATACCGTCTCGCTGAGATCTACCGTAATCGATCACAGCTTGACGAGGCTTTAAAATACTATATTCCTGCAGCTGAAAATAAAAACAAAAAAGCACAGTATTCTTTAGCCCAAATTTACAGAACAAAAGATCCTCTTAAAGCTCTTTCACTTTTAAATGAATCCGCCGAACAAAATTATCATGCGGCTCTACATACATTGGGCGGACTTTATGAAAGGGGTGAAATTGTACAAAAAGATATTAAAAAGGCGATCGAATACTACCACAAGGCGATGGATCAGGGATCAAATTGGGCGGCTTATGATTTAGCTCATCGGTATTTAAATGGTGAAAATGGTGAACAAGATCTGGAAAAGGCAGTGGATTGTTATCTAAATATTAAGAACGGTCCCTATAGCGGCCTTTTTGAATACGAAGTCGAAAGAAGATATCTTGAAAAGGCAGCCAAAGGAGATGTTCAAGCGTTCTACCGTTTAGGTCAAATTAATCAATTTTCTATGTTCTCTGATTATATTAGGGCTATTTTTTACTACAAAAAAGCAGCCGACTGCGGGCATAGGCAAGCCCTAACTGAATTAATGCTGCTTACTACAATTGATGCAGCACCAGAAAAAAAGTCTCTCTTTTTAGGGGCCGCGCATGAATTTGGCGCAGGTGTAGACAAAGATACCGATAAAGCGATTGAACATTACAAAATGTCCGCAGAAAAAGGAAATAAAACAGCTCAATTACATTTGGCCGAAAAATATCATTACGGACAAGACGTAGATAAGAACATCGATGAGGCCCTTAAATATTATATTGCAGCTGCCGGTAGCTATGCACCTGACATTCATTATACCATTGCAAAAATCTATGAATATGAGAAGCAGGACATTGATAGAGCTTTAATACATTACACAAAAGCCGCGCATGCTATTCCGATTGCCATGGTAAAAATGGCGGTTCACCTCGCAACTGGCCATAGAATCGAAAAAGACCTCGAAAGCGCTAAAAAATACCTCGATAAAGCAGAGCATATAGCTTTGCATGATGATACAGATACCCTATATAATTTAGCTTGGTTCTATTTAAGCGAAAGCGATCTCAAAGATTTATTTAAAGCAAAAACCTTAATGACTCGCATAGCGGCTCAAGGTTATGAACCTGCCATAAAAGCCTTACGAGAAAAATTTTCATGAACATTGTTGACAGTTACTTTAAACCTTTAGAACACCTATTGGATGGTAGTTATTGCAATTACCGCGACATTAAGCCAATTGATATTGCTATTATCGCTACTTATGCAACGATTGTTATTCCTTTAGGATTTTTTGCTGTCGCTGTTATAGATTCCTATACCTGGGCTCCTATTCAATCCAAAGTGAGCTACACCTATCTTGCGCAATATACTTTAGCTTCAAACGGAAACAGCGATGCTCAATATGAACTTGGAAACTACTACTATTACCGAGAAGATAAAGTAAAAGGCGCAGACTATTACAGACTTGCCGCCGATCAAGGACATAAAAGAGCTCAGTATGATCTCGCAACCCTATATTTTAACGCCGAAAATAAAAATGAAGAGTGCAAGGAAGCCCTTAAGGCAAACGGGTATGAAATGGCTAAAAAGTATTTCACACTCGCTGCGGATGAAAATGGCGATGCCTATTACTTTTTAGGTCAAATTGCAGAAATGGAGAACAACCCGCAAGAGGCACTCACGTTCTATCGCAAATGCGTAGACGGAAAAGGCCATTACGGAAATTACTATTACTTCAAGTCAGCCGCTCTATTAGCAAATGAATACAAAAAGAAATCTCTTGAACACAAAAATAAGGGCGAGAAGAAGGAAGCTTTTGAATTTTTAAAAAAGGCAGCCGAATTACACGATTATGAAGCGGGATATTTACTTGCCATGTGTTATGAAACGGGAGAAGGCGTAAAAGCAAATATCGATGAAGCTTTTAGATTGTATGTAAAATTAAAACGCGCATACGAACCTGCTAAGAAAAAACTGCAAGAACATATCGATAACTATCAAAGGGGCTCGGATGGAGGCGACGCTGTCTCCATATGCGTCCTAGGCTTTATTAGAGAACTTGAGAATCATGATTACGAAGCAAGGGAGCTCTATAAAAAAGCGGCGGAAATGGGAAATAAGCAGGCTCAGTATAACCTGGGATACTGTAATTATCAAGATGCCCAAAAATATTTCGATAAAGCGAAGTATTACAAAGAAGCTAAATTTTGGTTTGAAAAAGCCGCAGCGCAAGGATTGCCTCAAGCAAAAGACGGGCTAGAAACTATCAAAAGAGAAGAAAATAATGATTAATTTTACACAAAACTATTTTAAGCCACTTGACCAAATCTCCCATTGTAATTTGAAAGAAGTTGCAAATCCGGTCAGCTTATTAGTGATTGCTTCTTATTTTACGCTGCTTGTACCAGCTGTTATTTTTGCCCTTTCTTGTTTTAAAGGCAGAGTCAAAATAGAACCCCCTCCAGAATCTCCTAAAGTCGATAAAGTTGCAAAAGATGCACTTAATAAACCAAAAGCCGAAAACCTTTTTTCTGAGGCTCTAAAAGTAGATGAAAGCGACCCCGCCAAAGCCATGGAGCTATTTAAACAGGCGGCCGATCATGGATCGATAGAAGCCCACTTTGAACTAGGCTTCCACTATGCAACCGGTAAAGGCTCGGACAAAAACAATGAACTTGCCATAAAACACTACATAATAGCATCTGAAGCAGGCATGGGCGTTGCAAGCTCAAATTTGGGATTAATTTATGACTTTGAAATGAAAGACAAGCAGAAGGCAGTCATTTATTATCAAAAGGCCATAGATCAAAAATTTTACAAAACAATCGATTGCCTAGCATATTGTTATGAGAATGGCCTTGGAGTCGAAAAAAATGAAAAAAGAGCTTTTGAATTAGTTTCAAACTATTCACTTTTCGATGAGACATTAACTGTATTACGTGGTGTTTACTATAAAAAAGGGATCGGTTGCGATAAAAATCTAGAATTCGCCCGTCAAAATTTCAGCCAATATCCTAATAATTATTTATCTCTTTATCATCTTGGAAACATGTATTTAAAAGGTAATGGAGTTCCGATAGATCAGAAAAAAGGGTATGAATTGGTCATTTCATCCTACAATAAAAATCCTGATCACCTTCCAACCTTAAAAAAGCTCTCCATCTTATACATGCGAGGGATCGGCACTGAAAGAGATCTCGCGAAGGCAAAAGAGATCCTTGAAAAAGGCAAAACATCCTTTCCTGACGAAAACTTGGATGGTTATTTTGAAGAATTGGACCTTTGGGGAAAATTAGAAAAAGAAAATGATCCTGAAACCCTTGTTAAAATTGCCGATGATATTGACCCATCTTTAAGTTGGCTTGAGCTACACTATTACAAAAAAGCGGCCGATATGGGTCACGCTATTGCTCAGTATTTTACGGGAGGTTGTTATGAGAAATTTAATAACCACGAGAAAGCTAAACATTACTACCGATTAGCGGCTGAGCAGGGCGAAGTCGATTCGATGGTTGAACTAGCCAACTTGGACGATGAAAACTCTATAAAGTGGCTTCAAAAAGCTGTCGAAAAAAATTGCGTAGAAGCCCTGTATAATTTGGGCGTCCGTTATTTGGAAGGAGACGGCTGTTTAAAAGATCCTGCGAGTGCATTTAATCTTCTAACTAAAGCGCATGATTTAAATGATAGCGATGCTACGGCACGTTTAGGTTACATGTACATGCATGGTATCGGAACTCAACAGGATTATGATAAGGCTTTTCAATTGCTTTCAAGTGCGATAGAAGATACTACGATAGATCGAATATACGCAAGGCATTATCTCAGCTATCTTTATATGCGTGGACAGGGAACTCAACGCGATCTAAAAAAGGTTAAAGAGCTTTTAGAAGGCCTCAGAATTCATCAAAATTATCAGTCAGAATTTGAAGGCTGGGAAGCGTTTGAAAACGAGAATGATCCTGCAAAGCTTATGGAAGTTGCAATAAACCTGAAAAATATAAATTTTAACTTATGGAAAAATCTTGTTCTTAAGGCTGCGGATTTAGGCCATGCCGATGCTCAAAACATTAAAAAAAGTTTCGACACATGATAGAAAATTACTTTAATCCGGCTTCGCATTTAATTAATTGCGAACTGAATCAAATAAAGCGCTCCGATGCCTTAATCATCCTTTCTTACTTAACGTTGATTGCGCCTGCTGTTATTCTTTGTATCAGATTACTCAAAGGCCGAGTAAAAAATGAGGCGCCTGCTGGATCGTCAAAAGTTGATGACGCGGCCTTTAAAGCTCTAAATGCGCAAAAAGCAAAAGCATTAGTGGAAAAGGGCTATAACTATCAATACGGAGAAACGCAAGATCAGGTAAAGGCTTTTGAATGTTTTAAACAAGCGGCTGAATTGAACGATAGCGACGCACATCACTATCTAGGATATTGCTATGGAACAGGCACAGGGACAAATCTTGATTATACCCTTGCCATTAAACACTATTCTCTTTCACAAGACCATTCCACTTCCTGCTTTAACTTAGGCTTGCTTCACGAAAATGGCCAAGGATGTGAAAAAGATTATGTAAAGGCCGCGGTGTTTTACCAAAAAGCCCTTGATATGGGCTACAAAAAAGCCGCTTTGCCTCTCGCTAAACTATATGAATTAGGCAAAGGCGTAAATAAAGACGAAAAGAAAGCGTTTGGATTAGTTGAGAGAGCAGAGGATTTTTGGAACAAAGAAGCCAGCATCAAGTTAGGAATATACTATTACGAAGGAATTGGCTGCACACAAGACTATACTAAAGCCTTAAATCTCTTTAATTTTAATAAAAATGAAGCTGAAGCTTGCTATTTCCTTGGACTCATGCATCTTCATGGCCAAGGGGTTCAAAAAAATGATAAGAAAGCCTTTGAATTGATGATCCAAGCAAAAAATCTTGGCTACCTCAAAGCGAATATTGAACTTGGCTATATGTACTATTACGGCATCGGCACCGAAAAAAACGATAAAGAGGCATATGCGAGCATGTCAGCCGCCTATCACCCAGATAACTTCAGAACAAATTATTGGCTTGGATTCTTCTATATGACCGGCACAGGAGTTGAAGTAGATCTAAAAAAGGCAAGAGAGTATTTAGATGCATCCATGAAGCTAAACTCTAGTGTCGGTAAAAGTGCATTTGAAAGACTCGAATTACTTGAACTCCTCCAAAAAGAAGAAGATCCGGAAAACCTTTTTGAAAAAGGGAATTTGATAGCTAAAAATGGCAATCCATTTGATCTAGCTTACCTTTTCTTCAAAAAAGCGGCAGAAAAGGGGCATATGCAAGCCCAGTTCAACACCGGGATACACTGTCAAGATGATGATGATGAAGCGAAAAAGTATTTCGAGCTCGCGGCAAATCAAGGCGATGCTGCTTCCATGTGTGAAGTAGGTAAATTTGAAGAAGATCCAAAAATTGCCTTCGATTGGTTCAAAAAAGCCGCGGAAAAGGATCTTGCTAAAGGCCACTACCATTTAGGAAAAAGCTATGAGAAGGGAAACGGTTGTGTTAAAGATGATGATTTAGCTTTAAAACACATCACTCTTGCAGCGGAGATGGGCTATTCGGAGGCTCTATCGCATCTTGGCTTAAAGTACTATTTTGGGAGCCGCCTGACACCAGCAAATTACGAAAAAGCCTTTGAATTAATGTCTAAAGCCTATCAGAAAGATTCACAAGATTATTTTACGCTTTATTGGTTTGGGGTTTTCCACATGAGAGGCGTAGGTCATGATATCAATACTCAAAAAGCCCGCGAGCTATTTGATCAAGGAAAAGCTATTAATTTAGATTTCGGTTGGGAAGAAGAGTATGAAGAATTAGCCCTATGGGAAGCACTTGATAAGGAAGAAGATCCTGAAAAGCTTTTTCAATCAGGCTTAACATTCATCAATAAATATAACGATCTCTCTTTTCATTGTTTAACTAAAGCCACCTTAAAAGGGCATATCGAGGCGAAAAAGGCTCAAATTGAGATGTTATTAAATTGACTCGGCAAATGAAATTCGCGAAGAGACTAAAACCTGTGGCTGATTGCAAAAATAAACTAATAAATAATTTCCATACACTGGAGACACTATGAATATAGATTCTTACTTTAAACCTCTTGTTCACCTAGCGAGATGCGAGTTAAATGAAATTAAAAAATCGGATGCCTTAACTATCCTTTCCTATTTTTCCTTTTTCATCCCTCTTGCCGTATTGGGATGGACTTGCTTAAAAGGAAGGGTAAAAGAACATCCTCCCGAATCACCAAAACCAAAAACAGATAAAGTAGCAAGTCCTCTTTTAAGTCCCCCGAAATCACCTGATGATCCAGAGAGCATGTATCAAAAAGGGCTTAATGAATCCGATCCCTATAAAGCCACTCAATATTTCTATGATGCAAGCGGTCGAGGACATAAAGAGGCAAATTTTCAGCTAGGTATCCATTACTTAAAAGGCCACGGAATTGAACCGAACTACGACATGGCTCGCGCGTGTTTTAAAAAGGCGGTTGAAGACGGTATTTTAGAGGCTTATTGCCAATTAGGTTACATGGCCCGCAATGGGTTAGGCTGTGATAAAGATGTGGCTATAGCCGCAGAATATTATCATCAAGCTAACACTAAAGAAGGCTCGGTTAATTTCGATAATATTATTAGAAATATGAGTTTAGACGAAAAAGCCGCGCTTGGTCTTAAAATCAAAAATAACAAGAGCGTCATAAAAGATCCTAAAATTGCCTTTGAACTTATTAAAGAATGCGCGGATCAAGACCATGCGCCCAGCCTCAACTACTTAGCCAACTGTTATAAGAACGGGATTGGGGTAGAGAAAGATGATCAGGCGATGCTGGAATGCTACATACTGTCAGCTGAAAAGGGCTATGCTGCCGCCTACATTAATTTAGGGGGATGCCATGCAAATGGCGAGGCGGGATTAAGCGTTGATTTTGTAAAAGCCGAGCAATTTTTTCAAAAAGCAGCTGACCTTGGACGAATCGATGCTTATCACTACATGGGAATCGTGTTTACTCAGCTAAACCAAAAACAAAAAGCTAAAGAAAGCTATGAAATAGGGGCAAAATTAAACCACCCGGGATGCTGCTACGAGCTTGCCATGATTCTTAAAAATGACAAAGAATATGAAAGAGCCTTTGAACTATTAAATAATAAATCGCTAGATAGCGATATTGACGCCCACTTTCAGAAAGGGGAATTCTACGGTACAGGCCTCGGCATGTTAATAGATAATAAGGCTGCCTTTAAACACTATCTTATGGCTGCCGAGAAGAATCATCGTTCAGCACAGTGCTACGTAGGAATGTACTACGAAAATGGCTGGGGAATTAAGAAAGATCTGCAAGCTGCCTATAAATACTACGACCTTGCTGCTAAGCAAGGAGATTTAGAGGCTCAAAAGTATGCTGAAAATCTCCGTCCGTCCATTATATCTTGAATAAGCCCCTCGCCGGACGTTAAACGCTATTAAAAACCTCAAGCAGCCGCTTGAGGTTTTTCTTTTTAAAATTTCTTTAATCCATTAAACCTTTCTTTTTTGGAGAAGGTTTATGAGCACAACAACAACCAGCACAAACTATTTAATCCCTGTCGGAAAAAAAGACGAAGAGCGGATGGGATCTATCAATTACACGTTCGACCCCTATTCCTTAAAGTTTAGCGTACCTGAAACTATCACCCAAAAAATGAATTATCTAGATGTAGGCTGCGGCCCTGGTGTTTTAACAATCGGTATTGCGAAGAAACTTGCGGAAAACGGAAATGTGGTTGCGATCGATTCAAGCCCTGAGCAGATTGATGTCGCAAAAAAGAACGCAGATCAACAAAACGTTACAAATATCGAATGGAAAGTCGGCAACATTTACGATTTAACAAAATATAAAGAGCAGTTCGATGTGGTTCACTGCCGTTTCATTCTATGTCATTTAAAAGATCCTGTTTCCGCGATAGAGCAATTATCGTTTGCTTTAAAGCCCGGAGGATTACTTGTGATGGAAGAGCTTACTGGCAACAGTTTCGGCTGGGAGCCGCGCGAAACGCTTGCTTTAAAGGCCTTTAGATGGATGGTAAATCTCCAGCACTTTTTGCAGCGAAGCGATATAACGATCGGCTCGAAGCTTGCAAAAATAATAAAAGAGCAAGGGTATCACTATGTTGAAGAATCGAGGCCGGATCCGAAAGCGGCAACACCCGAAGGAAAGGGGTTATTTCCGCTAGCGGTAAGAGCGCTTGCTTTGAAGCTGCCTTCCATTTTTTTAAGAATAATACAACCCTGGATATCGTCACTCCAACAAATACAAAATGATAATGACTACAGCGTCACCTTTCGCACCTTCATTCAGGTAAGAGGCATTAAACCAAAAGAGTAAAACATTAAGTAATGCTCATTTTACCTAGCGATATATAAAAATTCGCATTAGAATTAATAACTTATGTTTAGATTTGCGCTCATTTTTATTGTTTTTACTGCTTTATACGCAGAAGAAAAAACCATTTCCACTTTTAATGGGGTTCTTTTTACCGATCAGATAGGAATAGGAAATCCTGTAATCGTTATTCACGGCGCTCCCGCTTTAAACCAAACTTATCTTAGGCCTGCCTTTGATTTGTTAGCTGACGGCAATAAAATAATTTTTTATGATCAAAGAGGCTGTGGAAGATCGAGCGGTCTAAACAACATCAATGTCCCTACTTTTTTAAACGATATTGAAGCGATCAGACAAGATCTTGGTGTTGAAAAAGTAACTTTGATTGGGCATTCGTGGGGCGCCTTTCTGGCAATGAATTACGCGATTAGCTATCCCGCGAGAGTTAGTAAGATCGTTCTAATGAGCGCCATGCCTGCATCTAAAGAAGAATTTGACCAGTTCATAACCGTCATTATGCATCGCTTAGCGCCTATCCATAAAGAGTTAGAAGAAATTGAAGCAACCGACAGTTATAAGGCGGGCGATCCGGATACGGTTGAAAAACAAATGAAAACCGTATTTACCCCCTATTTCTTTAATCCAAACGACGTTAAATTCGTAAACTTTAGGCTTACGAGAGAGGCATTTTTAAACGGATCGCAGGTGTTTAAACACCTCTGTGAAGAGATCTTTTTTAAACCGTACGATCTTTATCCCAAGCTCGCAACCGTAAGCGCGCCCACTTTAGTGCTCCATGGCGACTATGACCCGATTCCTGCAGAATTTGCGGAACACATCGCTAAAGCAATGCCAAACGCCAGATTTGTAAAGTTAACAAATTGCGGCCACTTCCCTTATGCAGAAAAGCCGCACGAAAATTATCAAACGATAAAAGCATTTTTAGCTGAGTAATTCGCATAGTTGAAAGGCGTTCCCATCCATATCTGTAAAGGTTTGGAGTTTTACTTGGCCAGGAATTTCCATGACATCGCCGATCAGCTTGACGTTATTTCCTTTTAACTCCTCAATCGCATTGGCAATATCGCTTACGGTAACGGTAATAACCGCATTTGTTCCCGCTTTATTGCCGTGTTCCGAACATTCGGCGGCAAGACCTAGCCTTGCTCCTTCTTTTCCTGAAAGCTCAGCCCAGCCAAATTCCTCGTTAAATTCATGCAGCTCAAAACCCATCACTTCGGTATAGAATTTTATCGCTTTTTTGATATCCGCGACGTTTATCCATGCAAGCTGCATTCCTATCGGCTTCATCGTATAATCCTTTGTAAGGGCTTGATTATACCGAAATGAGCGCGTAAAATGAACTTTTATGCATCTTTTAATAAAAGTCATTCCAAAGGCTCATAAATCTGAGATAGTAGGCTGGGAAGGTGAGGAACTTAAGATTCGCTTGAAAGCGGTTCCTGAAAAGGGAGAAGCGAACCATGAATTGATTGCCTTCCTTTCGAAAGCATTTGGCATCCCAAAGTCGAATATAGAGCTTGTTTCAGGCTTAACAAGCCGCCATAAAAAGGTTAATATCCATGGCTTTACGGAAGAATTCCTCAAAAATAAATTAAACATGCTATGAAAGATCTATGGAAGGATTCGTCAATAACAATGGGGTTAAACTTCATTACATTTCTCCCAATTTCAATGAAAAAAAGGATTTAACCTTATTGTTTGTCCCGGGCGTTATGATGCCGGCTTGGATATGGGATAATCAACTAGAATACTTTTCTAAAAATTATCGCGTGATTGCGATGGAGCCAAGGTCGCAAGGCGATTCTGATCAGGCAACAGAAGGGCACTATTCTTATGCGATAGCAAAAGACATAAAAGCGCTTGTGGATCAGTTAGAAATCGGTCCTTTTGTACTTATTGGATGGTCGCTTGGAGTTCCCGAAGTTGTAAACTATGCTGCTCTCCTATCCGATAATAACCTTAAAGGGCTTGTCTTAGTAGATGGACTTGCGGGAATGGATCCCTCTCTTCCGTTTTACAAAAAGACCGTTGAATTATGGACAGAGCTTCAGTTTGATCGTGCAAAGAAAACTCAGGATTTCTTAAATATCATTTTTAAAAAGCCTCAAACGGATGAATTCATCCAAAAGCTGTTTAGAAGTTCAATGAAGACTCCGACCAACACGGTCATGACCCTCATGCTAAATTACATACTTCAGGATTATAGGCACCTATTACCCACCATTTCGGTTCCTACGCTTATTTTTACGATAGATAATTATCGGATCGAATACATGAAAAATATGCAAAAACTAATACCGAACGCAAAGCTAGAAATAATCGACGATGCGGGCCATGCCCTCTTTATTGATCAGCCTGATACATTTAATAAGCGTCTTATAGACTTTATCTCACACCATCTGAGCAATAGCGATAAAACTCTCGGATTTAAATCGATCGAAAGATGAGGCGTCTCTGGAATAGATTTGGAGCAGTTTAAAGCCATTCTTTTTCAATAATTTTTCAATTTCATCTACCGTGTATACTCTTAGCTCAAAGGATCCCCTTTCCGTTCTATCAGGAAGAATAAATTCATCGTAGGATGTCAGCACTTTGGTCTCGCGATCTAAATAAGAGCTTTGTTTATGCTGAAAAGGCTTGCCTTCAACATCTCTTACGTAATCCATCGAAAGCTTTGATACAACCTCATCGGTTAAGGCATCGAAGTTAAAATTATCAAAGATATACATACCCTTATCATTTAAATTATTTGCGATATTGATTAAGGCTTTTTCAAAATCATGAGATGTTAAATGCCCTATAGCTCGATCCATGGTGATAACGGCGTCAAATTGTCCAAAATAAGAAGAGCGCATATCGCCTTCAAATACGTTCAGGCCTTTAGCTTTCCCGATCTTCACAAGCTCAGGACTTATATCAACGCCGATTACCTTATATCCCCTGTTTTCAAGCCATGAAACCTGAGACCCAGTTCCGCAGCTAAAATCAAGAATAGAACTTATCCTTAATGGTTTTAAAAGGGTACCTAAAGCCATGTTTAAGGCGGTATTATCGCTCATCGCGTCAAAAAATTGAGATAACTTAGAATATTCAAGGGGAAGCTTCATAGTTCTATCTTATTGCAATCTAAAGATTAAAAGCGAATTACCCTTTTCTTAAATTGAATCAGGTAAAATGAATTTATCATGATCAATCCTTCGAATTCGAATGGAAATGACATTCAAGATCAACGCCACTATGAATATTTAAGGCTAAGAAGTCAAAAATGCGCGGAGCAATTTTTCAAATCAAGAATCATCGCCCCCGTTTTCAGCATCCCAAATCCGCGTGAAGAGCCTCTCGAGGAATCCATAAAAGTGGAAATCAGCAAAAACTACCCCAAATTCAATCTAAAAAAATATAAAAAACCCAATTATCTAAGCGCAAAGGATTATTTTGGAATCGCAATAGATTTTCTTTACGAGGCTTATTCTTCATCGCTTGACGAATTGTGTGAGTTGTATACGATCTGCAATACGCGAGCCTCTATCACCCAATCCATTTATTTAAGTTACAAGACAGAATTTCTCGTAAAGAAGAGCCTTGTGCAGTATTTAACTTATTTCTCCGCACGCTACCGGCTTCAACTAGAACTAAAATTCATTCTTAATTATGAAAATGAAGGAGAAATGCCCTCTTCATTCAGCCAAAAGATCCATTCGCTAAAAAGCGGCAAATACCTTGTACTACTTTCAAATGAAGTCACTCTTGCTTTGATAAAACTGCCCGATTCGACCGCCTTTCTTTTCGACCCCTCTTTAGCCCTCGTAAGATCATTAAATCCCGCTAAAGACCTTTGGAATATTTCATCGAAATATGGTTTTGAAAAAAATCACCTCGAAATTTTTAGCGTTTCCAAAACTTGAAATAGAAATACCATTAAATTAAATTTCTTTTTTTGAACGAGGATTTTCCATGCTTAGATTTTTGCTCATCGTCTTTTTAGGATTCAGCATTCTTGATGCCTCAGAGTGCTATGACAAGTACCAAAAAATTATAGAGAAAAGAAACAAAAAATATAAATCTGAGCTTGAGAATACGACTTGGATCGTCCCTCCCGCAACCCTCCCTGCCATTCAATACGAAGCCGGATCAGAATTGACTGTTGCCGATCAAACGGTATGGACGATTAATCGCTACGAAAATGGCTATTTTTTTGGGGATGCATATGCCGCGATTAATGGAGCTCCCTCTTCTCATAAAAATTTAGTTGGTTCCGTTACTCCTTACGGCGATGTGTATATTACTTTCTATCCGACAGAAGGTAATGTGCAAGAGTCAGATGTTATTGTAGGAATCGGAAAATTTAGAAAAATTCACGGCAAATATACGTTTATCATGCAGATGAATTCGGGAGTAAATAACTTAGCCGGCTTATCGCATTGGTCTTTTATGATCAGTGTCGATCCTGATGATTATTATTACCAAAATCTTCCCAGCCTTGGAATAAGCGTTCCTGCATTCATCAACGAATTTTAAAGGATAAAAATCCTTTTCAAAATCTACAAGGGCAGGTTAGTTAGAGCTTCGTCTATAATTGAAACCACAATTTCATATTTGTCTAACGAGTAAGTGAGAAGCATTTCCTTTAAAAAACCCTGAATTCACTTCAAAACACCCCTTTAAAACAAACCCCGCCTTTTCATAGACACGCTTCGCTTTTGGATTGCTTAAATCAGGATCGATAAAAAATGTATCGGCTAATGGATCTACTTCTTTTTTATAGAATTTGAGAAACCCATCTAACGTAACGGCAGCAAGTCCCTTTCCTAAATACTCTTTATTGCCAATTCCAAAATCAATAAAGCAAGTATGTCCATGCTTCGATAAATTATCATGATGGAGCTTTTGGAGATCGGATTGATTCGGCTGTATTTGGTCGCATAAAATAATCGCAAAAGCGACCGAGTTTATTTTAGCAATGAAGTATTTTGTGGTTCCAAAAAAATAGGTTTGTTTTCTCCCATACAGAAAGTTAAGAATATCCTCTTTATGCGCTTGGCTATTATCCCAAAACTCTTGAATGTGTGGCTCGCTAAGCCAATTGAATATCGTCTCTTTATGGCTTAAATTTGCTTTTTCATAAGTTATCGTCATAAAGAATATTACTTAATAGTATCCCATTCTTTTTCTTTAAACCCCACTAATCCAAACTTATCGTCAAGTAAGAAGGGACGCTTAACGAGCATTCCATTTTTACTTAAAAGATCAAATGCTTCTTCTTCGGACATATTCTCTAGTTTTTCATTCAGCTTAAGCTCTCTATAAAGCTGTCCTGAGGTATTAAACAGTTTTTTTATATTCCCGTTCATAAACTTGAGCATCTTTTTTAATTCAGCAATCGTTGGCGGAGTTTTGGTTATTTCACTTTTAATGAATTTAATTTTACGTTTCTCCAGATAACTTAAGGCATCTTTACAAGTCGAGCACTTGCTATAAACGTATACAATCATATTTTTCTCCATGCGCGTAAACGAGCGCAAAAATTCTTTAATTCTTTTCGAAGTTCAATTGTCATATGGGCATATTTTTGTTGAAGCTGCTGATATTCTCGTCTTCCCTCTTCTGTTTCGATACGAATCGGAACATAACCATGCTCTTGCAAATCATAGGGGCTTGCACGCATATCAAGCTCTCTTCCATATAAAGCATTTAGAAAGGCTTTTGCTATAAAATCAGAACCAATCCAAGGCCACAATTTCGTCGCCCATTTGTAGATATCCATATTCGCATGCAAACAGCCGCCCTGCTCATGCTGGATTCTATTTTTAAGTTCTGGTGTAAAAGTATTAAGGGGTTTGGCTTGAGGCGTAAAAAAACGAAACGCGTCATAGTGCGTGCAGCAAAGGTTCTGACTTTCAACGAAACGAGCGAGCTCTTCTGAAGAAACTCGTAAGCTGTAATCAGAATGACGCAATTCGTTATTCGTTAATTTGTAAACCATCGCCCACTCGTGCAATCCAAAGCATCCAAAGCGAGGCGTCCTTTCTAATATGTTTTCTGAGAGCTCTTCTATAAAATCGATTAAGAAAAGAGCCTGCCCTTGAAGCCGCTCAGGATTTAAGGAAAGAATCCCCTTATCTACTTTAAACCAGTATTCGCTAAGAGATGGAAGGTTTTCACCCATTTCTAAACCCTCTTCAAACGAAGGAACCCATTCTTTCAACTTTCCTGGGGAAAAACTGTAATAAGTAAAAAGAAAATCGTATACCGGATGCTTATGCCCTCGCGCGCGCCTTTCTAAAAAGGCATCGGCTAACGGACTGACAAGGGTTTGATGTATCCTTGCCCTCTCTTGCCAAACTTCTTGTGCTAAAACTCTCATAAATAAAAAAAAGAGGTCCCAATGTGGGACCTCTTGAATTTGCCGGCGACCGGGATCGAACCAGCACTTGGAAAACCAAAGTAGATTTTGAGTCTACCGCGTCTACCATTCCGCCACGCCGGCATGGGGAAGAGTCTACGAAGTTTTAGAATAGACTTCAAGATCTAAAGGATCAGGCGATAAGGGTAAAATCGAAAATTGGGGTAAAATAGAGTTATGGTGCACTTTAAAGACAGAAAAGAGGCAGGTATTCTGCTCGCGGATAAACTAAAAGAGGAAAAGGGGGCGGTCGTCCTTCCTTTGCCAAGGGGCGGGGTTGTGCTTGGAGTAGAAATCGCCAAAAAACTAGGATCTGAGCTTGATCTAATGATTGTAAGAAAGATTGGACATCCTTACCAGCCTGAGTATGCCATTGGCGCGATCAACGAGATCGGTGAGATGATCGGCAATGAAGCGGCTCTGAACCAGGTCGACAAGATGTGGCTTCAGCGTATCATTGAGAGCGAGAGAAGAGAAGCGTTCGCGAGACGGCAGAAGTACCTGAAAGGCAAGCCAAGAATAGATTTGCAGGGAAAAACCGCTATATTGGTTGATGACGGCATAGCGACAGGCCTCAGCATGGCCCTTGCAGCGAGAATGGCGAGAAAAATGGGCGCAAAAAAAATAATTGTGGCAGTGCCTGTTGTCGCCGAAAGCGCCGCACGCATGCTTTCAAAATATGCAGATGAGATCGTTGCTTTAGAAATCGCTGAAGATGATTCCTTTTTAGGGGCGGTCGGCGCCTATTACGACGACTTCAGGCAAGTTGAAGACGAAGAAGTAATAGCTCTTTTGAAGGATGAAGGCAGAAGGCAGAAGGCAGAATAGCAACAGATCGTGCCGCTTTCAGCGGATAGATAGGCTGCCTTCGGCAGAACGGGCGCTCTATAAGAGCGCATTTAATTACAAGCGCGCTTTAGCGCGCCCTATCTGTCGCTATTCTGCCTTCTGCCTTCTGCCTTCATCCTTTGCTAATCTGCCTTCTGCCTTATCTTTAGTATCTCAAAAAATTATTGTAGGCCTTATCCCAGGAATAGGTAACTCGCTCGTTTTTCTTCCGGTCGAATCGAACCTGTAGAGCAAGGTACGGATAGGGATGGCGGTTATCGTGGTTACGGCCTTCCTTTTTACGGTACAGCTTTATAAATATTTCGTGATTCATCCACGGCGGTGTCGATACATCGGTATCCCCTTTGTCATAACGCTTGAATTCGGTATATCGCTTATCGTTCTTTGTTAAAGGGTCTTTTAAATAAAAATCTTGAACGATTTTAATGATAGACTCGGGTTTATCCTCAAAGCCCAGCACATAAAATGAAACTTCCGCCCCTATCGTATGCTTCGACATTTGATGCGCTAAAGAAGCGTCTAGATACGTATTATGATCCGGGCACCTGTGCCCTGATGTAATAATAACTTTTTTCTTAGTAGCGGTTTGGATGTGGTTTAAAAGATCGACCAATATGGGATAGACATTTTCTTTGCCGTCAAAGAGGGGCAAGCTATGTTTATCGGATCCGCCGCAATCATAAAAGGTCACATTTTCCCCGTTGACCATTTCCGATCGGGCGGGATTAAGCTGTGAGCCCTTGCATCTAAAAAATTCTTTCGTGATTTTAGGAAGCTTGCCGACTTTTCCTTCTTCCCAAGGGTATGCGGTTACCTCAAGGGGTTTTGCTTCAGCGATAAGGAACTGCCTATCCGCTGAGTGCCTAAAAATATATTCTCCATTAGGGGGTGCAGGATCACTATCACAGCCGGCTAAAAGGAGTAAGAACGGAATCGCAAACATTTAATCCACATGCTACACTATTTACATGCAATGGGTCAAAAATTACGATTTATATCTTTTCGATTTTGATGGTTTACTCGTTAACACCGAAGAGATGCATTATAATGCTTACCGCCGGATGTTAAAAAATAACGGCATCGAATTTGCTTGGGATTTTAACCGTTATTGCCAAGCAGCCCATTACCACGCAACCGCTTTAAAAGAACAAATTTATCTAGAGTTTCCAGAGCTTTTGAAACGAGAGCCTGTATGGGATGTCCTTTATAAGCAAAAACAAGAAGCGCTTTTAAATCTAGTAGACGAAGGGGCGGCTCACTTAATGCCGGGAGTGAAAGAATTGCTTGAGATCCTTGAAAAAGCCGATGTCAAGCGGGCAGTCGTTACCCATTCTCCCGATAAACTCATTCAAAAAATACGCAAACAAAATCCCATCCTTAATAGCATCCCTACCTGGATAACGCGCGAACATTACGAAAAACCAAAGCCCGATCCTGAATGCTATATTAAAGCGATAGAAATGCTTAAACCAACCGGAAAAGTGATAGGCTTTGAAGACACCCCGCGCGGCTTGACGGCTCTATTTGGAACAAATGCCGAGCCTATACTGATTTGCACCGCCGAATACCCCGAAATACCTGAATTTATTAAGCGCGGAGCCAAAAGACATCCAACCCTTAAGGATTGGGTGGATAAACAACTTGCACAAGGGTAAGGCCTTGCGGGGGAGCTGTCTGCCCCGCCTTCGAACGATCAAGCGTTTTAAATACGGTATCAACCGTTTCTAAAGGCAGCTGGCTTCTTGCTATATCGATCGCGGTTCCCACTAAATTACGTACCATTTTATATAAAAATCCGTCCGCTTCAAACCAAATGGAAATCTCGTTTCCGTCTTGAATAAGCTCCGCTCTTGTTATCGTTCTAATTGAATCATGCGCGGCAGTACCGCTATGGCTTTCATTGGCGAATCCTTTAAAATCGTGCGTCCCGAGCATTTTATTGAGCGCCGCTTGCAGCAAGTTGATATCGAGCTTATATCCAACATGCCAACTATACAGACGGTTAAAAGGATCATAAACCGTATCTATGCGATAACAATATACTTTTCCTATCGCTGAATATCTTGCGTGAAAACTATCCTCTCTTTTTTCCAGCTCGAGCACGCGAATATCAGGCGGAAGAAGCGCATTAACAGAATAAAGCAGCTTAATAGAATCGAATGACTGCTCCGTTTTAAAATGCGCTGTCTGCCCAAGGGCGTGAACGCCGCTATCGGTTCTGCCTGCCCCTGTCAAATCAATCTGTTCTCTTAAAACCGTAACGATTGCTTTTTGGATGAGGGTTTGAATACCGATAGAGTTAGGTTGAACCTGCCACCCTCCGTATTGAGTACCATCATATGCGATCGTTAACTTATAAACGTGCAAGCGAGCGCCTCCGCCATTTTATAATCATCCATTGTAGAAATCTTAAAATTAAACGGCGATCCCGTTACAAGTTTTACAGGCGCGCCGATCGTCTCTACTATAGAAACATCGTCAGTCACATCGAGTTGATCGCGATGCACTTTTTCATATCCTTTCAAAAGTAAATCACGGCGAATGAACTGCGGCGTTTGAATTTCCCAAAGTTTCGATCGATCGATCGTCTTGATTACATTTGCATGAGAGTCCGCTTCTTTGAGGGTATAAGGAATAGGCCAGGCTAAAGTGGCGGCTCCCGCCTTTTTTCCTTCCTCGATCAATTTTTTAATATCATCCATTCTAGTAAAGGGCCTTGCCGTATCATGGACGAGGATATATTCCTTGGTGGCAAGCAATAGTCCCTTATAAACCGAATCTTGCCGCCTCTCTCCTCCCTCTGTCACGATCAAAAAGGGAAACAGGCTATGATATTTTTTTTCAGCGACAACAATGACTTCGTCAAAGGATTTCGCCCAATCAAGCGAGTAATCGATCACCCTCTTATTGCCTAAGGGAAGATATTGTTTGGGAGTATCCATTCCCATACGCTTGCCTGAGCCTGCAGCTAAAAGAATCACGCTAATCATTTGTCACCTTAATCAGACAAAGTTCTGGAGGGGCGTTTAACCTAAAAGGCACGGCGCTGCCGACTCCTCGTGTCACATAAACCCATTTATCCCCTTCTTGAACAAGACCGGTTTTGAAGCGGGGATGTTCCATAACCGTAAGCCGCTTCCAGATCCAGGGTAAATTAATTTCTCCTCCATGCGTGTGACCGCAAAGAATAATGTGGCCGGGATAAGAATTGAGTTTTGGCACCATATCGGGATTATGAACTAAGATTAATCCCGGAAGGTTTTTATTGTAAGTTTTAAAGGCCTCTTCCGGTAACGCTCGATCGGCCATATATTCGCCAAGTCCAGTCAGATTTATCTGATTTAGCTCAACCGATTCATTATGCAATAGCTTAAAAGGAGTATGTTTGAGCAAATCAAGAAGCGCGCGATTAGGCGGAATTTTTTTTACTCTTTCATGAGCCTTGCCTTTGATATGGCGGGTAAAAAAAATACGTTTCAACGCTTCCTTGATGAAGTTTCCTTTCTCTTTCGCAAGGTCATATTCCCCTTCATCGTTTATTCCAAGCGCTTCATGATAATCATGATTTCCCAAAATGACATAAGAGCCTTGCGGCGCTTTCAATTGATTTAAGAACTTTTTCAGCCCATCGCCATCAATCAAATCGCCTTCGCATATTAGATCGCCAAGAAGCACGATGATATCCGGCTGAAACGCATTCACATTTTCGATTATTTTCTTCGTCAGGATTTTACTGGATTTTTCGCTCCAGTGTAGATCAGAAAAAGCTGCGATTTTAATTTCCGACTTAACTGGCGCTTTCAAATTCAGATGTTTTATCTTTAAAAGCTTGGGCTCAATATAACGGGGCCAAATCCCTGCGATGCTAAAAAGGCAAAAGCCATCCCACGCTAACTTCGTAATATTCATGATACAAGTTTAAAGAGGGATACGATTTTTACCAAGAGAGATCAGAGAGAAAGCTTCATCACAGAGCCCACAGAGAGGCAAATTATTCTCAAGAATCAATTACATAGTCAAAGAGGATTGAATTTTTTGGATTTAAACGGTTGATATTCATCCTTCTGTCTTCATCCTTTCTCAGAGAGGCCTCCGCTTAAAGCGGAGGCCGAACAAATTAACGGTGAGATAAAGCAGGCTCTTTGAGGTGCTTTGAAATCTTCGAAACCATCTTGAACATATCAATCTGCTGAGAACCAATCACTTCGCTGAGTGTTGCGTCTGGATTGACCATTCTCTTGTTTTTCTTGTCCTGAAGGCTTTTCTTTTTGATGTAATCCCATAGCTTCTTAGTCACTTCGGTACGTGGCATTGGGCCTTTCCCTACGATTTTGGCAAGAGCGTCGCTTACTTCTACCGGCTTCATGAAAGCAGATGGCTTTTTCTTTGTAGCTGACATTAAGATTCTCCTATATGTGAGAAGTTATCATTTACCTGTTGTAAGATGAGTCAGATTAAGAGTCAATTTTAATTCGCAAAATCCCTAGTGGAAAAAATGGCGGCTTTTCTTGAGAGGCAATCGTTTTTCTGCTATTTTTAGGTTAATGACAACCCACCCTATTATCGATTTCAGATTAAGCCTTGCAGAAGATTTGAAGAACGATTGGGAAACTGCAAATTCGTTTTCCCCTTTTTACAAAATGCTCGATAAACATCCTCTAGTTAAACGAGTTAAGGAAAGAATCGGACCTTTTAAAATGTGGATGGAAGGGCTCGATTTAAAAGAAAGGGTCATGATCTTAATCCTCATTTCTCTTGATCAGGCGGATAGCCTTTTTACGGGCTGGGAAAAAAGGGAAGATCCCGCGAAAGATTTACGAGATCTTGCCCAAAAATTATTTAAAATCGAGCTATTTTATGAACCGATCGGCGGTGTCATCGGCTATACCTACCTCATTTTAAAGCTTCTTCGTAAAAAAGGGGGCGTATTCCCTCATAACACGATCCAAACACCTCCCACAGTGGATATGAAGGATCCTATCGTTAGAAGATACGTTCGCGAAGGCTTAAAAAAAATGCCTCTTATCGGGGAAGTCTATCCTGTTGGCGGCGCAGGCGACAGGTTGAATTTACGCGATGCAAAAACGGGAGAAGCGCTTCCACAGGCTAAACTGCAATTCGAGGGTAGAACACTTCTTGAAGGCCTTATCCGCGATTTAAAGGCCCGTGAAACTCTCTACGAGCGAGTTTACGGTAAAAGCACATTGACGCCCATCGCGCTTATGACGTCGTCCGAAAAAATGAATACGCGCCATATGATTGAAATATTAGAAGAAAACAATTGGTTTGAAAGGCCGCGGGAATCCTTTTTTCTTTTTGAACAGCCGCTTGTTCCGGTTATTACAGTCGACGGAACCTGGGCGGCAAACGCCCCCTTCGAACCCCTTTTAAAACCAGGCGGCCATGGCGTACTTTGGCTTTTAATGGATGAATACAGGGTATTTGACTGGTTTAAGAAGTTTAAACGCGACTATCTCATCGTCAGACAGATCAATAATCCGATCGCAGGCCTTGACGATAACCTACTTGCTCTTTCGGGCATGGGCATAAAAGAAAAGAAATCCTTTGGATTTCTAAGCTGTCCCCGTCTTTGCGGATCTTCCGAAGGTATGAATGTCCTATTGCAATCTCACAATGAAGACGGCTATCATTCAACGATAACAAACATTGAATACACCGATTTTTCGACAAGAGGAATTGAAGACAAACCGGTTTCAGGAAGCCCTTATTCTTTATACCCATCGAATACCAATATTTTATTCGCCTCGATTAAAGATATTAAGAAAGCGCTCGAAAAGAGCCCGCTTCCCGGCATTGTCTTTAACGCAAAAAACAAAGTTCCCTACCTGACGGAGCATGGAGTTAAAGAAACGCTCGGCGGACGTCTTGAATCGACTATGCAAAATATTGCCGATCATATGACCGCTCAAACTCTAAAGCCGGTAGTAACCCAAAAAGAATTGAAGACATTTCTTTTGAATAACGATCGTGAAAAAACCATATCCGTTACCAAAAAAGAAATGAAAAAGGGAGAAAGCCTTGCAGAAACACCTATGCAAGCATGGCTTGACAAGCAAAGAGCGACGTACCAGCTTTTTGAAAAGGAATGTCATTTTAAACTCCCCCCCTTTCCTGAAGCCGTTATAGAATATTCCCCAAGCCTCGGACCTCTTTACTCGATCATCAAGCAAAAAGTTAAAAACTGAGTCTGTTTAAATCTAGCAAATTTGATTCAT
>CAZABG010000004.1:33292-51064 GCA_964483465.1 uncultured bacterium
AATGGTGGCAATCGACGGCCTTGATATTGACGGAAGCATAAAAATTATCGCGCCTGAAGGAAGGGTCTTTTTAAAAAATGTTCTTGTTACGAATAAAGGTTTGAATCTCCGCAAAAAACACACCTTCTGGCAGGAAACCGCTAATTTAGAGTCCTTAGTCATAGAATGTGAGGAACATGCGGAATTTTGGGCTGAAAATGTTACCTTTAATAAGCCCCTCCACCTTATAGTTCCAAAGGGGCATAAAACGGTTGTTAAGCAAGTCAAAGGAAAATTAGAGTTTATAACTAAAAAGATCTCTAAACCTAGCTGGAAGTGGGAAATTAGCTTTAACAGCAAAGCCATTCCGACTTTGACTTTTAAGACTGATTAAGCCTAATATGTCAGCCATAAAAGATAGTAATATGGGTCAATTATGAATAACGAAATGGAAAACCTGGTAAAGACTCTCGATAATCGACTCACGCATATGTCGAGGTATCTTTGACCTGAGGGTCAAAGAAGATCGTTTACGAGAGCTTGAAAACAGAATGGAATCTCCCTCTTTCTGGGATGACAACGATAAAGCTAAAACCGTTATAGCCGAAGCCAAGAATTTAAAAATCTGGGTTGACCCTTACCGCGATTTAAAAATGCGATACGACGCGGCGGTAGCGCTTATTCCCGAAGCCGATGATGCTTTTATGGAAGACTTAAAGAAAGAGCTCATCCAAATTGACGCGACCCTTTCGGAACTTGAAATTAGAAAGATGCTGTCCGGAGAACTTGATTCTAAAAATTGCTACTTGAGCATTAACTCGGGTGCTGGCGGAACTGAATCTTGCGACTGGGCCTTAATGCTTTCCCGCATGTATCAGCGGTGGGCAGCCAAAAAGGGATGGACCCTTGAAATTATTGATGTTCTTGACGGCGATGTCGCCGGCATTAAGAGCATCACGATGAAATTTACAGGGCCCTTTGCCTATGGTTACGCAAAAGCGGAAAAAGGAGTTCATCGATTAGTCCGCATCTCTCCTTTTGATGCTAACGCGAAACGCCATACCAGTTTTGCAAGCGTTGAGGTAACGCCAGAAATCACAGACGACATTGTGATCGATATTAAGCCTGAAGAACTTAGAGTAGATACGTTCCGTTCATCAGGCGCAGGCGGGCAGCACGTCAACAAAACTGACTCTGCCGTTCGGATGACGCATATCCCGACCGGATTTGTCGTATCAAGCCAAACGCAAAGAAGCCAGGTGCAAAACCGCGAAGCCTGCTTGAAGATGTTGAAATCGATGCTTTATGAAAAACAAGTTGAAGAACGGGAAAAGGCTTTAAAAGACCTAAGCGGCGAGAAAAAAGATATTGCCTGGGGAAGCCAGATTCGCAATTATGTATTTCAGCCCTACACATTAGTGAAAGACACGCGTACCAAGTTTGAATCAGGAAATATAGAAGCGGTTATGGATGGCGAGATTGATGATTTTGTGAATGCTTATTTAAAGGAGTTCGGATGAAAGAAATACCTGAAGTAAAAGAAATTCCGGGCGTTGCAATCCGCTACACCGAGCTTAGCGATGGAAAATACTTGAAAGAATGGCTTCTTGATAAAAATGTGGGCCGATGGTTTCCGATGGCAGATGATTTTGAAGTCGAAGATGCCATGCACCGTTGGATTGGATTTGCCCGCTATAAATGCAGCCTTACCGCTACATTAGACGGAAAGCCAATCGGTCTCACAACCCTTTATTTGCAGCCTTATAAAAAACTTGCTCACCAGTGTGAATTTGGAATCATTGTCGCCCCCGATCAGAGAGGCAAAGGGGTTGGAAGCCTTCTTTTAAGCAGCCTGATGGCGCTTGCAAAAGAAACGTTCAAAATTGAAATCCTCCATTTGCAGGTTTATTCCGAAAATCCGGCAATACACCTTTACTCACGGTTTGGATTTGAAAAATTTGGCGAACAGCCTGGTTGGATTAGAGAGCTTGACGGCTCCTATACCGGCAGGATTTTTATGGAAAGAAAACTTTAACTTTATTGACGCAGTAATGGCCACCGAAGAACTAGAAAAAAAATTGGGTCTTGACCCACACTTTAAATATATCCTCAAAGTCAATAACAACCGCTCGACGATGGTATCTGTCAAGTGGGAGCCTGACCGAACGAAAGTATCTCTTCACCAAATGTTCCTGAATGCCCCAGGGAATATTATGAATGATCTTGCCTGCTATATCAGGAAGGATCATGAAGAGATTTCCCCGCTCGTTCGCGCCTACATTGAAGATAACTTAAAAAAACTGGACTACAGCAATACCTTAAACCCGAAAAAGCTGGTTGTTCAAGGAGATGTTTACAATCTCCAGGAGTTGTTTGATGAAATCAATCGAGAGTATTTCGATTCAAAATTAAATCTTTATATTACATGGTTCGGCAACCTGCATAAAAGAAATCGTAATAAGATTAATTTAGGATTATATCACGACGCAACACGCCTTATCAAAATCAACCGCTTAATGGATAAGCCTGTGTTTCCAAAATATGTCATTTCGTATGTGATCTACCATGAAATGCTGCATCACGTATCCCCTTCTTATTTTGATGAAAGAGGCAAGCATCAGGTGCATAGTAAAGAGTTTAAAAAACTCGAAGAGAATTACGCCTACTTTAAGCAAGCCAATGAATGGATTCGCAATAATGAATCCGCGCTTTTTGTCTTCCAGTAGCGGCAAAATAGAGGTTTCTTTAAAATAGACTTCTTTATAGAAATTCGCTCTGAATTTCTATAAAGAAGTCTATCAAGTCTATTATTTAGGGTGTTATGGCAGGTCACAGTAAATGGGCGAATATTAAGCATCAGAAAGCTAAAGCCGACGCGAAAAAAGGTAAAATATTTTCTAGAGTGGCAAAAGAGATTATTACGGCCGTAAAACTTGGCGGTCCTGATAAAAACTCAAACCCCCGCCTGCGCCTCGCGATCCAAAAAGCGAAAGACTATAACCTTCCAAATGATATCGTTGATCGAAACATTAAAAAAGCCTCTTCTGCTGATCAGGCCGACTACATTGAGATGACCTATGAGCTATATGGCCATGGCGGCGTTGGCATTATCGCAGACGTAATGACCGACAACAAAAACCGGATCAGCTCCGATATGCGTATCGCGACTAACAAGCGCGGCGGCGTTGTGGCAAGCCCGGGCGCTGTCGCCTTTAATTTTGATCGCAAAGGTATCATTCAAATTCCTAAAGCCTCTTGCAAAGAAGAGACGCTCTTTGACGCTGCCACATTGGCGGGTGCTGAAGATTTTGAAGTTGCGGATGATTTCTATATTATCACGACCGATCAAAACGAACTTTTAAAAATCAAAGACGAACTTACACAAGCCTGCTTTAAAATTGAAGAAGCTGAGATCGACATGATCCCAAAAAATAGCATCGATTGCGACGCTGAAACTTTAAAAGCGAATCTTGCCCTTATTGAATGGCTGGAAGCGCTTGATGATGTCGACGCGGTTTATCACAACATGAATCTTCCCGATTGAAAGCTATTTTTCGCGAGGGTGATTCCCTCGTCCACTATTCAAATCCTGGAAGAATTGTAAAAACCGCCTCTTGGGAGAGTTTAAGAGACGCTTTAGAGCCGGGCTTCACATGGATCGGCTACATCCCCTATGAAATGGGAAAGAGTGAGGCGTGCTTTTTTGAAGCGCAATCAATCGCTCCTTTTGAAGATAATATTCCGTTTCAGATTAGTGAGCTAAAATGTGTAAAGCCGTTTGACACAGAGACGGCATACAAAGAAAAAATCAAATCCATTCAGGAAGAGATTTTAAATGGCGATGTTTATCAGGTTAATTTATCGCATGAGATTGTTTTCAGTGGCGAAATCGATCCCTTAGCTCTATTTTTGAAATTAGCTCATAACCCACATGCTGCCTATTTTGATGAGGGGAAAAAACAATTTATATCTTCGTCGCCAGAAAAATTATTGTCGCGCAGCGATTTAACTTTAGAATCGTGTCCAATTAAAGGAACTATGCCATTTGGTCATAGCGAGGAACTTTTAAATTCCGACAAAGACGCAGCCGAACTTAATATGATTACCGACCTTATAAGAAGCGATATGAGCTGGATTTCAAATATCGAATCTCCCAAACTTGTATCCCAAAAAACCCTTACCACTTATCCGCACGTTCATCACCTCCACTCTATAATCCAAGCTAGAAGCGATCTTCACCCGATTGAATGCATCAAATCGTTATACCCCGGCGGATCTATAACCGGTTGCCCGAAAGGATCGGCTATGCAAGTGATAAATAAGTTAGAAAATAGGACAAGGGGAATATATACAGGATCTTTGGGCGTTATTAAGCCAAATGGTGATTTTTTATTTAATATAGCGATCCGAACACTCACCTATGAGAATAATATCTTATCCTGGTCCCTCGGCGGAGGAATAACGATAGATTCTGATCCTGAAGCGGAATATCTTGAAACCTTGTCTAAGGGAAGAGAAATAGCGAGCATTTTGGGGCTATAAGCTGTTTTTTATCTATCAGCGCATTATCAAAAGAAACTTATAGAATTCTGATTGAGATATTATCTCATTCATCCTATAGATTTTGATATGTCAGTTTCTGCCGTACAGCCTGCTCCCCCTCAAGATAGTATTGCTCCCATTACATCTGTAGGTGAATTTCAGGGAAAAAAAGTTTTTCACTGGTCTTTTTACGTGCAAGCTGTCGGCGCGCTTGGAGGACTTATTATGGCCGTTGCAGGCCTTGTACTCGCCATGCCGGCATTTATCGCTCCGGGCTTATTATTTTTAATTTCGAACGCGATCGGAGCCTATTATGTACACACATTCAGCGTCTATTCGCAACTCGACACCTACGTAAATGAGCTGCAAGAAAAACTAACCGAAGCTCGGGCCGACCTCATTCAACAAAAAGCCTTAAACATTCAGCTGAATGACTTGGTAAAAAAGACTCAAGCGGAAATGACTGGTCTTCAGGAAGCCGGTAAAAAAAGCTTAGCCGAATGGGAAGCGCGCGAAAAAAACCTCAAAGAGAAAGTGGATTCGTTTGAAAAAGCAACCGCTCAGGTCGAAAAAGAGCGCAAACAAGCAGTAGACGATTTTGACAAGCGTTTTAACGAGCTTCATGCGGAATATATCGTGCTTGCTGCCCATAAAAAAGCAGTTGATGCCCAAATAACAACACTGAAGGGCGAAGTGAGCAGTCTTGAGGATACTAACAAATCGCTTGCCAAAGAGCTTGATGAATTCAAGATCAACTACGATAAATACGATAAGGAAAATGAAGAACTTAAAACTTTAAATGAAAATCTGAAATCACAAGTGGAAGAATTGACAAAGCAAATCAAAACGATACCGGTAATGAATACGAAGCCCCTTGAAAAAGAGCTAGATGAAACGGAAAAGGCAGCGGATAAGGCGGTCGTTAAAGCCGATGCCCTAATTAAACAAATGGAAGAACTCCTCAAAACATAACTATGCAAGCTATAGAAAGAGATCCAGAAAGAGGGGTTGTCGCTGCACTGCCAGCACAACCTGCAACTGAAAGCGCCTGCGGAACCGTTTTTCGCGACTGGGGGCAAATATCGCCGACTGCTGGAAGCGCTGTCTCCCTAGGAGGAACGGCTTACGGCATCGTAGTAAAAAAATATCCGGTAGCCGCCTTTTTTGGCTTCATTTTGATTTTATTTCTTGTTGATTTTTTGCGTATTCGTGCTTTGAAACCCTTGCATGATATGGAAACCGACCTTCAACGAAACCGCGCCCAAATGGATGAAAATCAACAACTTATTGAAGATCAAAGAAAGATCATTTCAGATCTTAAAGGCTCGCTTAGTAACGTAAAATCTGAATTCGAAACCTATACAAAAGCACAGTCCGGGATAAATCAAGAGCGCGATTCGCAATTAAAGCGCATTGATGAATTGACAAAGCGATTGGAGGCGGCTCAAGCAGAATATCAACAGCTAAAAGGACTCTACAATAAGCTTGAAGAAGAATCTAAAAAAACGGCCGTGATCGCAAAAGAGATTCAAGGCCAGCTTGAAGAAGAAAAAAAAGCGACGGCTTCCCTCAAGAGCGAAAATGAAAAGCTTGCCAAAAGCACAGCAAAGCTTGCATCGCAAAAAGAGGCGATAGATAAAGAAAATTCCGAATACGCTGAACAAGTTGAAAAGCACGATGAAGCTAATAATCAATTAAAGAAACAACTCGACGAACTTTCTAAGAAAGTGGAACAAATCAAAAAAGAGAAGGAAGAGCTCATCCCTATTGTTGAGAAAGCGAAGCATTTGGAAGAAACCAATAACAAACTGCAAGAGAAACTTGCCAAGCTAAGCGAACTTGAAGTAAAACTATCCGGCGAAATCGCTGAACTCCGCAAACTCAAAAAACCGTAATTGCCTTCAATGCGCGCTTAGAGCTATTTGATATTAGGCTTCTCCTTTCTTTAAGCGTTATACGAACTTGAGCTCACTTTTCCGCCTGTGCCCGTCCAATTTGTATGGAAAAATTCGTTTCTCGGTTTATCGATACGTTCATAAGTGTGAGCCCCGAAGTAATCTCTTAAGGCTTGAATCAAGTTCGCAGAACCTCTTGCCGTACGGTAGCCGTCAAAATAGGAAAGCCCTGATGACATGCAGGGAGCTGCAATACCAAGCTTTGCGCTTTCAGCGACGGTTTCGCGAAGAGAGGCTTCTTTCTTCTTAAGTTCGTTTGCAAAATAGGGATCGACGAGCAAATTTTTTAAAGCAGGATTCTTATCGTATGCCTCTTTAATTTTACCAAGGAAAGCGGAACGGATAATGCATCCCCCGCGCCACATAAGCGCGACTTTGCCGTAGTTTAATTTCCAACCGAGCGCCTCTGCTT
The DNA here is from genome assembly GCA_964483465.1 of uncultured bacterium. GTDB lineage: Bacteria > Chlamydiota > Chlamydiia > Chlamydiales > Parachlamydiaceae > CAZABG01. The sequence goes on from CAZABG010000004.1 coordinate 40,181, forward strand.
GAGCGCGCATTAACATAAAGCCTTGCGCGTAGCTAATGATTTTAGAAAGATAAAGTGCGTCTTTAATCTGATCGACAAAGACTTGTTTATCGCCTTTATAACCTTCTCGAGGTTCATTAAAAATGGCTGAAGCCTGTTCGCGCTCTTCTTTCAACGAGGAGAGAAACCTCGCAAAAACGGCCTCGCCAATAAGCGTTAGCGGCATTCCGAGATCAAGTGCTGAAATGACCGTCCACTTACCTGTCCCTTTTTGTCCGGCGACATCAAGTATTTTATCAAGAAGCGGCTTTCCATCCTGATCAAGCGTTTTAAAGACATGAGAGGTAATTTCGATAAGGTAGGAATCAAGCTCGCCCTTATTCCATTCAGAAAAGGTTTTCTCGAGTTCAGGATAACTTAATTTAGCGCCGTTTTTTAAAAGCTGATAGCTTTCAGAGATGAGCTGCATATCACCATATTCGATACCGTTATGCACCATTTTTACGAAATGGCCCGCTCCCTCATCGCCGACCCAATCGCAGCAAGGCTCATTATTATCGACTTTTGCGGCAATCGATTGGAAAATGGGCTTTAAAGCCGGCCACGCTGCGCTATTTCCCCCTGGCATGATCGATGGGCCATTGCGCGCGCCTTCTTCACCGCCTGAAATTCCCGCGCCCACAAAAAGAATTCCTTTTTCAGCAAGATCCTTCGTTCTGCGGGTCGAATCCGTAAATAAACTGTTGCCTCCATCAATAATGATATCTCCTTTTTCAAGGAAAGGAAGAAGCGCTTCAATAAAATCATCTACTGCACTTCCCGCTTTTACCATCAGCATCACTTTTCTTGGTCGCTTTAATGCGGAGACAAATTCTTTTAAGCTATGAGTGGGGATGATTTTGGTTCCTTTGGCAGGGCCTTCCATGAATTCATCTACTTTAGAAACGGTACGGTTAAAAACCGCGACCACAAATCCATGATCGTTCATGTTGAGGACAAGGTTTTGTCCCATGACAGCAAGTCCAATTAAACCAATATCGGCGGTCATACAAATTTCCTTTATGATATTCAAGCGCTATAGGCTTAATTCACCTCTAGCAAAAGCCAAGCCTCGGCCCCTTAAATAGGAGAGAGGCAAAGACAAAAATATGCTCGAAATCCTCTTGAATCTCAAGGCAAATAAATTCAAAACGAAAGGACAGTAAGCTTAAAGACACTCGCGATAGGGCGTTTTTACAGGGCAAAATTGCGTTATAGTTTATCTTTGACTGCTTCCGTAATCGTTCGTTTCAATTTATTCAAATCGATTTCAAGCGGATAAGTTTCTCTGCACATTAAATCGTAGAGGGACTCCTCTTTTAGAGCAGATTTTTCTTGAGGGCCAGGCAGGCGTAAAGAGATAGATCCTTGATGTAGAAGCCCTTCCTTCGATCTTCGCTGAGCCGCTCCCACTACCTTTTTACCTTCAATGACAAGATCGTAAACCGTGGGCTTTGCCATGCAAAACCGAAGATTTGAACAGCCTGTTTCTAAAACATCAACTTTAACACCCAAGCTGCTTAGCGCCTCTTTAATAATTCCGTTTACGAGTTGATAATTTTCCAAAGTATTTAAAGAAAGTTTTTCATGACTAGACGGGATTATTAAAGAAAATGCGCAATCGATTGAATGAAATAAAATGCCTCCCCCCGTTGGACGCCTTCCCATTTGAAATGAATTTTTAACGAGAAATAATTCAGGATCGACAAAATATCCATAGGTTAACGCAGGCCCTCCCCATTCATAAAAAGTAAGAAGGGGCTTATCGCTTGACTTGGACCCCTTTAAACGTTCATAATCATTGTCCATATTAAGCTGAGCGAGATTCATATGACATCCATCGCCGCCGTTGGCGCTTCAATTTCCGTCGAAAAAAACCAAGCTCTAGATGAAAATGATGAAGACATTCTGGAACTTCCTGAAGCCGATGAATTTAAGGCGCAGCCGATCGGCCTTGATATTTTAAATCTAAAAATCTTATCCGGATTTACTCTACCAAAAGTACTTTGGGACATTAAAGAGGGCATTGAAAAAACGATAACCTTTTTAGAAAATAATGTCTTCCCCTTCATACTAAAGAGCTGCGGCTACTTTTTTCAAATTATTGGACTCGGGTTTTTGATAGCGGGCACCGTTCATACCGGAGCCGTTCTCTTAACAACGCCTTTTGTCGGTGGTTTTTTTCCTGTTATTGTCGCTTTAATCGACACAGGCGCGCTTCCGGTCGCTATGGGAGGATTTTCGATTTGGGCTGTTGGCAATGACCTTGTAAATAGAAAATATGGTGCGCTCTACTATATCTTGATGGCGCTTCCTTTTGGCGTCCTGAAACATTTCGCCCCCGGCGAACTATTTAACATATAGCGAGGGAAGGCAGAACACAAAGGCGGAAGGATGAAGGCAGAAGGATGAAGGCAGAAGGATGAATAGCGACAGATTGGGCGCGCTTATAGCGCGCTTGTAATTTAAAGCGCCGACAGGCGCCCGTTCTGCCGAAGGCAGCCTATCTATCCGCTGAAAGCGGCACTTTCTGTTGCTATTCTGCCTTCCGCCTTCTGCCTTCTGCCTTTGTGTTCTGCCTTCATCCTTCAATATTTGAGCGTGTATTCTTTCATTGTCATATCCATCGTCGTATTAAGTTCAATATTGCCCTTGGTGATAGACGATTGATAGGTCCCTTTCATATCGAGATTAAAAATCCAGCTGTTCTCCCGCATCCAAACCGCGTCGCCTTCCATTTTTGTTGTTGTAGATACAGTCGACTTTCCTTCCGTCTCGATTGGAAAATCTCCCACAGCTTTTTGCCTTTCGACGAGATAAGTAACGTGAGCATGAATTTCTTTATCGTTTATGTCAGTAATGACATAGATGAGCTTGCCCTTGAATGGAAGATTTCCCTTAGACTCCAGGTTGAACTCGATTTTCTTCCCTTTTTCAAGAGGAACGTTAACAAGCGAGAACCATTCGCGCAATCTTCCAAAAAGCATTTGATCGAGTTTGTTCTTTTTAGAAGCAAGCAGAGTCGTAATTAAAGTGGGCGACGCATCTACTATCGGCTGAATGCCTTTTTCACCGCTAATAAACTCTAAACGAATAGGCGCTTTTAAAGCGGCAAGTTCCGCGTAAAGAAAATGGGTAGAAGGCTCTTTTACATCGAAATGAATTTCTTTTCCGCCCGCTTTAACATCGGTTACGTATTCAGTTAATTCCGCATCAAATTGCAAAGGATCGGACGAAATAGGGATAATCTTCATCGAAACCTTTTCCGATGAGAAGGTGGAAAAGGGAGTTTCGCCCAATTTTACCTGAGCGCTAGACTGAGTTTCGGAGTGGAGGATAACCTTATCTGCAGGTGCAAAGTTAAGCTTGATCTCTTCAGCGGTTAAAACCGAGCAAAAGAAGAGGGTGATAAGAATCTTTAAGCTTATCGCCATATACATATCCTCGTTTCTTTAAAAAACTTTCGACGGGATCGGCCTTGCAAGGCTGATATAAACTCTGGCCTTGAGTAAAGACCAAGTAAAGATATCGATCGCCAAGGTTTACTTTAGGCATCTTTTCTGATGGCTTCAAGAATAAAAGATCGCCGTTTTTCAAATTAATAAGTACCACCATAGCGGCAAGACTTACGGAAAGCCTTTCAGAAAAAGGAACTTCGTCATCTAAAAAGAGACTTTTTCTCTCTTCGTCAAACGTACTCATTCCGCCAAAGATAAATTGGTCATAGGCTAAACGAATGGGCTTGATTGTCGTAAATTCATAAGAAAGGACCGCCAAATTAAATAAATTAAGCGCCTTTTGGATCGGTTCATTTTCTATGACGAGATTATGCCCCTCTTGCATGACTTTTTCTTTAAATTCAAAGGAACTAATCTTTTCATCGATCAATCGATTAATTTTCGCAAGCTTGACCGAATCAAAAAAAGATTCTACGACAAATTGTCCCGTCTTTTTAAACGTTTCAATAGCAGGGCGGTTTAAAGTAAATCTCATGGCCCAACTATAATGCCCCACCCGATAAAAATAAGTAAAGGAGGAAGGAGGAGCAGCAAAGGCAGAAGGCAGAAGGAGGAAGGCAGAATAGCAACAGATTGGGCGCGCTTATAGCGCGCTTGTAATTTAAAGCGCCGACAGGCGCCCGTTCTGCCGAAGGCAGCCTATCTATCCGCTGAAAGCGGCACTTTCTGTTGCTATTCTGCCTTCCTCCTTCTGCCTTCTGCCTTTATATTCATCCTTCTAGTTTGCCTTTCCATCTAAAATAAAAGAGTGCTAAACTCTCAAAATTGATGAAAACGCTTGAATCACTTCATAAATCGACTCCGGAAATCGAGTTAAAAATTGGATATGCTTTTAAAGATAGGGAACTACTAAAGCTTGCCTTTATCCACCGTTCATTTATCAACGAAAACCGCAATGTTAACGAACATAATGAACGCCTAGAATTTTTGGGCGATTCTGTATTAAATCTTTTAATTTCCGACTACCTATACCGCTATTTGCCGAATACTCCTGAGGGCGACCTCTCCTATTTGCGTTCAAGGCTGGTCGATGCAAACTCTTGTTCCACCTACGTCCAAAAACTCGACGTCTCTTCCTATGTCTTATTAGGCAGAGGAGAGAGCATGAACGATGGGCGAGGAAGGACTACCATATTGGCAGATCTCTTTGAAGCCCTGATTGGCGCGATCTATCTCGATGGGGGGCAAGAAGCGGCAAAGAAATTTTTATTTAAAAATTTTTCTACGGAAATCGGGCAAATTTTAAAGACGCCAATACGCAATTTCAAAGCAGATCTGCAGGACTTTGCCCAAAAGAAATACAGGGAACCTCCTGTCTATACGGTCATTTCAGAAGAAGGGCCTGACCATAGCAAAAAATTTATCGTTTCCGTCAGCATCAACGGAGTTGTTTTGGGGCAGGGTGAAGGAAGCTCCAAAAAAGAAGCTCAGCAAAAAGCCGCGGAAGTTGCCTTTACTAGAATCGAGGAGAACCCTTAGTGTCGAAACAAAAATCGGTTTGGCATTGTAACGACTGCGGGAATAAACAGCTTAAATGGTCGGGACAATGCTCCGCCTGTTTGAAGTGGAACACTTTAGCCGAAGAACTAGACTTAAGCCCGAAAAGCTTCAAGTTTGAATCAGAAATCAAAAAACCGTCGAAGCCCAAGCGTCTTAGCGAAGTTAATCTAAACGAAACACCTCGAATACTCACGCAAATCCAGGAAGTAGATCGCCTGCTAGGTGGTGGAGTAGTCCCAGGCTCTCTTGTCTTAATCGGCGGCGATCCCGGAATCGGAAAATCGACACTTCTTCTTCAACTTTCTCAAGCCCTTGCTAAAAGAGACTTAACCGTTCTTTACATATCAGGCGAAGAATCATTAGAGCAAACATCGCTTCGGGCCAAACGTTTAAAAATCGAAACCGATAAACTCTTCGTTCTATCCGAAACAAATTTTTCGTTAATCAAACAAGAAATCGATGAATTAAAACCTGACATCCTTGTGGTCGACTCGATTCAAATCGTCTACAAACCTGAAATAGGATCGGCTCCCGGATCTGTGACTCAAGTGCGTGAGACAACGACTGAATTCATGCATCTTGCTAAAGGAAGAAACATTTCCACGTTTTTGATTGGCCACGTTACAAAATCAGGTGAAATCGCAGGACCAAGAGTACTTGAACACCTTGTTGATACCGTCCTTTATTTTGAAGGCGACAAGCAGCAGCAGTACCGGATGATCCGGGTCATTAAAAATCGTTTTGGCGGCACAGACGAAATAGCTGTCTTTCAAATGGGCCAAGAAGGGCTTATCGAAATACCCAATCCGTCTCAAATCTTTTTGGAAGAAAGAAGAAAGCATAGCATGGGATCGGTCATTATTCCGACGATAGAAGGGACAAGGCCTATCTTGATTGAGGCGCAAGCGCTCGTTACCGACACTGTCTTTCCAACCCCATCAAGAAAAGCTACAGGTCTTGATGCCAATCGCATGAGCTTGCTGCTTGCTGTTCTTGAAAAACGCTTAAATTATCCTCTCTTTAAGACCGACGTTTTTGTATCGATAGCGGGAGGCTTGAAAATTACAGAACCTGCAGTCGATTTGGGCATCCTTTTAGCAATCACCTCATCGGCTCGAAATCGTATTGTCGATCCTGAAACCTGCGTTATGGGAGAAGTGGGGCTTGGTGGAGAAATCAGATCTGTTTCCCGTGCGGAAAGCCGCATAAAAGAAGCTATTCAAATGGGCTTTAAGAAAATCATTCTTCCTAAAAGAAATTTAAAAGGCCTTTCACACTACAAAGACAAAATTAATCTGGTTGGAGTCGATATGGTCGAGGAAGCAGTTGAGGTATTATGCGGTCGGTAAGAGTTGCGGCCCGCGCGTCGCCTTTATCAAAGGCGCAAGTTGCAGAAATATTTTCCGATTTGAATCTATCTTATACCCCTTGCTGGGTTGAAACATCAGGCGATCTGGATAAAACTTCTTCGCTTAAAACTCTTGAGAAAACTGATTTTTTTACGAAAGAAGTCGATGAACTTGTCTTAAAAGGGATTTGCGACATTTCTATCCACTCCGCAAAAGACCTTCCTGATCCTCTTCCTGAAGGCTTAAAAGTCATAGCTCTTACTAAAGGCATAGATCCATCTGATAGTCTTGTCATGCGTCCTAATGAATCTTTAAGATCCGGCATGACGATTGGATTAAGCTCTCAAAGACGTGAAGAGACGCTAAAAAAAATGGATCCTTCCTTCAAGTTTAAAGATATTCGCGGAACGATTGAAGAGCGCCTTAGATTGCTTGATACAAAGGAGGTAGATGGCGTAGTTGTTGCGGAATGCGCGATCATTCGTCTAAAACTGAATCATCTCAATCGGTTGAAGCTGGAGGGACAAACGGCGCCGCTTCAAGGACGTCTTGCCATTTTGGCAAAATCCGAAATTCCCGAATTTAACGTGTTGGATGCCCGTCCAAAAATCATTTATACAGGCCTTCGTTCGCCTAGCCCTCTTTATTATCACTATCCAACGATTGGCATTGAAGCCGTCCCTTTTACTCCTCCCAAAAAAGCGGGCCACCTCCTGTTAACCAGTCAAACGGCCCTTACTTTTTATAAAAACTATTTGGATTATAACATGAAGGCCATCTGCGTAGGCAGAAGGACCGCGATGGCGGCAAGAAAACAGGGGCTTGATGTGATTATCGCAACGCAAGAAAATCAGGAAGGAGTTATCGAGCTTCTAAAATCGATCGGCGTTGAAAGGCTAATTTGGCCAAGGTCTACTCAGGCAAGACCCTTAATCTCAAACTATTGCAAAGAAAAGGGGATAGATCTTATTGAAATACCCGTCTATCGCCCTGTTCCTAAACCGCTTCCCGTTCCGCTTGAAGACTTTGACTCTATCATTTTTACAAGCCCGTCTACCATTGAGTCGATCGCTAAAATCCCGAAACCTATGAAAACGTATGCGATAGGACCCATTACCGAGATGGCTTTGCGAAATAAGTTCGGATCGGATTTAATAATCCTAAAAGAAATGCTAGGAGACTTCTTATGGCTTTAAAATTTGAACTTCCCAATCTTCCTTACGAATTCGACGCTTTAGAACCTGTAATCAGCAAAAAGATTATGGAACTTCATTGGGATAAACATCACAGAGCCTACGTCACCAATTTAAATAAAGCGCTCGAGCAGCTTGAAACGGCCGAAAAGAATAACGACATCGCTCAGATAATTGCGCTGCAGCAAGCCATTAAGTTCAATGGCGGCGGACATATCAATCACTCCATTTTCTGGACGAACTTAGCTCCAAAAAAATCGGGCGGCGGAGCCCCTCCCAAAGGCCCCCTTCTCAATGCCATTAACGAAACTTTCGGCTCGCTCGACAAATTAATTGAACAAATGTCAACGAAAGGCGCAGGCGTTCAGGGTTCAGGCTGGGTATGGCTAGGCTACAATAAAGCCAACAAAAAATTAGAAATTGTCACGCTTGAAAATCAAGATCCTCTCTCTACAAAGGGCTTGGTTCCACTACTCGGAATCGATGTATGGGAACATGCCTACTACCTTCAATACCTCAACGTCCGTCCAGACTACCTCAAATCCATTTGGGAAGTGGTAAACTGGGCAAACGTTGCCGAGCGATTTGAGAGTGCGAGTAAGTAGATAATTTATTCGTTTATTCCTTATAATCGTTAGCAAGGTATATTTTAATGGGTCTTTTTTCACGTTCTAAACCAAAAATCAAGGTTCAAACCACCAAGAAGGATGGTTTTAGCGGCTGGCTGAAGTGTACGCACTGCGGCGAGCTGATCCACGGCCAAGAGCTTGAAAGGAACATGAACACGTGCCCAAAATGCGACTATCATTACCGGTTATCTGTCGATGAACGCATTAAAACCCTCACCGATCCGGGATCCTTTAAAGAATTATTTGAAAATCTCGAATCGGTGAACCCGCTGCAATTTGTCGACACCGAACCTTATGACAAAAGGCTCGCTGAAGCAAAGGAAAAATCGGGCGCGAAAGAAGCTTGCACAACGGGCGTCGCAAAAATTAAGGGTATTCCTTTTGCATTCGGCATTTTAAATTTCAATTTTATGGGCGGATCAATGGGATCGGTCGTTGGGGAAAAATTGACGCGGCTTATCGAGCATGCCATTGAAAAGCATCTTCCCCTCGTTATCGTTTCCTGCTCAGGCGGAGCAAGAATGCAAGAGTCGATTTTATCGCTCATGCAAATGGCTAAAACGTCTGCGGCGCTTGCTAAGTTATCGGAAAAAGGGCTTCCCTACATCTCTATCCTTACCAATCCGACAACAGGCGGTGTTACCGCCTCGTTTGCAACGCTTGGCGATATCATTATAGCCGAACCCAACGCGCTTATCTGCTTTGCAGGTCCTCGCGTAATCGAACAAACGATCAAGCGTCAATTACCTCCTGGCGCACAAAAATCAGAATTTCTCTTGCAACATGGCATGATAGACTGTATTGTCAATCGACGTGACCTTAATGATAAGGTACATGCCTTCATTCAATTTTTCATGAATCAAGTGTAAGCGATGAAAGAGATAGACATTCCTGTAATTCTTGATACGGATGACTCCGTGCCCGTCTACGGCTCTAATGGTGCCGCAGGAGCCGATTTAAAGGCTCATATCAACGCCCCCCTATTCATTCAACCCCACGAATCGGCGATCATACCGACCGGGGTAAAAGTAGAAATTCCTGAAGGCTATGAGATTCAAGTAAGGCCAAGATCCGGCCTTGCTGCGAAAAATCAAATTACCGTTTTAAATACACCCGGAACCATTGATTCCGATTATAGGGGTGAGATAAAAGTTATTTTGATTAACCATGGCAAAACCGCTTTTGAGGTGACTCCGGGAATGAGAATCGCTCAAGCGGTACTCGCTCCTTTCGTGAAAGCACGATTTGTCAAGGTTGATGCCCACACCGCTACCGCGCGTGGAGTAAACGGCTTCGGCCATACGGGAACCCATTAAATTTTAAATCATGCTTGATATTGTTCCTTATATAAATGAAAACCTCATCCTTTTCTTAAATAGTAAAAATCAAAAAGATGCCCTCGAGTCGATGATTCGGGCTGCGGTCGTTGAAAATAAAATCATCGACGCACCTGATTTTTTGACGAAAGTTGAAAATCGGGAAAAGATCGTTTCTACAGGCGTTGGATTCGGAGTCGCGATTCCCCATGCCAAAATGCAAGGTTATGACGACTTTTTTATCGTCCTCGCTATCTTAAAAAACCCAATCGACTGGAAAGCAATCGACGGACATCCTGTACGTATTATTTTTCTTATCGGCGGACCTGATGATAAGCAAAATGAATACCTGCAAATTCTCTCCACCGTAACGCATCTTGTAAAAGAAGAAGATTTTCGAAAAAAATTATTAACCTTGAATTCCTCTCAGGCTATATTGAGTTTTTTAAATAGTTCTAAGGGATAAACTATGGACTTAAAACTCAAAGATGTTGCTGAGCTATTACAAGTCTCTGAAACAACCATTAGGCGTTGGCTGCAAGAAGAAAAAATACCCGCTTACAGCATTGACAACCAGTATTTCTTCAGCCGTGATGAAATCCAAAACTGGGTGCTTAAAAGAAAAACGGCGGGCGAAAGTATAAAGCCTTTTAAAGATCCTGAAGTGAAAAAAGGCGGGCAAAAGCAATACAGCCTTACGCGCGCGCTTTTCAACGGTAAAGTTATATCTGACCTTAATGTCACAAAAAAAGACGATCTTATCTTAAAAGTTTCAAAAGACATTGCGCAAGAATACGATTTAGATCCGGAAGGACTGTCCGATCTTTTGCTTGAACGGGAGCGTCTTCATACGACTGCGCTCGGGCATGGTATTGCGATTCCGCATACGCGCGAACTTGTCTTAAAGAAACATCCTGATCGTATTATTCTTGTATTTCCTAAAAAACCGATCGAATTTGAAGCGCTCGATAAAGAGCCTGTCTATGCTCTCTTCTTTCTTCTCGCATCGGACGATGCGCGCCATCTGCATCTACTCGCAAAAATCGCTCATCTTTCTTCCGACCCTAAAGCACTTGAATTTCTTAAACAGAAGCCTACTAAAGAAAAACTGCTCGCCTTCCTTCGCGACTGGGAAGCAGAGCTGTCGTAAAATGAGACGGTTCGAAAAATTAGACCAAGTCTAATTTTTCGGAAGGCGGAAGGCAGAATAGCGACATAGTGTGTCTCTATTTAATTGAGAGCAGTTATTTTTATTTTTGATTTATTAAGAACGCTTTAGTAAACTATCACGATATTTTTTTCTGCCTTCTGCCTTCTGCCTTCTGCCTTCTGCCTTCTGCCTTCTGCCTTCTGCCTTCTGC
>CAZABG010000004.1:51164-60888 GCA_964483465.1 uncultured bacterium
CTTCCCCCATAGGGGGGGACATAAGTGTATTATGTCCCCAAATTCGGATTCATGACTCGGATTTAGCTGTAGCCTCTTCCTGCTTTTTAGCAGGCGGAGTTCTAACAATCGGATGCACTTCCTTATCAATAATTTTAAGCGCATCCCCTTCGACCATCACAAGCGAAGTGCGCCCTTCATCTGGATGAAGGAGCAAAAGCTCCGCAAGCGGATCTTCGAGATACTGCTCGATTGTGCGTCGCAAAGGACGGGCGCCCATCTCAGGCTGAAAGCCCTTGTCGACGAGGAAGTTTTTGGCAGCATCATCAAGCTCGATGCGAACATCGCGAACTTCAAGCCTCTTCATAAGCTTGCTAAGTTCTAGCGCAATGACAGAGAGCAGCTGTTCGCGGTTTAAAGGATGGAAAATGACAATGTCATTTAAGCGGTTTAAGAATTCAGGCTTAAAGTGCTTCTTGACTGAACTTAAGATTTTTTCCTTAATGCGGTCATAATCTAAAGCTCCTTCTTGAGCGGCTCCAAAACCGATTTCTGTGCTCTTCTTAATCAGGTCGGCGCCAAGATTCGATGTCATAATGACGATCGTGTTCCTGAAGTCGACTTTTCGACCGAATGAGTCTGTTAATCGTCCTTCTTCCAGAATCTGGAGAAGAATATCCATAACATCGGGGTGGGCCTTTTCAATTTCGTCAAAAAGAACAACCGAATAAGGACGCTGGCGCACTTGTTCAGTAAGCTGTCCGCCCTCTTCATGGCCGACATAACCCGGAGGAGATCCCGTCATACGGCTCACCGCAAATTTCTCCATGTACTCTGACATGTCAACTTGGATGAGCGCATCTTCGCCGCCAAATAAATGGGTAGCAAGAAGCCGAGCAAGAAGCGTTTTACCTACCCCGGTAGGACCAAGGAATAAGAACGCACCGATAGGACGGTTCGGGTCTTTAATGTTTGCGCGCGAACGTCTGATAGCGCGGGCAATGGTTTTAACTGCGTCCTCTTGACCAATGATGGCAGATTTTAAGTTCTCTTCCATGTTAAGAACTTTCTGGGTCTCGCCTTCCGTTAATCTAGTGATAGGAACGCCGGTTTGTTTCGCGACCACTTGAGCGACGTCTTCATCTTCTACGATGACTTCGTGCTCTTCCTTATTGTTTTCCCATTCTGCACGCAGTTTCTGAAGCTGTTCGCGAAGTGTTTTTTCTTTATCGCGTAATTTTGCCGCTTTCTCGTATTCCTGTTTGCTGATGGCCTCTTCTTTTGCTAAACGCGAAGCTTCCACTTCCGCTTCAAACTTGGTTAAGTCTTGCGGTTGGTTCATCATCGAAATACGCGATTTAGCACCGGCTTCATCTATCAAATCGATCGCCTTATCCGGTAAGAATCTTCCGGTAATATAACGGTCTGAGAGAATAGCTGCCGCACGTATAGCGGTTTCTGTGTAGACGCACTTATGATGCTCTTGATACTTCTGTTTAAGACCATTCAAGATCTCTATCGTTTCATCGACAGACGGCGGCTGTACCATGATTTTCTGGAATCGTCTTTCAAGGGCGGCGTCTTTTTCAATGTGCTTTCTAAACTCATCGATCGTTGTAGCTCCAATACACTGAATTTCACCGCGCGATAAAGCCGGCTTTAAAATGTTGGAAGCGTCAATTGCGCCTTCTGCGGCACCTGCGCCGACAATTGTATGAAGCTCGTCAATAAAGAGTAAAACGTTTCCGTTTTTCTTGATCTCATCCATTACGGCTTTAATACGTTCTTCAAACTGACCTCGGTATTTTGTACCCGCAATCATAAGAGGAAGATCAAGTGTAATGAGCCGTTTTTTCCTTAAATTGTCAGGCACTTCCCCTTTAACGATCGCTTGGGCAAGCCCCTCGACAATAGCTGTTTTTCCAACGCCCGCTTCACCCACTAACACCGGGTTATTCTTTCTTCTGCGGCATAAGATCAAGATCAGTCTTTCTACCTCTTCCTTACGACCGACGACCGGGTCCATTTTACCTTCACGGCACAGATCAGTAAGATCGTGGCCGTAGGCTTTCAATGCCGGCATTTTATCATTCGGCATAGCGGAAGCTTTTTCGTAACTTCCACCCGGTTTTGGTTGAGAAGAAGAAGGAGGCGCTTGATTGGATGAGGCGCCGATTGGCGGAAGCTGAAGATTAAACGTTTCAAGTTCCTTAAGAACCTCTTTTCGAACTTCTTTTAAATTAACGTTCAGATTTTCAAGAACTTGTGCAGCAACACCATCTGTTTGGCGAAGGAGTCCTAAGAGAAGGTGTTCAGTGCCGACGTAGTTATGGTTAAGGTTTGCGGCTTCTTCATTAGCGTACTCAAAAACCTTTTTTACCTTACCTGTGAGGGCAGGATCGCCATAAACTTGAATTTCTGGACCGTAACCAACCAGCTTCTCAACTTCGTTACGAACGGTTTCAAAATCGATATTGAGATTGCGTAAAACATTAACCGCAACGCCCTGGCCTAATTTGAGAAGTCCTAATAAAACGTGTTCTGTTCCTAAGTAGTTGTGGTTAAGGCGCTGAGCTTCTTTCTTGGCAAGCTTTATCACCTGTTTCGCGCGGTTCGTAAATTTGTCGAACATCGGTTGACCTACTTGGTAGAGGTTATATACATATGTTACTTCTCCTAGGGATAAGTTTGCAAATCGTATATAAAATCTTAATAATTATACTGATAGGCAGTAATTTTTATTTCGCCGTTTATAGACCTCAAGACAGCCTTGACTCTGATCATATACTTTGAGTAAGAAACAACCAGATAATCTTCCTGAAATTCAGTCATACAAGGTAAAATTCTAGTCGCTGATCTAAATTGAAAATTTTGAATGATGCGTACAGGCCTAAAAAATTCGAAAGTCAAGGCATTTAAACACGAGATCTGAAGAACATAATCTTCCAATCGGGCAAATAGTAAATAGAAGGCTTCTGATCCGATATAAGTCATTTTGCGTTTACTGAATTCGTATTCTTTATTCTCGTTAAAATAAAGGATTCGAAATTGAGATCTTCCCTCTTTTGGTTCAATAGTTGGTCTAAGCAAAACAAACCTCTGATCCAATTTTAATATATCATGATTGGAAGTCATTTTATATTGGCCTAAAGGCTTGAAATTTGGATATTCATAAACTTTAAGACTATCATTTTTAAAAAAAGCCAACTTGCAATCAGATTTAAAAGAAAAAAGGCCTAAGTTAAGGGGAATTAATTGAAGACTTTTTAAATCAAAAATAAAAGAACTTTCATCAATTTTAACAATAAGCTGCGACTCATTTAATCTAGCTTGTGGCTCAAAAAAACAAGGCATAAGATAAACTTTATAGGCATCACAAACGAGCAGGAGTTGATTTTGATCCGTGACGAACGCAATTTCTCCATCCAAATGATAGATGTGGCTTGTTTGATTAAAATTTATTACGCCCATAAATAAAAGCTGATTACTAACCAAGCTTTGTATATTTAGTGTTGTTTGACCAAAAGAAAAGATCAAATCATTCCTTATAAACACATCAACACAAGAATGCGCAAGTAATGAACACTCATAGTTATTCTGATTTAAGAGATATGTGGCAGCCGGGGAACGCACTAACCAATATTCATTAATAATATTTTCAAGAAAATAGGTGGAAGGAATTAAAACCCATCTCATCACCTCTTGAGAGCCATTTTTTAACCTAACAACGTTTCTATCAAGCTCTAGTACTTGTGTATCATCGATTCGATGCGACATGGTTGATGCAAAACCATTTTGAAGTCTTCTGACACTTCCCTCGCTTGTTAGACCCGAGGGAATAAGAGGCTGTTTTAACTTCAGCATCGCCTGGAAGCAAACCTTATAATAATTTTTACAGGCTACATTAGGTAGCGGGCTGATATTAAATCTTGTTCTAAGGCGTAAAGCCCAAATTTCTTCGGTATCTACGGCATTTTTAAATCGCTTGCAAACTTTCGCGATGATGGGGGCATGGCTTGGAATATACTTAAATACTTCGCTTAGAACATCAATGGGCCAAGCCTGCATAGTTATTTCCTTTTACAAACCCCTTTTTAATCGCATCATTAATCCCATTGCCGTCACCTTCGTATTCATATTGAGGTATAGCATCAATACATTTTGTTATCTTTACATAATCAGGATCGGCAAAAATTCCTATATGCTTTCTTAAAGCTGAAAGAGATTTATCTAAAATCGAAGGATCATCAACCTCATCGGGGAATAAAGCTCCTCCACACATAAGGGTAAGCCTTGTCTCTCCATTTTTTTGATTATGTTGAGGAAATACGTTTGAATCAAATACGCATCCTAGAATGGGTTCTCTCATATAGGAGGGAACAAGATAGCCGAATCCTTTGTACTTTAAGACGGGCTTTGAATATCCCAAATTAATAACAAGCAATGAGGCCCGTTTGGAATATTGCGGAGTGCAATCGATATCGCAAACAGGACTTGAGTGGTAATGAATTGTAAAATGCTTGCTTAAGCTCTTTGTTAAAGTCTCCATTCCCTCTTTAAAAGATAAAAGCGGATACTTCGACCAAACGGGATCTTTTACGCTCTTTTCTTTTCTTAAAAACCCTAAAATCAATGAACGATTATCTCTTGCCACTTTCTCAATATCAGGAAAGCAGCCTTTTAAAGAGAGTTTACGAATGTCTCCCGCATAAATTCCCGATAAGGCGGGATCGACAATTTTACTCGTGAAAGAAGCGCCAAACCGATAAGAAAAATAATCATGGATGGTGTGATAGGGTCTTGCCGGCAAAAAAAGATCCCTTAATAGACCTTGAAAAATCAACCCTTTGAATTGTCCAGGAAATCGTTTTAGCCCCTTTTCGGTATAGATATATCGAACATTTGCCTCATCAGGGGGATGTATTAACTCACTTTCAATGCCAAGCTCTCTGATCAATTTGAGAGTAAAGAGTCCATTCCCTTTTGGACGAAATCCTCTCGGCCCTATTTCAAATAAATAATTGTCGTTTAAACATGTCTGAATCCAGCCGCCTGCTCTTCCGGATGACTCATGGATCACAGGATTCAGCTCTTTTAATGCCCAGGCAGCCGCTAGCCCCTGGATCCCCGCGCCTTTAATTGTAACCATAATTTTGAGGTTATGATATAATTTTAAAAATATTATGGGCATAGATTTATATAAATTAATTACACATCTTGACGAAGTAAAAATAGAAGTAGGTCCGCTGGGAGGAAGAACGCTCCTTTTTGAACAATCGCGCTTCAAAATGAACGATTTTGTCAGACGTTTAATGAATGAAAAACAGCCTCTTTCGCATTCAGCCCTTAAAAAAATCGAAAAACTAAATCACGCCCTTCCCGAAAACCTAAGCCTGATCCAGAAAATCTTAACTTCTGTACGCCAATTTTTTGGCAACTTGGGCTACAATCGCGATAAAGACTTATTTTCCTTATCCCTTCTCTTTAAGCAATGCGTACCTGATACAAAACCAAAACTCAGCACCTGCCAAATAAATCAAACTCCGCTTGCCAAACCACTAACAGATCCTGACAGCCCTATAAAAAGGGCAAAACCCCTGCCCATAGAAAATTCCCTTCATTTAGTCATTGTTCCAAAAGTTAAAAAAATCAAGTTTACTAAAGAAGAGCCTAAAAAAGTTGAAAAGAAAAAAGCCGAAGTAAAACCGCCTTTAGCTCCATCTAGCGCATCCATTGAGCCTCCTATAACCGATGCAAAACCAAAACTTTCTCGAACAAGATCCTTTAAAACTTCTGATATCTTTCAAACCCTTCGCGAAAAATGCGAAATTGATGACATGGCATTAGTTAGTTTTGCAAAGGATATTGAGGCTTCTCTTGCCGTTTCCGATAAAGACTATTTCGTTAAACTTAACTCCGTCATTCAAAAAATTTGCGGAGAACCCCTCATCAAATACGTTAACGAAGAACGTGTCGAAGTCGCCTTTAAGAACCCGGAATGCGTTAAAATTCTGCAATATGCATTGATCCGCCTTTTCACTACGGACAAAATGAACTTTGTCACAAAATCGCGGCTAATTGAGAATATAGCGTCTTATTTTCCGATCGATCTTTTAAAAGCTTTTTTTGAAGCCTATATTGAGTACATCAGAAATGAAAAAAAATATTATCCGGACAAAATGGATGATACTTTTAAGTATTTGATGATACGCTACACGACCTTCTGTAAAGAAAATGCTTCGAACTGCGAATTGTTTAAAAAAGAAGACATCGCGATAGGTATTGGAAGTACCCTCTTAAAAGACTCTAAAGAAGCAGGATGGCTTGAAGAGCTTGTCGACCGTTACAAAAAGGATAAAGAAATCCTATCGCATTTAGACGCTTTCTTAAAAACACATCTTAGACCCGATGAGAGAAGGGTCTGCCGAGATAAAGTCACGAATTATCTGGAAGCCCTTTAACTCTTTTATTTCGCAGCCTCTTTAGTAAATGTATCGATCACATCGCCTTTTGAATCGATAGCTCTGAAAACGGCTTTTTCTTTATCCAGATCGACTAAGATAACATGGCGGGCAGATATGGCCTTTTCAAGATACCAAGTCTTTTTGGGTTCGCGAGGCTTTTTAATGCCCCAGGCTCCATCTCCTAAGTAGACTATGCCGTCCTTATGAGGGGCATCGTTTAGAATAGGAAAGGTGCGCTTATATAAATGATCATGATGTTCAAAGGCAGCGGTAATACGCGCTTCTTCAAACAAGGGAACAAAGTGGCGTCTTACAAGCCTTGAATTTTCATAAGTAAAATTGCGGTGGGAAGGGTAAGCCGGAACATGATAGCTTGCGAATTTAAAAGGCACTTTCGCTCTTTTATCGAGCTCTTCCTTTAGCCAGGCGGTTTGTTTGCCGGCAATTGGATTCGTATGATTGGTGTCTAATAAAAAGAGCGTCATATAAGAACCAAAATCAAGCGTGCGATAGCCTCCCGTTTCCGGCAAAGCAAAAAAGTGATAGTAGCAAGGAGCGCGAGACGGCTTTTGAAGTCCTCGTAAATCGACGTCGTGATTGCCAATCACTGGAACAATAGGAATGAGCCTGCCGTTAGCTCCTCGCATATTATTACTCCAGGATTTTACAAATTCGAGCCATCTGGCATATTTTTTCCCTGTAGATTTGCCGGGATAAGCAAGGTCTCCGCCGACAATCGCAAAGAGAGGATCGTATTTTGCAATGACTTGATTCATCTCATCAACATAATCAATATCATCGTGATAAACATCGCCTCCATCTACAAATCGAATAGGCAGGTTTAAAGGAGCAGTTTTAAAAAAATAAACGCTGCCATCGACTTCAATCTCATAGAAGGTATTCGCACGTAAAGAAATGGCCTCCACACTATGTATCAAATAAGGGCCGCGATAAGGCATTTTAAGGGAAGAGCCATTAAGTTCATGCCACTCTCCCCCTTCCTTTTCCCGTATTTTAATTTCGTCCGATGTCTTTTCATCCGGAGTAATCCAGTGGATTACCATCGTCGAGGCCGGATCACTTTGCCAGCTGAGGTAGATTGCATCCGGCTCTGCAAATAGCGAAAAGAAGCATAGGGCAAAAATTAAAAATGTTCTCATTTTCCTGCGGCTATTTGAGCCAGCTCCTTTAAAATGTTTTGGGTACGTGATAGAAAGGATTTTAGGTCCGCTTCATCCATCTCGCGCGAACTTAATAGCGCGAGCTCATACACTTCATGAACCATATTTTTTGCGAGCTCAGGCTGTGTTTTCTCAAGCTTTTGAATCGATTCGATGAGAGGCGAATTGGTGTTTACGACCATTTTACGCTTAACCATCTTGAAGGCATTTTTAGCGTCTTGAGGATTCATTTGAACCATATAGTCGCGGAAGCGTCGCTCGTTTTCATCCATAACGATAAAAGCGGAAAGGCCATCGCTTTTTAGGCTTTTCGCCTCAACCTCAAGCTTATCGTCATTCATCGCTTTACGGATAAAGTCCGCAAGGTGAGAAGAGGCCGTTCTTCCTGATTCATCTAAAACTTTATTTTCTCTCGCTTCATCCAAGAGATGCTCATCCACACTTGCGTCGAGGCGCTGAAACTTAATCGATTCATTGTTTTTTTCAATAGTGCCGATCAAGTAAGGATCTATCGGGTGCTTTAAAACAAGAACGTCAATGCCTTTTTCTGTATAAAGCTTATGAATCTCTTCCGGCTCTTGTTCGTGCGTCGTATAATAAATCTTACCTTTTGCCTTCTCCAAAAGTTCCGGCAAACTTAAAAAAGCGCCTATTGTCGTTTTGAAAAGAAGAAGATCTTTTACCCGTTCATAAAACTTTTCATCCTGAACCGCTCCAAGCTTGACGAACGTTGCGATATCCTCCCAAGTCGCCTCATATTTTTTGCGATCAGTTTTGTAAAGTGTATTAAGGCTGTCCGAAACTTTTTTAGAAATATGGGCCGAAAGCTGGCGGACGGTTTTATCCATTTGAAGGTAGCTTCTTGATACATTCAAAGGAATATCGGGGCTGTCAATCACGCCGCGCAAAGCCATTAAATAGTCCGGAACGATATCTTTGCAATTATCGGATACAAAAACACGGTTCGAATAAAGTTTGATCGTGGATTTGTTGAAATCAAAGTCTCTTTTGATTTTGGGGAAATAAAGAATGCCTTTTAAGTGGAAGGGATAATCGACATTTAAATGTATCCAGAAAAGGGGCTCTTCTCCGAACGGTTCGAGCACGCGATAAAATTTTAGGTAATCGCTATCAGCACACTCAGAAGGGCTTTTAATCCATAGAGGCTCTTCTGTATTGATACGTTCGCCATTAAGATAAATAGGATAGGGAAGGAATGAGCAGTAGTTTTTGAGAATCGATTTTAATTTGCTTTCCTCAAGATATTCTTCGCTGTCTTTATCGATAAAGAGCGTGATCGTTGTGCCTCTTTCCGTACGCGTCCCTTTTTCAATAATGTAGTCGGAGCCGCCCTCATTAATCCAAAGCACAGGTTCGGCATTTGGCAGATAGGATAAAGTGTCGATTTGCACTTTCGACGCCACCATGTAGGCGGAATAAAATCCAAGACCGAAATGGCCGATAAACTGATCTTTTTCGTTTCCTGTTTTATACTTCGCGACAAAATCTTCCGCGCCGGAAAATGCGATTTGAGCAATGTACTGCTTCACTTCATCGGCGGTCATTCCGATTCCATTGTCGCTAAAGGTAAGCGTTTTGTTCTCTTTATTAATGGTGACGTCGATCCTAAAATCATCGTCTTTGACTTGGACTTTTCCTTGATCGCGAAGAAGTTTTACTTTTTGAATGGCATCACAGCTATTTGATACCAATTCGCGAACAAATATGTCTTTGTCGGAATAAAGCCATTTTTTAATTATCGGTAATATATTTTCGCTATGTATTTCCAATTGACCTTTCATAATATCCCTTCTCGTGCTGTTACAATGCTGAACTGGACTCCTATTATAAAGGAAATATTATTTTTGGGCATACTACCCTAATTTTTACAGGGAGAGGGTGGAAGAGGAAACCTTCCTAAAGGTTTATCGATTAAAGATCATAATAAGTCTTAAAAAATAAATTAGAAACCGTATAAGCTTTCCTTCTAAACCATAGCGAATTTCTCACTTTTCTCATGTTGTTTCTCACTGGTCTCCTAAGGTATATAATGGACCCCAAAATTTAGACAGGTCAGTTTGCGCAATTCTGCTATACTAA
>CAZABG010000005.1:0-9501 GCA_964483465.1 uncultured bacterium
ATTATCTGGTATACATTTAACGCAGAGGCGCAGAGACGCGGAGACGCAGAGAAAAAAATAAATTTGTTACTTAGGAGATCAGTGAGAAAACATCATGAGAACACTGAGAAGCACGTAAATCAATTAGTGAATAATTGAGTTCATCAATCTGAAAAATAGCATGAGAATAAATTGCTTCTCACTGTTCTCATGATGTTTTCTCACTGATCTCACTGTCAAAAAATTGGATAGGGATAAAATTATCTAAAGCATAAAAAATACCCCTTCACGAGAGGACTCTGAAGGGGTATAAGATTAACCTTTTTCAGGTGTGCGAGCAAGCGCCTGGAAGGAACTGAAGAATTTTGCCGGATTCTTGAGCACATTCGATGCGGGATTGTTGTCGATGAAAGCGAATAGCGAAATAAGTAGATTCGTTCTTGTAGCGTCGCTCGTGATATAGGCAAGCTCTGATCGCAGGAGCGAAAGCACCTGGTCCATCTTTTCTTTATTTGGACCAAAAGTCTGATTTTCTCCGGATATTAGGCCTTGGAGTTCTTCTCCTATCAAATGCTGCGTTCCGCCTTTGCCTGCGGAGTAAAGGGCTGCGAGCGCTGTTCCTAAAAGAAATACACGCATTTGCACTTCGAGTTTTTTTACATAGTCGGCGTTAACAGGCTGCCCTGGTGATTTTGATTGGACAACACTTGTCAGCACCGAGTTCAGCTGGCCCGAAGTGATAAGCGCGACAACATCATCGGCATATTGCTCCGCAGTAAACTGATTCTGTTTAACATTATCCGTTCCATCTGTTTTCCCGACGGCGAGAGCGGTTGAGCTATAAGCCATACCTTGAACAAGGGCAGCTCCCAGAATGGATAACCACTCTCTCATATCAGCCATATTCTGCTGAGGAGCATTTACCGCTTGATCAAGGGTAGGTTTTACTCCGACCATGCGGGTCGATTCCGTATCGATCATGATCGTACTTGTAATGCCGGCCGCGCCTCCGGCGATAATAAGACCAACTGTCACAAAAGGTATGGTTGCGTCTCTTGTCGAGTCAACATTTTGTAAGTAGCTGTCTATAAATCCTGAAACATGACGTTTTTCTTCATCTAATCTGAGGTTGTTAGGATCGTTAATTTCTTTGTCCCGTTTTTCTTTTGCTTCTTTAATGGAATCGTTCCACGCGTCAAGCATGGCCATAGTAGCTGCGTTGAGCGATTCATTGAATTTCATGGTGATAAGCGAAGGATCTACGGATTGAAGCGCCTCATTCATCCCTGGGGGAGGAATATAGGGGATTTGGGCATCCCAGCTGTCCTGTTCTTGCTGCGATTGCGAAGGAGCTATAGTCGATTGCGAACTTAGGCCTTGAGGGTTGGAGATACAAATACGGTTTCTCCTCCCGGCCCTTGGACAGGTATGCCATCACCCGATGTAGTAATTTGAAAGTCTGGCATGCGAACACTCTCCTTATCCTAATTATACCAAATAATTGTATTAGGTTTTACACTGTGTTTATGTCTGATCATTTTCACGGTAAAGATGCTTTAAGCCATGTGGCTGAAAAACAAGCACAAGGAATCCTATCTTCCCACGAGATACACGGGCTCGAGCTCTCGGGATCTGAACATGCCTTCTATGATAGTGCCCGAAATGTCCTTGTTTTACTTGGAATTCTTTATGCAATATTAATTAATCTTGATCTGCCGTTTGATTGGAAATTTCGGATTTTTGCCCTTTTTGGGCTAGGAGCGACGATTTGGTTTTCAGGCAGATCCGCATGGCTTGCATGGGTCCGTCTTGAAAGATTGCACCGTATTCTAGCCCAAGAAAAATGGGAAATAGAGCACAACCGACCCCAAGAGCGTGAAGAGCTGCGGGTTTTATATGGAACAAAGGGTTTTGAAGGGGAGTTGCTTGAACAAGTGGTTGATGTGTTAATGGCAGATGAAGGCAGGCTTCTGAAAGTAATGGTCGAAGAAGAGATGGGCATCACTCTTCAAAATGTTGAACATCCATTGAAGCAGGGGTTTTATTCTTTTTTAGGAGCTTTTATTTCCGCTTCAGTCGTTATTCTTACTCTCAATTTTAGTTATTTAAGCATTGCTATAATCTTTTTGGGCATTGCCCTATTTTCCGGAATCGCCGCAGCCAAAGCGAAAAACAGTGCCATTGATTCAGCTGTTTGGTCGCTCGGCATTGCCGTTTTAAGCATTGGCCTTACTTACTTTTTAACCCAGTTTATGTTCATATGACCGATTCCACCCTTTTTGAAGATTATTTTGAGGGTAAAGAGGAATCTTATTCGCCATTCATCACTCCAAATACAAGGCATTTAGGACAGCAAATAAATTTAAAAGCATCGCTTTTAGCTTTAATTATTCTGGCGATTAGCTTTTTACTTTCTTTTAACCCAAATTATGCTCCCTTATCTACGGGACTTCTGATAGCCGTCTATTTTTTTGCGGGCATACCCGCTCTGATTGAAACGATTGAAGATCTTAGTAATCTCATAATCAATATTGATGTATTGATGACGCTTGCCGCATTTGGTTCTGTATTGATCGGCTCGCCCATGGAAGGCGCTTTGCTTCTTGTGCTATTTGCGATTTCGGGGTCCATGGAAGAAGCTGTGACTTCGAAAGCAAAAAGTTCGTTAAAGGAGTTGCACAAGCTATCGCCAACTACCGCCTGGGTAAAGTCTCAAGAAGGGAGATTTCAAGTTAAATCGGTTAAAGATGTAAAAGTCGGCGAAATCATCTTGATTAAAGCAGGTGAAGTCGTTCCGCTTGATGGCAAGGTTGTAAAAGGAACTTCATCCGTTAATTTAGTCCATTTGACAGGCGAAAACCTCCCGGTATTAAAAAAGGAATACGATTCTGTTCCTGCCGGAGCCAAAAATATGGAAGGTGCGCTTGAGATAGAAGTGACTCACCTAAGCCAAGATTCAACGATCGCCAAAATTATTGAACTTGTAACGCAAGCGCAGGATGCAAAGCCGCGTCTTCAGCAATGGTTTGATAGCTTAAGCGAAAGATACGCGAAGACAATCATTTTTTTGGCATTCGTTTTCGCAATAACTTTTCCTTATCTATTCGGGATGCCGTTTCTTGGAGAAGAGGGCTCGATTTATAGGGCCTTAGCCTTCTTAATAGCAGCATCGCCATGCGCGTTGATTATTGCCATACCGATCGCCTATTTGAGCGCGTTAAGCGTGTCCGCGAGAAATGGCGTACTTTTAAAAGGGGGAGTAACCCTTGACGCTTTGTATAAAGTTAACAAAATTGGATTTGATAAAACGGGAACGTTGACGACAGGGCAGCTAAAGTGGGTAGATGCTGTAAATCTAAGCGGGAAAAAAATCGGCGAGGAAGTTTTGCCTCTAGCCTATACAATGGAAGTGAACGCGGTTCATCCTGTAGCTAAAGCCATTCAAGCAAAGGGCGAGCAAGAGCATGTTAAGCCGGTTGATATCCGTGATTTCAAGATGATTCCTGGATATGGTGTCGAGGCTTATTTTGAGGATAAATGGGTATATATAGGCCAGCCGGATTACCTTGAAGATAAGCTGGATCGCCCCAAGTTTGACGAGCTCTTAAGACGAGTTAATGAAGTCAGGAAGCAAGGCTATTTAATCGCTGTTATGCAGAAGGGCGAAGATTCTCTTCTTTTTCAATTTGAAGATACACCTCGTTTAAATGTTAAACCCACTCTCGTTCATCTGCATGAAATGGGTTATAAGCTCGCGATGTTGACAGGTGATCATTTTGACTCCGCTCAAAAAGTTGCAAAAGAGCTTGGTCTTGACGAGTTTTACGCCGATTTAAAGCCTGAAGATAAACTTAAATGGGTTGAGAAACTATCAAAAGAAGAATCGCTTGCATTTGTAGGCGACGGTGTTAATGATGCCCCCGCTTTAGCAAGAGCAACTGTTGGGATTGGAATGGGAAAAGGTGGATCTCGCGCAGCTGTCGATGCCGCAGATGTTGTGCTTCTTCAAGATTCTATTGAAAAGTTAGATTGGCTCTTTAAAAAATCTAGGCAGACACGAAGTGTTGTCAGACAAAATCTCATTATAGCTACCCTTGCGATTCTGATTGCGGCGATACCTGCTCTTGGAGGATTTGTTCCCCTTTGGCTTGCGGTTGTCATGCATGAAGGGGGAACAGTGATTGTGGGATTGAATGGACTTAGGCTTTTGAAGTAACTCTAACGCAGCGCTCATGCAGGACAAAACCTTCTTGTACGGCCCTGAGAATTAAGAATTAAGAATTCAAACAAATCTTTAGGCGACATCTTTTCATGGTCTTTATTTTTGGAATGAACGGTCTCATCTTCAATTTTGGCTCCTTTTGGAGTAACATGCCAATGAAATAAAATCAGGACATTATTTTGAATAAAGATCGTTGCGGCGATGCTGTTTGTTCGTTCTACTTGACTCTCATGAATAGCCTTGAAACAGCCTTTGCATCGGTGGCCTTCTCCAATTTTTCCAAAAAGGAGAAAGGCTTCATAACTTTGATTAGATTCATTATCCAGGTTTACAATTTGTAAGCGCATCTAATTTTTAATCCTCTTTATGATATCTACGCGTTTTCCACGATCAGGTTTTCACTATTTTAAGTATAGAAAAAGCTACTAGGATAAAATAGACTTCTTTCGAAATTTGCTTGGGTTGATAAAATTAGCAATTTTTGTGCAGATTTACCGTAAAATTTTGAGAGCGTATGCGGACATACGGTCGCAAAATTTTCCGATAAAACTGCCAAAAAGAGCAATTTTAGCGACCTAATGGAATTTGGAAAGAAGTCTAATGATATGAATGAAGCTTGAAAGAGACCGTGCCCTTGGACGTTGAACCTTTGTTTCGGTTTCATTATCTAAACTTATTTAAGGAGTAGAGGAAAGCATTAAAGATTGCTTCAACTTTCCTCTTAGATTCAAGAACTCTTAAAAACCATTTTTAGATTTTACTTTATGCAATGACGGAAAGAAATGCCGTAAACTGCCGTTATGACAGTTTTATGAAAAGGGCTTAAAGTATTAAAATGAATCGGGTCGGCAAGAAACTGTTTTGGATTACTTGTAAAAGCTTCGTTGTTCATTAATTCAAGAGCAGCATCTGCCAATCTAACTGCGTTAGAATTTGAGTTTTGTTTTATTGCTTCAGCTCTTTTATTTACTTCGTAAGTTAATAAATTTTCAATTTTCATAGATTTGCCGGTTTTTATCTTTGTTTAATTTGGAACACTAGACTTACTTTTTGAGAATATAAGGCCTTCATTGACCCTACTTTCCTCCGAAAAGATTTTGTAAACCGCAATAGCGTCTGTCTGAATTTGCAGATTAATTGAAAAATTGAAAAATCTAACATCATATGAAGTTGAATCGTTATGTTCTCTAGTTGATAATTTTAATACTGCAGTCTTCTCTCCGAGATACACCGTTGCTTTTGTTGTTGGTCTATCGCTTATTTGAGCTTCAGATATTTTTGCGAATAGTTCATCGATCTTATCGTTTTTAAAATTATTAATCGAGGGAAGATCTTGATCAATGTATCTAAATTTTAAGATTTGAATGTGCATAATTAATACCGTACTGAATGAGTTTTGCAATTGACTCTATGAAAATCTGAAAGTTCATTAAAGAAACGAACTTTCAGATTTATATTTCATCTATGATAGGGGTTTACGTACTTTATTTGAAAGTAGAACGATCTTTGTTAAAGCAGGCAGAATCAATAGGGTTAATAGCGTTGAAGAAAAGAGGCCGCCAATCACGACAATAGCGAGAGGTTTTTGAACTTCAGAACCGGGTGAGTGGGATAATGCCATCGGCAAAAAGCCAAGCATGGCGACAAGGGCTGTCATGAATACAGGACGCAATCTTTCAAGCGCTCCCTCATAGATAGAATCGTAAACGGAATGGGTTTCGAGCTTCCGTTCGATGGAAGTAAGAAGCACAAGGCCGTTTAATACAGCAATGCCCGATAAGGCAATAAATCCAACTGCCGCGGAAATGGAGAAAGGAATGCCTGTAAACCAGAGAGCAAGTATTCCCCCGATCCACGCAAAAGGAACGGCAGTAAATACGACAAGAGAGAGTCTAAATGAACGTAATGCGGCGTATAGAAGTAGGAGAATAAGCCCAAAACTTAATGGAATTACGGTTTTTAATTTTTCTTTCGATGAAAGCAGATGATCATATTGCCCCCCGATTTCAATCCAGTAGCCTTTAGGTAATTCGACATTTTGCAGCTTTTCTTTTAAATCTTCAACAAAGCTCCCAAGGTCTCTACCCCGAACATTCACTTCAACGGTTTGAAAACGTTTTCCTTGCTCTCTTTTAATTTCATTAAGACCTGATATCGCCTCTACTTTTGCAACCTCTGATAGAGGAATGTAGGGGGGATAATTTATATTTGCTTTGAGCGGCAGATTTTTTATCGAGCTTAAAGTAGGCGTTTCAAGTCTTACAACAATATCAAAAGGACGATCGCCTTGATAGTAGCGGCCCACTGTTTTCCCTTGAATCGCTGTCTCTAAAGCATCCACACCGTCTTTAAGAGTTATGCCATAGCGGCTGAGCGCGTCTCTTTTATATTGGATGTCTAAAGAGGGTAAACCCTCTGTTTGGCCGACTTTAATGTCTTTTGCGCCTGGAATTTTTCCTACCGACTTTGCAATCTTATCAGCTGCATTTCCCATCAATTCAAAATCATCGCCATAAATTTTTATCGCGACATCCGATTTGACGCCTCCAATAAGTTCATTAAAACGCAATTCGATGGGCTGAGTAAATTCGTAAAGATTGCCTGGAACTGCCGATAGCGTCTCTTCCATCGTTTCAATCAGACTTAATTTGGGCAATTTAGGATTTTCCCACTCTTCTCGTTTTTTTAAGATGACAAACGTATCTGAAAGGTTCGGCGTCATGGGATCGGTTGCCATTTCGGCCGTGCCCGTTTTAGAAAAAACGGTTTTGACTTCAGGGATTTGGGCGAGCGCTTTTTCTACTTCTCTCTGCATATCGGTAGAGGTGTCAATCGCGGTGGAAGGGATGCGAAGGGCTTGAAGAGCTAGATTTCTTTCATCAAGGGCAGGAACAAACTCGCTTCCGAGTTGTTTATAAAAAAGAGTCGATAGAACAAGGAGAACACAGCCAAAGGATACAAGCTTAATAGGGTGCTTTAAAGAAGAGGCGAGTAACGGACGATAAGCCTCTTTTAACCAGAAAGTAAGCTTATTCTCGTGGGCTTCATTTCCTTTTAAAAATAGGGAAAGAGCTGCAGGAATGAAGGTAATCGAAAGTATGAACGCGGAGATAAGCGCAAAAATTACCGTCCATGCCATCGGATGGAACATTCTTCCTTCAACGCCGCCAAGCAATAATATCGGAAGATAAACGATAATGATAATAAGCTGGCCGAAAAGAGAGGGTTTTATCATCTCAATGCAGGCATTCAATAGCGATTCTTTACGATCGGCGCCGATGCTAATTCGATTAAGCGCGTTTTCTGTAATAATAACGGCTCCATCTACAATAAGGCCGAAGTCAATGGCTCCAAGGCTCATCAAATTCCCGCTGATTTTAGCGTAGAACATGCCGATGCCCGTCATCAGCATCGCAAAAGGGATGACTAAACTCGTAATGAGCGCGGCTCTAAAATTGCTTAAGAAAAGAAAGAGAACCAATATAACAAGCAAAGCCCCTTCGCTAAGGTTTGTAACGACGGTTGCGATGGTACTTTCTACGAGCTCTGATCTATCAAGCAGCACTTCAGCTTTAATCGATGGGGGAAGGGTTAAATTAACATCCTTTAATTTTTCAACCACACTTTCAGCAACTGTCCGTGAGTTCGCTCCCATTAGCATTAAAGCGGTGCCTGTTACGACTTCTTCGCCGTTTGCGCTGCTTGAACCCAGCCTTGGCTCAAAGCCTGACTCTATTTTTGCGATATCTTTCAAGTAGATTGGGCCAAGCTTTGTCTGTGCTGCTACCATCGAATAGAGCTGATCGATAGAATGGATTTTACCGTCCACTCTCACTAAATAAGCCTCTCCATTTTTAACGATCGAACCGGGACCTGCCGCGGCAAGATTTCCGCTTATCGCATCGATAAAATCATTTAAGCTTAAATTCAGTTGGATCAGTTTATTGATATCGGGCGTAATTTGAATTTGTTTTACATATCCGCCAATAGAGTCGACTGTTGCTAGGCCTCGGATATTTTTTAACTGGGGTTTTATCACCCAGTCTTGCACTTCCCTTAAGTAAGCCGCTTTCTCTTTTTCCGTTTTTAAGATGAGGCCTTCAGGGGTTATGTAATCGCCTTCGGGTTTTGGATCATATTTTACGATCCACATCGCGACTTCGCTAAGACCTGTCGCAAGCGGCCCTAAATGCTGCTCAATTCCCTCTGGAAGCTCATCTTTAATTTCAGCAAGACGCTCTGTAATTTGCTGCCTTGCGAAATAGATATTTACATGATCTTCAAAGATGGCGGTTACCTGAGCAAATCCATTTCTTGTAAGCGATCGGGTTTCTTCAAGTCCCGGGATTCCGGCTAAGCTATTTTCAACGGGAAGAGTCACCTGCTTTTCCATTTCAAGAGGGGTTAGCCCGTCTCTTACAAAATTGATTTGCACCTGATTGTTAGTGACATCGGGAACAGCATCAATCGGAAGATCGCGCAAACAAAAATAGCCAAATACGGCTGCTATAAAAGTAAGCGATACGACAATCCAGGGGTTGTAAATGGAAAAATGGAGGATTTTCTTAATCATCGTGTTCTACATCCTCTTTACCCATATCCGCTTTGATGCGAAACGCGTTTTTCGAACAGTAAATTTCATTAGGTTCTAAGCCGGAGATCACTTCCACATACTGATCGTCTTGATTGCCTATTTCAATCTCGCGCGCTTCAAAGCCGCCATCCTTTTTTACGAATACATGCGGCTTTCCTTCCATTTCGTAGACGGCTTCTTGTTCGACAGCTAGGGGCGCATAAAGTTCGGATAGAACGATATCTAAATCGATATAAGATCCTGGATAAAGACGATGATCCTCATTTTTAACGAGAGCAAAACCTTTTAAAGCGAGCTCGTTTTCTATATGAGGAAGCACTCCTTCTAAACGGCTTTCTTTATCATGCATTTTGATTTTGGCATGGCTTTTAATCTGGCCCGACTCGCTTGGAAAGAGGGGGAATTCCACTTTTAATTCCTTCAGGTCTGCAAGAACAAATAACGTTTCATTCGATGCGACCCATTCTCCTTTAACCAGGTGTCTTTCAATTAAGGTTCCGCTAAAGGGCGCTTTTAACTGGTATTGATTTTCTACCGTATTTAAGTTGCCGATCAGATTTTGAGAATGTTCCGCATCTAGTACTGATTGTCTATAGGCAGTAGCTTTCGTTTCAAGTTCTTGTTTTGTAATAAGCCCTAAACTAAAAAGCTCTTCTGCTCTTTTATATTCAATCTCAGCATTATTTTTATTTTCTATATAATAATT